>NZ_CP092489.1:566250-875000 GCF_025643335.1 Endozoicomonas sp. Mp262 | reverse complement strand
GTCCTGTAAGCCGTTGAAGGTCAAGCCGGGAGGCAGGCTGGAGGTATCAGGAGTGCGAATGCTGACATGAGTAACGATAAAGGGGGTGAGAGGCCCCCTCGCCGGAAGACCAAGGGTTCCTGCGCAACGCTAATCGGCGCAGGGTGAGTCGGCCCCTAAGGTGAGGTCGAAAGACGTAATCGATGGGAAACGGGTTAATATTCCCGTACCGCTGTTGACTGCGATGGAGTGACGGAGAAGGCTAGGCCAGCATGGCGATGGTTGTCCATGTTTAAGGTCGTAGGCCGAGGGTTCAGGCAAATCCGGACCCTCAAGGCCGAGAACCGATGACGACCGATCTTTAAGATCGGGAAGTGGTCGATGCCAGGCTTCCAGGAAAAACTTCTAAGCTTCAGGTCAACAGGGACCGTACCCCAAACCGACACAGGTGGTCAGGTAGAGAATACCAAGGCGCTTGAGAGAACTCGGGTGAAGGAACTAGGCAAAATGGTACCGTAACTTCGGGAGAAGGTACGCCCCCGCCGGTGATCGGACTTGCTCCGTAAGCTAGTGGGGGTCGCAGAGACCAGTTGGCTGCGACTGTTTATTAAAAACACAGCACTGTGCAAACACGAAAGTGGACGTATACGGTGTGACGCCTGCCCGGTGCCGGAAGGTTAATTGATGGGGTTACCTCACCACCAAATTGCTCTTATGTACTACATATATGTGATTCAAAACGTAAACGATGAGACAGATTTTTATCTGGGTTATAGCTCTGATCTTCGAAAAAGATTAGATCAACATAATTCGGGTATGAATGCTTCTACCAAGGGTAGAATATGGCGCATTGCTTACTATGAAGCATATCAAGTCAAAGAGTTTGCGAGAGCTCGCGAAGCTAAACTAAAGCGCAACAAAAAAATGCGTCAGATGTTAATGCAACGTGTGCGAGAGCAATTTGGTGGTGAGGGAAGCTCTTGATCGAAGCCCCGGTAAACGGCGGCCGTAACTATAACGGTCCTAAGGTAGCGAAATTCCTTGTCGGGTAAGTTCCGACCTGCACGAATGGCGTAACGATGGCCAAGCTGTCTCCACCCGAGACTCAGTGAAATTGAAATCGCTGTTAAGATGCAGTGTATCCGCGGCTAGACGGAAAGACCCCGTGAACCTTTACTATAGCTTCACAGTGGATCTTGATGTTGCTTGTGTAGGATAGGTGGGAGGCTTTGAAGCGTGGACGCCAGTCTGCGTGGAGCCAACCTTGAAATACCACCCTGGCAATATTGAGGTTCTAACCCAGGTCCCTAATCGGGATCGGGGACATTGTGTGGTGGGTAGTTTGACTGGGGCGGTCTCCTCCCAAAGAGTAACGGAGGAGCACGAAGGTGCGCTAAGTACGGTCGGACATCGTACGGTTAGTGTAAAGGCACAAGCGCGCTTGACTGCGAGAGGTACATCTCGAGCAGGTACGAAAGTAGGTCTTAGTGATCCGGTGGTTCTGAATGGAAGGGCCATCGCTCAACGGATAAAAGGTACTCCGGGGATAACAGGCTGATACCGCCCAAGAGTTCACATCGACGGCGGTGTTTGGCACCTCGATGTCGGCTCATCACATCCTGGGGCTGAAGCCGGTCCCAAGGGTATGGCTGTTCGCCATTTAAAGTGGTACGCGAGCTGGGTTTAGAACGTCGTGAGACAGTTCGGTCCCTATCTGCCGTGGACGTTGGAAGTTTGAGGAGAGCTGCTCCTAGTACGAGAGGACCGGAGTGGACGAACCACTGGTGTTCGGGTTGTGTCGCCAGACGCATTGCCCGGTAGCTATGTTCGGACGGGATAACCGCTGAAAGCATCTAAGCGGGAAGCCCCCTTCAAGATGAGACTTCCCTGACTCCTAGAGAGTCCTGAAGAGCCGTTAAAGACTATGACGTTGATAGGCTGGGTGTGTAAGCGTTGTGAGGCGTTGAGCTAACCAGTACTAATGACTCGTGCGGCTTGACCATATAACGCCAAAGCGATTTACTGCGAACGTTCCAGACGTTCTTAGTACTTCCTCCATCCATGGAGGTCGTAACCATACACAATACAGTAGAGTGTAAGGCAAGAATTGAAAGCTTAAATAAAATGGATTCCGAGCGTGTGGATACGCTACCGTTTTTTGCCATCCCTGGCAAAACGGCATAAGCACGTCCATGTGCAAAAGTTTCGCCTGGCGACCATAGAATGTTGGAACCACCTGATCCCATCCCGAACTCAGCAGTGAAACGACATATCGCCGATGGTAGTGTGGGGTTTCCCCATGTGAGAGTAGGTCATCGCCAGGCACTTATTAGAAAACCCTGATAGTATACGCTGTCAGGGTTTTTGCTATGGGCTGAAAAAAAACCACCCAATCTCCGGCATCCCTTCGTTCCCAGGCTCCCTTTTTATGGATCAGAGCTTGTACTACTGTTTTATACAGGGCAAAAACATGATCAGAATTTGAACAGAAAATTGATTTCAAAAGCTGTAGAATCCCATGCTTTTTCTGTTGCCTGATGTCTGCCAAAGCCCTTTTTTCCAAGTTTACATCGCTTACCGACAAACGAGACCCGAAGAAGTCAACACATATTCTTGCAGAGGTTATGTTCATCTCAGTTTGTGCCATTCTCTGTGGTGCAGATGATTGGAATGGCATTCGCTTGTTTGCTGAGCACAAGGAAGGCTGGCTCCGTAAGCACTTAACCTTGCCTGGCGGTATTCCAGTAGCGGTTACATTCAATCGTATTTTCGCCACTCTTGACCCGGAAGAGTTTCGCAAAATCTTCATCCAGTGGATTAGGGATGTTCTTTCCGGACTGGAGCTCTCTGATAGCAAGATAGTTGCTCTTGATGGCAAGACTGTTAAAGGTTCGGCCTGGAATAAAGGCAAAGATGCAATACACATGCTTAACGCTTGGTGCACAGAGGCTGGACTGTCGCTGGGTCAGTATAAAGTTGATGAAAAATCCAACGAAATTACGGCCATTCCTGAGCTGCTCAAGCTGCTTGAACTCAGTGGCAGCCTTGTCACTATCGATGCAATGGGCTGCCAGAAAAAAATTGCTACTGCAATCCTGAAAAAAGAGGCAGACTACTTGCTGGCGGTGAAAGGCAACCAGAGAAAACTCTATGGAGAAGTGACTCGACTCTTCGATCAATACTGGCAAGATAATCTGGAAGATGCTCCTGACCATTACTTTGCGGAACAGGAAGGTAAAGAGCATGGTCGTATGGAGCACCGCCGGTGCTGGGTTATCAATGATGTTACTGAGGACTCCAATGCTGCCTCATGGAAAGCCAAAACCATAGCCGCAATCCAGTTAGACAGTAGCAAAAAGGGTAAAGGGAAAACACTCATCCGTTACTTTATATGCAGCCGCCAGTTATCAGCTGCCGAGGTACTTCAAGCTACCAGGAAGCATTGGCTAATAGAAAACCAATTACACTGGGTGCTTGATGTGGCGTTTGATGAAGACCGCTGTAGGGCAAGAGAAGGGTTCGCAGCAGAAAATCTAGCTGTTGCCCGGCAGGTGACACTCAATCTTCTTAAGTTGGACACTACGGTGAAAGCCGGTATCAAGAATAAGCGCAAAACCTGTGGCTGGAATGAAGACTACATGATGCAAGTGCTCAAATTGGTTGATTTGTGATCATGTTTTTGCCCTGCTGTTTTATATATGGGGATTATTTTATCAGTCAGCATAGTCTACTTTTAGAGGATAAGTTTTTTAAATATAGAGTGAGATGTTATTTGAAGCTGCTTGTTTTTTTTCTGTTTATGATGATGGTATTTGCTATTGCTCATTATAGGTTTAATAGGCTACTTTTCCTTATTTTATTAGGTTTTTATCAGCTCTCACTTGGTTTTGGTGGTGAACAAAGCGAAGACACCCAAGTACCAGAAACTACTGGTGAAAATACTAAAGAAGATTCTGCTGAGAGTAAAAAAAAGTCTAAATTATGTTCTGCTTGCTTCAAGCAGTGGGAGGATAAAGGAAGAACTGGTAAGGTTTTTTGTAATCACTCTAATAAAGCAAGGCGTTTAAATGGAAGGATTGAAGGAGAAAATAATATAGTAGACGATAAAAAAATTGATTCAGCATCATTGGAAGAAATAGATCCTGTATTTGCTTCTTACTACCGATTGGTATATGAGGAATATAAGGGAAAAGAATTAAAATTAAATCATAAACCTATGTCATATGACGATTATTTGAAACATGCAGTGAATGATTTAAATAAGGAAGTGGAGAGCAATATTAATCATCAGAATGCAGGAAAACCAAGGGGGAAAGTGAGTGCTATTAGTAGAAAAAAAACAAGAATGGGGAAGAAAATACCTGTTGTAATGGGTGTTTCTAAAAAAATATCTTCATCTAGACGACAGCGTATTTTACATGCTAAAAAACATTTGGAGGGAAATGACTATGAAGATAATAAGATTTTTGAAATAAGTATTGAGGGTAGCTTTACCAGTACTTTAGAAGAAAATTATGGTGGTTTATATGAAGAAAGTGAGTGTGATGAACAAGATATATATGAATGTGAGGATTTACTTTTAGAGGATGAAGTTAACTCTGATTTTTGTAATGGTCTTTTGGGGAAACTACTGAATGGTATTTGTTATGAAGAAATACTATACGGTCTTAATGAGTTGACTATGATTGGAAGGCGGGTTTTAGATCAATATTCTTCGAGAATAAAAGTTGGTTGTGATGAAAGTTTTGCTGAGGTAGCAGAAAGTCAAGTTTTATCTCTAAACTTTGATGGATTTAGGGTATTGGGTAATAGTGAGGATTATATTGCTTACCCAGAACAAGAACTAGAGCAGCTTAAAGATAAGGACTTGGTTGTAGTTATTCATGATGGCTTTTTGCTTTTTTCAGTTGTTTTTCAAAAATATAATAAAAGGTTGCTTAGGGAAGCTTTAGAAAAAGGTTTTATGGAAAGTAAAGGTGTTGAAGCTAATATGGAAGAGGCGATTTTCTATAGTAAACTAGGTGTTGATAGTGAAGAGCAGTTACAGGAACAGTGCTCGTTTATTTTAGGGGTATTTGTTGGTAAAAAGTGTCGGTTTGTAAAATTAAATAGACAGGATCTTTTTGATACAATATTAAAAATACTAAATGATTATACTTTTTCTGGATCATATAAAATTACTTATGACCAGGGAGTATAAATGTGCTGTATTGCTGTATATAGATATCGTTTTAAACCCCTTAATTATAGGGTTGCTTTGTAAACTGGATGCTGGGAATGAGGAATAATAAAAATCAAGGTTACTATTTAAGTTAAATAGTCTATTTTTTATAAATGATTGTTTGTTCCTAAGCAGGAATAAGGCTATTCAGTTGAGCAGTATAATATTAGTTTTTATTATGTGTGATATGATGAAATGGTTGAATAAGTGTGCTTTTCTTGTTTTATTATTATACTTTCCATTTTTTGTAATGGGTGCAGGTAGCGATAGCGAGGAAGGCTTAGAAGAAAATAAAAGTTATTCCCACTCTGTGCGTTTTACTGATGGTTCAGATGAGTTAAAAGGGAAAAAACAAATAAGCGATATTAAAGAAGAATTAGTTGAAAAAGATTCTGATGTTGTTGACTCCAAGTATTTAAGTGAGGAGGCAGCGTGTTCCTCAATGGATAATAAAAAAATAAAGAGGGGGACTGATCTTTATTACTTACCGTCAACATCTTCTGGAGTAAGTGCTGGCTCTAGTGTTGGATTGTTACAAGGAGATAGTGAGTTAAGAAATATTGATCCTTATTTGTTTACGTTTATTGAAAAAGATTATAAAAATTATTTAAAAAATAGGACAGATAAAGGTGATCCGTTAACGTTTGAGCATTATTATAACAGGCTGAAGGGTGAGCAAGAACGATCAAATAGGTTTCCGGTTTTTGTTAAGAGTGAAAAAGAAACAGTTTCAGTTAAATTTAGTTTTGTAAAAGGAAAGCAAAAAGTAGGGCGCGATAAAACTTTAAAAGATGCTCTTTTAAGGAAAAAAGGTAAGGGAGTGATTAAAAAAAAGTCAGCTAAAACATCTCTGCATGGAATTAGTAATAGAGATCAAATAGCTTTTAGAGAAGAAGGCAAGACAAGTGGTTTCTCAAGAACTACAGAGATTTGGTATGGCTCAGTCAACGATGCTGCCCATTTAGGTACAATGGATGTTAAAGAAAATTCAGACGATGAGTTTGAGAGTGAGGATATAGAAGAAGTTTTAAATGAAGCAGTCAGAATAATTACAAGTGTTTTCCCATATGATAAAGTACCATGTCGTTTGGAAAAGCAGGTGCTATCTGTATCAGGACTCCTTAGAACCTATAATTTTCATAGGACAACGAATCCTGCTGATGATGCTGATGCTTTTTTAAGGGCGCGAGAAGAAATTAAAGAAAGTAAGCTGAATGATGATTTTGTTATTGATGATGTAGGGTTTGGGAATGATGGGTTTTTAGAAAAGATTGCGTTATTAAGTAAAGGGGAGCAATTGGTGTTTATTGTTAATGGAGTTCATCTTTTTTTAATTGTTATTTTTTTATTTGATCCGGATTTAGTTGAAAAGGAACTTGTAGATATATCATCTGATGAATATGTGACATCACAGGAAACTAGTAAATCAGAATTTTATTCACAACTACAAAAAGAAAAGGGTTCTGAAAAAGGCAGTGAAGATAAGTTTCTAATAGGTGTTATTTTAGACAAGCGATATCAATGGCTTAGAGTGACAAGAAATACATTGGTTGAGGGGGCTTTTATAAATTTGCAAACATATGAACTTGCAGACTCATATAAGCTTTCTCCAAAAAGGGATGTATATAGAGATAATGAGCCTGCTTGTGGTGTTGAATAGTTACAGCTATATAAAGTTCTCCCTGTTATAAAGGTTCAGCAATATAACAGAGAGGAAAGTAATGGGCATTACTTCATTGTTGGCATGGCAAACTCGGAAGATGCATAGCCTTCACTATCAGGCCAGCGAGCGGTTACGGCCTTCATCCGGGTATAGAAACGTACACCATCAGAGCCGTGCATATGCAGTGGGCCAAATAGTGATCGTTTCCAGCCACCAAAGCTATGGAATGCCATTGGTACAGGGACTGGTACGTTAATACCCACCATACCCACCTGAATACGCTGGGCAAACTCTCGGGCCATCCTGCCATCACGGGTAAAGATAGCGGTACCATTACCGAACTCATGGGCATTAATTAGCTCAACGGCTTCAGCAAAACCAGGAACCCGGCAGATAGATAACACTGGTCCAAAGATTTCTTCTTTGTAAATGGTCATATCAGGTTTAACCTGGTCGAATAGGGAGCCACCGATAAAGTAACCGTGTTCATGGCCTGGCACTTTAAGGTCGCGACCATCCACCAGAAGCGTTGCTCCTTCAGCAACACCCTTATCTACATAGTGGCTGACTTTGGCTCGGTGTTCTTTACTGATCAGTGCCCCCATCTGATTTTCCTGGCCTTCTATAATCCCGGGACCAACCCGCAGGGCTTCAACCTGAGGAAGTAGCTTTTCAATTAATCGTTCGGCGGTTTCTTCACCAACTGGCATGGCTACAGAAATCGCCATGCAACGCTCCCCTGCGGCACCATAGGCTGCGCCCATAAGGGCATTGACCACACCGTCCATATCGGCGTCAGGCATAATGACCATATGGTTTTTGGCACCACCCAGCGCCTGTACCCGCTTGCCATGGGCGGAGGCCGTTTTATAGATATACTCTGCCACGGGAGTAGAGCCGACAAAACTGATGGCTTGCACATCCTCATGGGTTAGCAGAACGTCAACCACCTCTTTGTCGCCATTAACGATATTGAATACACCATCAGGTAAGCCCGCTTCTTTCAACAGTTCAGCCATGCGCATGGCGACCGCAGGCACTTTTTCAGAAGGCTTAAGTACAAAGGTGTTGCCACAGGCCAGAGCCACAGGGAACATCCACATGGGCACCATGGCCGGGAAGTTGAATGGCACAACCCCAGCGCAGACACCCAGTGGCTGCATCATGGACCAGCTATCAACACCCGTACCTACATTCAGGGAGTGCTCACCTTTTTGGAGATGGGGAATACCACAGGCAAATTCCACCACTTCCAGGCCGCGAACCATTTCACTTTTGGCATCAGAGAGAACTTTACCGTGTTCGATGGAAATCAGGGTTGCCAGTTCATCAAGATGCTTTTCAACCAGTTCTTTAAATTTGAATAAAACCCGGGAGCGACGCAGTGGTGTTGTTGCAGACCACTTGGGAAAAGCCGTTTTTGCAGCGGCAATAGCTTTTTTGGCTTCACCGGAAGTGGATAATGCCACTTCACGGATTTGCTCACCTGTAGCGGGGTTGTAAATAGCACCAGCGCGTTCTGATTCGCTGGCCACATAGTGGCCGTCGATATAGTTAATGACCTTTTCCATTGCTATTCCTGTATATGACCATTTATTTTTTAATGCTCTCCCGCTTAATGCTACGGGAGCCGCTTTTAGCTGGCTTTACGCTCATTCCAAAGTGTGATCAGCTGTATATAGTTATTAGCTATTTGTCGTACGAAAGTGGGGTCATCGATTTTGTTTTCTAACCACGCTTTGGATGGTTCTCCAAAGATCGTGCGACCCACCATAAAGCCTTTGCAGATATCAATACCGGCAGCAGCATTAAATCCTTTGCGGATTTGATCCACCGGTGCATCAAGGCCAAGTAGAATAACGCCGCGGCAGTGGGGGGCTCGTTCTTTGATCAGGGATTGTATTTCAAGCCATGCAGAGCGTTTGGGGGAAGGGACTTTCCACCAATCCGGGCGAATGCCCAGGTTATAGAAGCGCTTCATGGTTCTGAGCAGCAAACTGTCATCTGTTTTCATACCTTTGGGAGGGATGACTTCCAGCAATAGCTCATGGCCGCTGGCACAGCAATCGTCATAAACTGCCCGGACACTTTGCTCCTGCTCAAAACGTAGGTCTGCCTTATCATCAGGGTGGTAGAACACCAGGCATTTCACCACATGTTCTGTAGGCCAGCTGGTAAGGCGTCGGGAGACATTATCACTGTGCTCAATACTGAGAGGGCGTGAACCGGGAAGTTCAACGGGGCGACCAATCCACCACCCTTTGCCTGTTACTTCGTTCAGTACGTCCTGGCCGAAGGTATCATCACAGAGAATGCCTGCTCGTTGACCCAGGTCTGTCTCTTTTGCGCCCTCCCTAGCACCTTCCAGAATCAGTTGTTTCAGTTTTTTAATACGATCCACTGGGGCTCCGGCTTCTTTGGCCATCTCTATCAGTTGTTTTCGATGGTCAAATGCCAGTACGCACAGCTCAGGCCAGTCCTTATGCCGACAGGTTACCCTATGAAGGTAGTTAAGGTGATCATTAAGATCAGGGCGCTGAATTTGCTCGGCATTGGCCAGGTAATAGTCCAGCTCTTCTTTGCCGGGCATCGCTGGGGCACAGCCGTGTCTGGATACAACCAGGGCACCGCAGGCGTTGGCATAAGTAAGGCTTTGTTGCCATGAGGCTTGTTCAACATAGCCTCTTAACAGGCCACTCATAAAGGCATCGCCAGCTCCCAGGACATTGAGGACATCTACCCGGACACCTTTAACGGTAATGCCTTCATCCAGCATTTTAGGGATTTCATTTTCATAAACGGAAGCTCCCAGGGCTCCACGCTTGAGAACAATGGTGGCATTGGTCAATTTTCTGATGGCCTTAAGGGCTTCAATGGTATTGGTGGTGCCGCCAGCAATATGGACCTCTTCTTCGGTGCCAACAATCAGGTCAAATAGCGGCACAATGCTTTGCATATGGGCAGTGACCTTGTCATTGGCGATAAAACGATTTTCCCCTTCCGCTTTACCGGTCAAACCCCAGAGTACGGGTCGGTAATCAATATCCAGCGATGTGCGTGTTCCGTTTTGGCGGGCAAACCCAATAGCCTTGCGACAGGCTGCATCGGTTTCAGGGCGAGAAAAGTGTGTGCCGGTAATATGCAATACCTTGGCAGATGCTATCGCGTCTTCTTTTATATCCTCTGCACATAGTGCCATGTCGGCACAGTTTTCACGGTAAAAGATCAATGGAAAGGTATCTTTGTCTTCAATACCCAGAAGTACCAGTGCTGTTAACCGTTCAGGGTCTGTAATCAGGTGACTCGGGTCTGAACCGACACTTTCCAGCTCTTCTTTCAGAAAGCGCCCCATATGGTCATCGCCTACACGGGCAAGTATGGCTGACCTTAAACCCATACGGGCAGTGCCGTATGCCACGTTACCAGATGAGCCTCCGAGATATTTAGCCATAGTGCGACAGTCTTCCAGACGGCTACCTATTTGTTGTGAGTACAGGTCAACGGCAACCCGGCCAATGCAGATAATGTCCAGTGATTTCTCTACCACGTGTCTCCACCCCTTGTGATAAATTATTTTCTTTAAGAGCGATAACTCCATCAATCACCACCTCTTATTTTTTGGTTGCTTGGGTGATTGAAAAATATTTTCCATAAATAATATGTTTTGAAATTATTATTTCATTTGATCTGGAGCAAACATTTCATAACTTTTCTGTAATAGAAATACAGGGCCTGGCTTGAGCTTGAAGGCAATAGATAAAAGAAGTAAATGTTATGTCATCTCTTTTAGTAAAATCTGAAAAACGCAGCCATCAACACTGTATAACGCATATCACCCCTGAAAGCGCAGGGTGGAAATATGTGGGTTTTGAAGTTTATGAGTTAAAGACGGGTGATTACCTCGATTTTTCCGGGTGCGATCAGGAAGTATGCTTGGTTCTGGTGGCTGGAAAATGCTCTGTCATCACAGAAGATTCAACGCTGACCGATATTGGCGGACGAATGTCGCCCTTTGACAAGATACCGCCTCACGGGGTTTATCTGCCAATGGCAACCGATTTTAGAGTAATAGCAACCACTGACCTGGAACTGGCTGTATGTAAAGCACCCGGCAAAAGCAAAATACGTAAGGTGCGTCATTTGAAGCCGGAAGATATGACTGTTATGGATCGGGGAGAGGGAACAAACCAGCGCCTGATTCATAATATTCTGATGCCAGAGCATGATGCGGACAGCCTGCTGATTACTGAGGTTTATACTCCCGGGGGGCACTCATCCAGCTATCCTCCCCATAAACATGATACCGATGATATGCCAAGGGAATCTTATCTTGAGGAGACCTATTATCATCGTTTGAATCCACCCCAGGGGTTTGCTTTTCAGCGGGTTTATACCGATGAGCGGGACATTGACGAAACCATGTCTGTTGAGGATAAGGATACTGTCCTGGTTCCAAGGGGCTATCATCCTGTGGCAGCCCCCCACGGCTATGAACTTTATTATCTTAACGTAATGGCTGGACCCACCAGGGCCTGGAAGTTCCATAATGATCCTGATCATGAGTGGATGTTAAATTAGGGGCTGTTGACGTTTGATCGTGAGCACACGAGAAAACGTCAACAGCCTCTAGGGAGTGTTCAGATAAATTTGGATGCACACACGACACTTGTTTGATTGAAGGGTTATCCGCTATAAAGTGCAATGGGTATGTTTCATTGAAAAATAAAACTTACTGGCTTATCTGATCGGGGCAAAATACCCAAAATAAACACAATAATTCAGGGAATAGATATGCTGAAAGAGTTATCCGTTGGGCTTGTAGCTTATTCAATGAGTGCTGTAGCAGCAGCACAGCCGCCTCAGCAATGGGAACCGGGCTTTAGTGGTGAAGTGTCGATTCTTGCCGGCTTCACTCACAAGCATTCTCAATTCAATACCGACAATAAATCCACCAGTACCCTGGATCAATCGGGCGGCAGTCAGGGTAAGTATTTGATGGCTCCTATGGGACTGGTGCGATACACCTTTGCAGATCAGGACAGGCAATTGTTTTTCGGATCCAGCCGTTCTGACCTGGCATTAGGTAATTTTTACATAGAGGCAGGGTACCGGCAGTCATTCCAGCAAAATGGCACGATGTCTTTTAGTATTATTCCCGGAGTCATTTCAACTAAAACCTGGGCAGATCCGTTTATCACCGGGGAAGACCGGGAGGAAACCAGGCAAAAAAGGCAGGCTGTTCGTTTTCAATATAAGAACATCATGGGGTCTGACTTTTCTATTGAGTTGGCTGCGGGAAAAACAAAGGTAGATGAAGAAAAGAGTGGTCAAAGGAATTACACCGACGCCCAGCAGGAGTTATTGAAGAGGGAAGGGAATATTTTTTTGGCCAAAGGAAGCCATCGCTATAAGCTATCACGGAATTTATTCCTAAGAAGCGCCCTTATCTATATGAAAGACAAGGCGGATGGAGATGCCATGGCAAGTAATGCCTATGGTATTGAAGGCGGGATAGTCAGCATGCAAGCTGACTCAACCCTGGCTCTGACCCTCAGTTATAAACAGGCCCGTTTTGATGAGACTAACCCGGTTTTCGGTGAGAAACAGAAAGACCATCGTTATAGTGCATTTCTTGCCTACTCTTATGATGAGCCATTCAGCCTGAAGGATTGGGATTTTATCGCTTTAACAGGCTATAACTATACCCACTCCAATATTGATTTTTATGAGGAGAAATCATTACTGCTAATGGCTGGTTTAAGTTACAAGTTTTGATTCTCAGGAGAAATCCAGAGCAAAAATAGCACTAATCCGCAAGTTTCGGTAAGCTGCACGCCCGCTAAAGCAGAGGTGGACTCTCATAGGCGGGTTTTTGAAAGCAGCAACGAGACGATGATATGAGCTTTGCCTCCTTGGGCTTATCTGCCCCTATTCTTGAAGCCGTAGCGGAGCAAGGCTACAAGACCCCTTCTCCTATTCAGGCCCAGGCTATACCTGCCGTGCTAAAAGGCCAGGATGTCATGGCGGCAGCACAGACGGGCACTGGTAAAACCGCAGGGTTTACCCTGCCTATTCTGGAACGGCTGGCCAAAGGTGAGCGGGCTCGGGCTAACCAGGCCAGGGCGCTGGTGCTAACACCCACCAGGGAACTGGCCGCTCAGGTGGGAGACAGTGTGGCCACTTACGGTAAAAATCTGCGATTAAGCTCTGCCGTGGTCTACGGAGGGGTGAAAATCAACCCTCAAATGATGAGGCTGCGCCGGGGTGCGGATATTCTGGTGGCAACACCCGGTCGCTTGCTGGACCTGCATAGCCAGAATGCAGTGCGATTCAAGCAGCTGGAAGTATTGGTTCTTGATGAAGCGGATCGAATGCTGGATATGGGCTTTATCCATGATATTCGTAAAATTCTGGCCTTGCTGCCGAAGAACCGTCAGAACCTGCTGTTCTCTGCCACCTTCTCCAATGAGATTCGCTCACTGGCTAAAGGGCTAGTCAATAATCCCGTAGAGATATCAGTGAGTCCTAGAAACACCACGGCTAAAACGGTCAAGCAGTGGATTTGTCCTGTGGATAAAAAGCGCAAGCCGGCGTTGTTAACCCAGTTGATCATTGAAAAGAAGTGGGAGCAAGTGCTGGTATTTACCCGGACCAAGCACGGAGCGAACCGTCTGACTCGCTACCTGGATGAGGAAGGGATTAAGGCTGCCGCCATTCACGGTAATAAAAGCCAGAATGCCCGGACTAAAGCGCTGTCAGATTTTAAAAATGGCGATACCCGTATACTGGTAGCTACAGACATTGCCGCCAGGGGACTGGATATTGACCAGCTGCCCCAAGTGGTCAATTTTGATTTACCTAATGTGCCTGAAGACTATGTTCATCGTATTGGTCGAACCGGGCGGGCGGGTTCCCGTGGACAGGCGGTATCCCTGGTCAGTGCGGATGAGTTTAAGCAGCTTTCCGATATTGAAAGACTGATCAAACAATTGTTGCCCCGTCAGCTGATGGATGGTTTTGAGCCAGTCCATGACCTGCCTGAGTCCCGGTTAAACCATCGCCCAGCCAAGCCAAAGAAACCCAAGAAACCAAAACCCGGTCATAAAGACGGCCAGCGCGCCCCTAAAAAGGTAACCGAAGGCACTAATAAACCCAGGGTAAGAAGGAGCGTAAAGGGGCTAGTCTAAAGGAACTCCATCAAAGAAGTGAACCAGGCCTGTGTCCAGTGAGTATTCGGCACCGACGATTAGCAGGCCGTTCTCTTCAGTAAGCTGCTCCAGAATCTCTGAGCCATGTTTTAATTGATTGACGGATGCCCTGACATTGGCCCTTACGGCCCTCTGCATCAGCTTTTCATGGCTACTGGGGCTTTCTTCTTCCAGAAGCCCTTCTATTGAGGGGCGGATACGGTTAACAATCGAGCGCAGGTTGCGTGACTGGCTTTTGGTGGGGCGTTTCATTTCTTCCAGGGTTGCTGTAACAGCGCCACAGCGCGAATGGCCGAGCACCACCACCAGTCGGGTATTAAAGCACTCGGCGGCAAATTCCACACTTCCCACCTGGGATGGAGCCACCACATTCCCGGCTACCCGAATAACAAACAGGTCGCCCAGTCCCTGATCAAAAATAAACTCGGCAGGCACCCGGGAGTCAGAGCAGCCAAGAATAATGGCAAAGGGTTCCTGTCCTGCCGCCAGGTCCGTGCGTTTATTGGCACTGGCCAGTTTATCCAGGCTCATGACCCCGGATGCAAATCGACGGTTCCCTTCCTGTAGTCGTTTCAATGCTTCTAGTGCTGGAATCATCGATTACTTATCCTCTTTTCTGTAGAATTGATGGCCGTAAATGATTTTCATAGGGTGAGATTGCTGAAATCACAATAAATGCTCATGGCTGGGACATGGCAGGTTACAAAGCAATACTCTTTTCTAAAAGAGGTGATAATCCGCCTCTTTATGAGGTGAGTTTATATCCAGCCGCGCTTCTTAAAAATCAAATAAATATGCTTCTTCAGCTCATCCTTGGCTTTCATTCCTTCAAGCTTGCTTTGAATGATCTTTACTAACGTTCCAGATTCAATGGCTGGAGTCATATATCCAGTGAAGCCAATCAGTTCTTCTAACTTGATAAATGTTAGGGCAATATTTTTTTGTTTCCAATAAGCTGTTACCTGATCAAGGGTTTGCTCAGTTAAATGAGCCTGTGGCCCTATGACGAAAATGGTTCCTTGGAGGCCAGACTTGATAGCTTTTGATACTGCATGTTCTACATCTTTAGGTGAGAAAGGCTTATCCTTTACTTCAATGGCTGTTTCAATCTGGTTCTGATGATACACATCAATATCCAGTACTTCTTTTGATGAGGAACCAGCCTGATTTGCAGGATGTACTTTTACTTCAATGTCAGTGGATAAGAACTCTTTTCTAAGTAAGCTAAAGCATATACCTGTAGCAAGAGCAGCAGATTGTCCCTCCCAAGACTGGCTTATGAAGTCAGCTAATATTGACTGAATATCATGCGAAAATAGTGTAGATGGTAGGTTCTCGGTTATTTCGGTAAGGTCTTGTGATGGACGCTCAAAAATGGCCTCTATGACTGTACAGAGAGCCTTAAAAGAGTAGTCGCCATCTTTGTCCTGCATATACTCTAGTACATCTACTAGTTTATCCCTCAGCAGCAGGTCATTCCCTCTGCGTACTGCGTTCTCCTTAGACATTTCAGGAAATCCTTGCAGGTTTATTGAGGTATGGCTCATTTGATGCACCAAGCCTGTTTCCCAGTAGCTCTTTTTCTAAAGGCACTATTACTTTGTGGCATACAGAGCGCGCATCAAAAGCTCCGGGTAGCCCTGATTTAACTTGCAATACAAGAGGGTTTACCTCGGGGTTTGCTGCTTTTGAAAGAATGCCAGTGAGTAGAACATATCTGTAGGTAAGGTGTGTCCCAAGTGTTATGAGCCTGATGTTGTCAGCAAGTTCGGGACAGGTCTGGTAATTGTTGCGAGTTACTTGTTCAACAGCGCTCTTCAAGATTGTTCTTGCTACGCTATGGTTTACGGAAAGTTTCATAAATTTCTGTTAGATACTTATCAAAAAGATTTTGGTCTTGATGTGCCAAATACCAGAGAACGTCGTATAGCTCTATGATGTCAAGGCGTCGCTCACATCGCTCGACTTTCGAAATATCTGACTGGGAAACCCCAATAGCTTGAGCTAACTCCAGCTATTCCCGTGACATCAATTAAATCACTGCAACAGCAAGGCTTACAGTAAATTCCAAATGGAGTGATTTCGCACAAAATAACGTCTACTTTTGATAGGGATACTTTATCAATGGCTGTCTCTCATGGCTTATCCATTCCAAAAAAGTCGTAAGCATCTTTGTGCAAACAGTTTAATTACTACGATTTCTGAAAGTTATGAGCAAATTCCAGATGTCCGACCAAACAAGGATTCCAGAAAAATAACAATACATGATGCCTCCATGTCCGCTTTTGCCATGATGCATCTCAAGTACCCATCGCTCCTCTCGTTTGAGCGTGATAAAACAGAGCAAGAAGTAAGGCATAACCTTGAGCACCTGTATCAGATAAAAAAACGTGCTCCCTGTGATACCAGTATGCGGGAAATCCTGGATCCAATAGATCCCGTAGAGTTCAAAAAGCCTTTTAAGACATTGCTGTCTAACGTCCAAAGGGGCGGATTACTGAAGGCATTCGAATTTCACTGCGGGAACTTGAAAAATCACTACTTGCTCCCGATCGATGGAACTGGGCTATTTTACTCCTGCAATAATAAAAAACCTTGTCAGGAGTGCTGTACTAAAAATAAGGGAAAGGCCAACGAAGCTCACTACCACCAGTTAATGGCAGCATGCATTGCTCACCCGGATCAAAAAACAGTCTTGCCATTGGCACCGGAAGCCATAGTTTGCCAGGACGGTTCGACCAAAAATGACTGTGAAAAAAATGCCATTAAACGGTTGTTTGCCACCATACGAGAGCATCACCCACGTCTAAAGTTCGTTATTCTTCTGGACAGTCTTTATGCTGACAACCCCACTGTCCAACTGATTAAGAGTTATGGCTGGCATTACATCATTGTCGCGAAAGATGGCAACCATGCCTCGCTGGTTGAAGCGATGGATGAGCTGGATAAAGAAGGAAAAGTTCACCGTGCTGAAAAAGTTAATGAAGAGACTGGAATTAAGTGGTGGTTTCGCTATGCCAATGACGTCAGGCTGAACAAGGCAAAATATGCAGAACAGGTTAATGTGCTTGATTTTGTCGAAACCGATAAAAAAGGTAAACAGCATATCTGGTGCTGGGTGACTGATATTCCGCTTAACGAAGAAACCATAGAACCCGTCATGAAAGGAGGGCGCTGCCGATGGCATATTGAGAACCAGACGTTTAACACCCTGAAAAATCAAGGCTACGATCTCGAACATAACTACGGTCACGGTGAGAAGCACTTAGCCACAAATCTGGCCTATCTGACGATGCTTGCTTTTCTCGTAGATCAAATACAGGAACTGTGCTGTCCCCAGTTTCAGGAAGCTTTAAGAACCCGCTCAAAAGGAGTCCGTATAGCATTATGGAAATGGATACAGGGCTATTTTTTGCATTGGCTGATAAAAACGTGGGAGGGGCTTTTTTACACAGTAACTCATGGTATTGAAGAGAAAAGGGTGATTCCATTCGATACATCATAACCGGCCATATCGTAGCTACGTTCAGGGGTGACATTTTTTCTTTAAAGCTCCGCTTTGTTAATTGGCGGCTCAGTTTTGATCGGCTTCATTATTTTTGCTGCCTTATTGTCAATACCAACGATCATCGACGTTCATCATGCGGGAATAGCTGAGCTAACTCCTTTTGCGATAATCCAGTTAGTTTTCTAAGCTCTGTAACGCGTCTAATGAGAGCCTTGTATCGCGAGTCATGAATAGTCGTAGTTCTGTTCTTCATGTGTGCTTTACTAGAAGCTATAATATGAAATATTCCAAAATCGAATATTTAGGTGGTGCTAGTGCGATCGATATCTTTATTCTCTGGTGCGGGCGGTATGGATGTGGGGTTTGTTAATGCAGGCTTTGAGCCTGTATGGGCTAATGACATAGATAAGGATGCTTGTAAAACCTATAGCCTTAATCATGGAAATATTATCCGCTGTGGATGTGTTGAAGATTGGATGCACGAGTTGAACTCGATTGATGATATTGATTGTGTGTTTGGTGGTCCACCATGTCAGGGATTTTCCGTAGCAGGTAAGATGGATCTTAATGACCCTAGAAGTCAACTAGTCATGTCATTTATGGAGGTTGTCCGTCGTGTAAAGCCTAAATGCTTTGTGATGGAAAACGTCAAGTCTCTAGCACTGTTGAGTAAATTCGAGTCATTTAGGAGTGAATTAAGGCGAAAAGCCAATGAGTATGGATATTTAACCGATTTGATCGTACTCAATGCTTCTGACTATGGAGTGCCGCAGGCGCGGGAGCGAATGTTCTTTGTTGGCATGTTAGAGGAATTTGATAAAAGACAGTTTCGCTCATTCCTTGAGTTAAGAAAGGTAAGAGCGCGTACTGTACGCGAAACATTACAAGGACTGCCAAAGCCGGGTGAGGTAGGAAATGAGCATGTATGCAATGCAAAGATTACTATTGCTTCAAAGCCAGTTCTCCGAAAATCGCCTTATGCGGGCATGATGTTTAATGGACAAGGAAGACCGTTAAAGCTTGACGGTTATGCCTCAACCTTGCCTGCAAGTATGGGGGGTAATAGAACTCCGATAGTTGATGAAGCAGCCCTATACGAAAGCAGAGAGGAATGGATACATGGATACCATTCTCATTTGTTAGAGGGGGGAGAGCCTAATGGTTTTAAGTCTGCCCCTAGTTACTTAAGGCGTATTACAGTCGATGAGGCGTTGGCACTGCAATCTTTTCCAAAGGGGTATCTTTTACATGGTAGGCAATCGGCACTATATAGGCAGATAGGCAATGCTGTACCTTGTGAGCTAGCCCATGCTGTTGCCGATGTAATGCGCTATTTATTAGAGTCAAACAAAACTATTTTGAAGGAAGAGAGAAAGCAGCCGCTTCGCTCATTTAGTTATGAGCCAGAACAAGCGGCGTTTCAGTTGTAAATTATTTATATGTCTTTTTTTGTGAGTGATATGATCACAGCTTTGCGGGTACAAACGCTTATGGCTGGTTCTATCAGTCATGAGCATTTTAGGTTCAACCCAAGTCAGGCAAACGGACTGATACCCACCGCCTTACGAATATTGGCAATAAACGGTGTGGCCTCAGCACGCGCTTTTTCTGCACCTTTTTTCAGTTCCGCTTCAATAAAGGCAGGGTCTTCAATCAGGGTGTTATAGCGCTCGCGGGCATCCGCCAGCTGGGCGTTAACGTATTCAAACAGCTGATTCTTGAGGTCGCCCCAGCCAGCACCAGCTTCATACTGTTTACGCTTCTCGGCAATTTCTGCTTCATTGGCAAAAGCGGAAAAGATCTGGAACAGTGTACAGCCATCCGGGTCTTTAGGCTGGCCTGGCTCAAGGGAGTTTGTCTTGATTTTACGGATCAGCTTCAGCAGTTTCTTTTCAGTACAGAACAGAGGAATGGTATTGTCATAGCTCTTGCTCATCTTGCGGCCATCAAGCCCATTCAGAACCGCGGTATTTTCGCCCACAATGGCCTCAGGCAAGATGAACTTGGTTTTGTAGTGATGGTTCATGCGACCCGCAATATCCCGGGCCATTTCCAGGTGTTGTACCTGGTCACGGCCAACAGGGACTTTGTGGGCATTAAACATCAGGATGTCGGCGGCCATTAATACCGGGTAGCAGAACAGCCCCATAGTCACCGCTTTATCAGGATCCTTTTCACCGGCTTCTTCGTTGGCCTGGACTGCCGCTTTATAAGCATGGGCGCGATTCATCAGACCCTTTGCGGTCATGCAACCTATAATCCAGTTCAGTTCCATGATTTCCGGTACATCAGACTGACGGTAGAAGGTTACCCGATCCGTATCCAATCCCAGAGCCAGCCAGGTGGCAGCAATTTCCAGACCGGATTGATGAATGCGCTTGGGATCGCGTCCCTTAATTAGCGCATGGTAGTCCGCCAGGAAATAGTAGGACTGGATATCATCACGCCAACTTTGTTCTATGGCAGGTTTGATGGCTCCCACGTAGTTACCAAGGTGCGGAGTGCCTGTTGTTGTGATACCAGTCAGTACTTTAGTTTTGCTCATGGGTTGGAAAACCCCAGTTGGGTTGCAGATGCCGGGCCATATAGCAGCTCGGCTGAAAAAACGAAGAGGCATTATAGGAGGCTGTCAGGCTAACGACAATATGGACATAAAATAGCGGATTGAGAGTAGTACCAAATCAGTAGTACGATTTGAATGACCAAAGAACGTTATCAAGTTGAGAGTATGCTAGACACACCCTTTTATTCACAGCGATTGACACAGGCCAACCATCAACAGGAAGGGTTTGACTCCATGGAGGAGGCTGAATCCTGGACAAAGCGCATTTGTGGACTGGCCTGCCTGAAAATGGTGATAGCCCGGATAACAGGTGAAGTGGTTCCGTTAAAGGCTTTGCTTGAGCAAGGGCTGGCAGTTGATGGTTATATGAAAGGCGTTGGCTGGATTCATCAGGGGTTGCTTGATGTGGCCAGCGAGTATGGCATTTCAGGTCTATGCCAGAGTGTGGGTACGGAGCTTGGCATAATTGATGATGAACTGGAGAAAAACCGTCTGGTTATTGCCTCGGTGAGCTGTGGGTTTAACCCGGAGAAGAAGGGCGGTCATTTAGTGCTTATCATCGGTATCCATGATGATGGCTACATTATTCATCACCCGTCCTCTGAAGAAGGTGAGCAGTGGTCACATTACCGTATTGATCGTGCCCGTTTTCTACAATCCTTCTCAGTGAATGGCAATATCATTACCATCTCTGTACCTGAGGAGGTTTGATGGGGCAATTAAAAAAGCCGGTTTTATATTCCTTTCGGCGTTGTCCCTACGCCATTCGGGCACGACTTGCACTTTATTATTGTGGTGTTCAGGTTGAATTAAGAGAGGTTGTCTTAAGGGATAAGCCAGAAGAGCTGGTGGCCTTATCCCGTAAGGCAACAGTGCCTGTCCTGGTACTTGAGAATGGACAGGTGCTTGATGAAAGCCTTGATATTATGGATTGGGCTTTGCAACAGAATGATCCTGACCACTGGTGTTACGCAGAGTTTCCAAAAGCCAGAGAGCAACTAACGGCACTGATTAAGCAAAATGATACAGACTTCAAGCATTGGCTGGATCGTTATAAGTATGCTGATCGTTATCCTGAACAGAGTAAAGAAGATTACCGCAGGCAATGTGAACATTTTCTGGCTGAAATTGAGCAGTGTCTGAACAGTGGTCATTATCTTCAAGGCAATAGGTTTGGTTTCAGTGATGCCGCCATTGTGCCTTTTATTCGCCAGTTTTCTTTAGTGGATAAGCGCTGGTTTGCTGAAAGCCAGTACCTAAAGATCAAGTGCTGGCTAAATACCTTTATACAAAGCCCGTTATTTGCCGCAGTGATGAACAAATATCCCCAGTGGCACCGGGGGGATATGGTGACGCTTTTTCCTGAGGCTTCAACCGAGCCAACTATAATTTGATCACTGTGCCTCTTTATTGCGGGCGCAAATCCATTTTATGATGTCCTGGTGTACAGAATAATAAAAACAAAGTATGTATCTGTGGGGTTGTATAATGCTCTATGTATCAAGTTGTGGCGCAAAAGGGCGGGGTGTTTTTTCAGACTCAAAGATTCTCCGTGATGAGCTGATAGAGCGTTGTCCGGTTCTCGAAATTCCGGCAGAAGAGCTGGCAAAAATCGATGATACCATGCTGTATAACTATTACTTCTCTTGGGGCAGGGAGTCCTCAGCGGGTGCCATTGCCTTGGGTCTTGGTTCGATCTACAACCATTCTTATACACCGAATGCGGTCTATATCGTCAAGCCTGAAGAGCAAATGATCGAGTTCAGGTCCATCAAAAAAATTCTGGCCAATGAAGAGATTACCATTAATTATAATGGCTCTCCAAACGACCACTCTCCCCTGTGGAATGGTGATATCATTAACTGGCAGGATTAATGCATGATGGCAAGAGAGTGATTGTTTGAAACCGGGAACCAGTGAAGCAATGAGGGAACTGATCGGAAGAATTCGTGAGGAAATTCCATTTGATATGCCAGAGTCAGATATCTGCTCCGGGTCTTGTAAGGGCTGCTCAAAAAAACTGCTAGAGTACCTTGAGTCGGAAGTTGATAACTGGGACTATAAATTGAGTCATGGGGAGACGCCGGATTTTGGAGATATTAGCTCTTTGGCGAGAAGCGGCAAAAAAATCTTTAAGGTGCTGAAGGTCAATGGATTGATATAACTTCCTTTTTATTTAAGATATTGTTCAGTTAGAAAAATAACAACTATTTGGGAATGAACTATGAATAAGTTGCTGGTTGCCATCATGGCTTTTTGCTTTAGCACTATTGGTTTTGCAGATATGACGCTGATCAATGATAAGTCTTCACTGACCTTTATCAGCATCAAGCAAAATCAGGTTGCAGAGGTTCACCGCATTAAGAATTTGTCTGGATCGTATAAGGGAAATAAGGCCGAGGTGACTCTGGATCTCGCCAGTATTGATAGCAAAATTGGTATTCGTGATCAGCGGATGCGGGATTACCTATTTGAGGTATCAACATTTGCTACAGCCCGATTTACTGCAAATATTGACTCAGGACTGGTTGCTTCACTGCCTGAAGGGGAAGTGATGCCAAAGACCCTGGATGGTGAGCTGGAGCTTCATGGGCAAAAAGTACCCGTGACTACCAAGGTCAATGTGATTCGCCTGAAAAGTGGTGGGCTGAGTGTTACAACCATCGAGCCTCTGATTATTAATGCCCGGGAGTTTGATATGGTGAAAGGTATTGACAAGCTTCGTCAGTTAGCAGGGCTGGATAGTATTGGCTATGCGGTGCCGGTGACTTTCTCTGTAGAGTTTCACTAGCCGAAAATAGGGAAGAGCGGTACAACATGACTAAGCGTACTCAATAGCAGTGGCAGACATGCTGTTATTGGGTATAAAAAATGATTCCTGCTACCTTTTCACAGGGTTGCTTTTACCATTTTCTGATAAGCTCGATCACTTGCCTGGGGTTCGATTTATCAATAGTTAATGACATACCGTTTTTATTATTGATGAGAACCCATTCCAACTCGTCTTCTGAATGGCTGTAATCTGACAAGTCAACCCCTGGGGTTAGTTGAACAGATAGTTTTCTCTGTGATACAGGCATAGTGTATTTATAAGATGTACGGCCTGAAAACCAGACTTCATTCTTTTCATCTGCTTTAAATCTTGATTCCTGGCAGTCATTTAATCGTCTTAGCAGCGACTGCATATCCCTATGGTAATAAAAGGCTGCACCGTTGCTTTTCATCGTGTGATAAGCGCTCACCTGATGTATAAAATTGTCAATAATGTTGGAATTAATATCTTTTCCATCGGTTCCTTCCTTATACGCATACTCAGGATGAAACTGAAAGGTTGAAATATGCCCTCCCATACTGGCGGCCATAATAACCGGATGACGTTTCCCCGGAGTATATCCCCCTACAACAACATCTTCCCCAGGTTCCTCTATGGCATAAGAATGCATTACGGTGCCCTGAACTGTCATTTCAGGCAAATGACACTGATTGAGGGCTTTAAGCTGTTCTGAGGGATTCATAGCCATATAGTGATTTAAGGTTGCAGGAACCAGCGTTACATCAATATAACCAGTAAATGGACGAGGAAGTTTAGCCAGTTTTCCATATTGGTGTAGGGCAAGATGTTGGTTTCCAGCGCAGGTTCCTAATAATGGCATCTTGCGATCCATAGCATAGCTGTATATTAATTGATATAAATGCTCAGTCTCATGAGTCATCCCCGGCTGCATATCATTCCATGAAAAGGGAAGAAAGGAATAATTTCTAACGCTGTTATAAGTGTCATCATTACCGGGCAAAATAAATCCATCCAGTCTATTTATAATGTCTCTATCCATTAAAACTTCGTAGTTGAGAGCTACCAGCAGCATTCTATGACTTTCAGCACTTTTTTCTCCTAACCGTTTAAAATGGCCAGAGAATTGTCCATTAATATTGGCGATGCCGATGAGTGTGAAATTATCCTCCTCGATTTTCAGGAGAGCATGTTTGATTACAGTGCTGTTTCCAGAAGTCAGCATGATTCTAATTTTTTCCATATCAAAACTCTCCTTGGGGAGAGGTGACGTACGATCAAAATCAAGGTCAGGCAATAAAAGGGATGCGAGTTCTTTTAATAAGTATTTGTTGCTTTTTGGGGTGATGGATTCTAATATGCTTCTAGAACTGCAAGAAGTATTGTCAAAAAAAACTTTAACTTCATCAACTGATTTAAAGTTGGGGGTTTGACATATTGGAGAAGAAATCTCATCTTCATTGTCTATGATTAAGCTCGCCTTAAAATCGGCTGCTTGCTCACAAAGAGCAACCGCCTCATTATTTTTCGAAAAACGCGCTATTAGATCATGAGCCAGCTATTCCCGCATGATGAACGTCGATGATCGTTGGTATTGACAATAAGGCAGCAAAAATAATGAAGCCGATCAAAACTGAGCCGCCAATTAACAAAGCGGAGCTTTAAAGAAAAAATGTCACCCCTGAACGTAGCTACGATATGGCCGGTTATGATGTATCGAATGGAATCACCCTTTTCTCTTCAATACCATGAGTTACTGTGTAAAAAAGCCCCTCCCACGTTTTTATCAGCCAATGCAAAAAATAGCCCTGTATCCATTTCCATAATGCTATACGGACTCCTTTTGAGCGGGTTCTTAAAGCTTCCTGAAACTGGGGACAGCACAGTTCCTGTATTTGATCTACGAGAAAAGCAAGCATCGTCAGATAGGCCAGATTTGTGGCTAAGTGCTTCTCACCGTGACCGTAGTTATGTTCGAGATCGTAGCCTTGATTTTTCAGGGTGTTAAACGTCTGGTTCTCAATATGCCATCGGCAGCGCCCTCCTTTCATGACGGGTTCTATGGTTTCTTCGTTAAGCGGAATATCAGTCACCCAGCACCAGATATGCTGTTTACCTTTTTTATCGGTTTCGACAAAATCAAGCACATTAACCTGTTCTGCATATTTTGCCTTGTTCAGCCTGACGTCATTGGCATAGCGAAACCACCACTTAATTCCAGTCTCTTCATTAACTTTTTCAGCACGGTGAACTTTTCCTTCTTTATCCAGCTCATCCATCGCTTCAACCAGCGAGGCATGGTTGCCATCTTTCGCGACAATGATGTAATGCCAGCCATAACTCTTAATCAGTTGGACAGTGGGGTTGTCAGCATAAAGACTGTCCAGAAGAATAACGAACTTTAGACGTGGGTGATGCTCTCGTATGGTGGCAAACAACCGTTTAATGGCATTTTTTTCACAGTCATTTTTGGTCGAACCGTCCTGGCAAACTATGGCTTCCGGTGCCAATGGCAAGACTGTTTTTTGATCCGGGTGAGCAATGCATGCTGCCATTAACTGGTGGTAGTGAGCTTCGTTGGCCTTTCCCTTATTTTTAGTACAGCACTCCTGACAAGGTTTTTTATTATTGCAGGAGTAAAATAGCCCAGTTCCATCGATCGGGAGCAAGTAGTGATTTTTCAAGTTCCCGCAGTGAAATTCGAATGCCTTCAGTAATCCGCCCCTTTGGACGTTAGACAGCAATGTCTTAAAAGGCTTTTTGAACTCTACGGGATCTATTGGATCCAGGATTTCCCGCATACTGGTATCACAGGGAGCACGTTTTTTTATCTGATACAGGTGCTCAAGGTTATGCCTTACTTCTTGCTCTGTTTTATCACGCTCAAACGAGAGGAGCGATGGGTACTTGAGATGCATCATGGCAAAAGCGGACATGGAGGCATCATGTATTGTTATTTTTCTGGAATCCTTGTTTGGTCGGACATCTGGAATTTGCTCATAACTTTCAGAAATCGTAGTAATTAAACTGTTTGCACAAAGATGCTTACGACTTTTTTGGAATGGATAAGCCATGAGAGACAGCCATTGATAAAGTATCCCTATCAAAAGTAGACGTTATTTTGTGCGAAATCACTCCATTTGGAATTTACTGTAAGCCTTGCTGTTGCAGTGATTTAATTGATGTCACGGGAATAGCTGATCATGAGCTTTATTTTCTTTGAAGAATAATTCGTAAGGGGATGCTATTGTTGAAAGAAAATTGGTGTAATCAGAAATGGCTTCTATTTTTTGCTGGAATCTTAGTTTGCCAAATGAATTGTGATTATTGAAGAAACCTATACCTATAAGACATTGATAAGTTATAGCGCGATTGAAATTGTTGTTTTTAAAAATGGTAGCGGCTTTTTCTATATGAGGTGCATCTAAAAAACCTTCGAATGCCTCTAAAACTTGATGGCTATGCTCTTCTATGGAGTCAGGGTTTAGTTTTGCTTGATATGAATAAGAAATAACTCCAGCATGACTTAAGCAAAAGAATGCAGTTAAAAAAACACCTAAAAACATATTTTTCATTTTAATAAAGCCTATTGCTTATGCATCATGTTTCTTATATTTGTCGGCCTTGCAAGCTATCTCTTGGAAAGTACTAAAGATGCCTGTTTTATTTAATATATCACTGGCAGGTTTGACCTGTTTTGTTGGATATAGTTCCAATATATGTTTGCCTCGGGAATTGATTTATACTGTTTGCTAGCTCCTGCTTTGGAGTTTCTATCAGATAATCAATAAGGTGTACTACATGAAAAAACAGGCAATGATCACTGGTGGAAGCCGTGGAATAGGTCTGGCAGTGGCGGATTATCTGGCATCCATAGGGTATGATCTGGTTTTGATAGCAAATAATCCACAGAGGCTTGATCAGGTAAGGTGCCAGTTATTGTCAACTTATCCTGAATGCAATATCAGTCTTTATCCTCTGGACTTGGTTGATACTACAGTTACCGAAAAAGAAATTCAGAAAATCCTTGAAATACATCCAGCTATTGACCTGTTATTTAATAATGCCGGAATTATAGAAAGTGGTATGGTTGACATCAAAGGTGATCAGCTACGGGATCTTTTTAACGTCAACGCCATAAGCCTGTTGATGATTGGTAATAAAGTGGCTGAGCAAATGAGACAGAATCAAGCCGGTTATATTATTAATGTTGCTTCTATGGCAGGTATCCTGGGTGTTCCTAAAATAGGTGCTTATTCGGCAACCAAAGCTGCAATAATCAGTTATTCAAAGGCATTGTTTAAAGAGTTGTTATCCCACAATGTCAGGGTGACGTGTTTGTGTCCCAGTGTTGTTAATACGGATATGACCGATGATGGATTAATGGACAATGCTAGTAAAATACAGCCTGAAGATTTAGTGAAGTCTGTTGATTATTTGCTATCTCTGAGCGATGGTGCATTGGTTGAAAGACTGGATATCCATTGCAAACCGATCGCCCTGAGAGAGTTTTTTTAAAAGTTATATGAAAATGCTCTGTTCTCTGTGCCTCTGTGGTGAAAGAAAGGAAAAAATAAATTTCTATTTGTAGAAAGTGGCTACCCGTAATCCCGGCAAGCTGATCCAAGTCAGCTTTATTCGAAGGGTAGCCCAGTAGTATGCATATAAAAAGTGTGGAAGCATTGAGTATGAAGCTGGATCAAATTAGGGCATTTGTTTATACCGCTGATTACCAGTCAATGGTCAAGGCTGGAGCTAAACTGTCAAAATCCAGAAGTGCCATGAGTCAGGCTATTGCTCATCTTGAAACTGACCTTGGCCTGGAATTATTCAAACGCAGCCGAAATGACTTGAGCCTTACAGATGCGGGTAGTGCTTTGTTGCCTTATGCCAGGAACCTTCTGCAGGTAGAGGCAGACTTTATTCATAAAGTAGAAGGTGCATTGCGGCAGGAGGAGTTTTTCTTTCCTATTGCGGTGGAAAATACATTGCCGTTTTCACAGTCAGCGGAACTGTTAAAAGAAATTACACAGCGGTTCCCTGCAACAAGAATAAAGTGGTTAAGCCCCGGGGCAGGCGATTTGGTGAGCATTGTCTCTGAAAGTATAGCCTCGGTTGGATTAGGGGTTAGTCGTAGCCATGTGCCTGAGAACTGTTTAACCTATGCAGTGGGAACCATGAATTTTGCCTGTGTTGCATCTCCGGGGCACCCTCTGAACCAAATAACGGCAGAACCTTCGCAGCGGGAATTGAATCATTTTCAGGCTGTCATTAATAGTGGGCGCCAGGCTATAACTGAAGAAATGCTAATGCTTGGTGCGACGAAAATGATCGAAGTGGAAAGTTATCAGGGGGTAAAGGAACTGGTTTGTCGTGCCGTAGGTTGGGGGGTTTTGCCAAGGCATATGGTCAGGCAAGAGCTGAACAAGGGGACATTGTTCGAGTTCAAGCCTCCCTTTGGTGGCCAGGACAACAATGTCAAAATTGATATCATCTGGAATAAGACCTGTTCTGATAGTCCAGTGACACGCTGGGTTATACAGCATATTAAAAAGTACTGGAATAACATTTAACATTAAAAGGTAGGGCCTGTGTCACCGAGTATAGAATGTTACGGCTGTTATTTGGCTTTTCATTTTTCCAGAAGCCCTCCTTTATTTCTCCAGCCTTTTAATCCGGGCTTGAAGTGCAGGATATTTTTATAACCCATTGCTTTGGCAAAATCGGCAGCACGTTGCCAGGCATTACATTCAGCTCGATAGCAGTAAACAATGATGGGGTATTCTTTCAAAATTGGGAGGTTTTTTTTCAGTTCATCCAAATTGGCGAGAGAGTATGAGCCTGGAAGGTGCCCTTCTTCTTTATAGGCTCTCTCACTGTTGGCATCAATTAGAAAAGCCTGCCTGGCTTTAATAACTTTTTCCAGGGTTGAATAATCTATTTCGGGATAGGAGATATCATAGGCTTCACGACGAAGTTGATCGTATAGCACTTGCTTAGTCCCTTCTGCAAAGACAGGTTGTACCAGAGAAGTGACGGCAAAAAGGATTACAGCCAGCGGGGCATCAAAACTGAGTTTCACCGGGGACTCCTTGTTATAAATGCTGTTGGAAATAATGAATTTCGAGTATAGGCGCTAAAATCAGAAGCCGCTGGAAATATGAGATCAGAGGAAGGAGGACTAGAAAATTTCTTTGATTGAAAATAAGGATGTTCAGCAGCTATTCCCGTGACATCAATTAAATCACTGCAACAGCAAGGCTTACAGTAAATTCCAAATGGAGTGATTTCGCACAAAATAACGTCTACTTTTGATAGGGATACTTTATCAATGGCTGTCTCTCATGGCTTATCCATTCCAAAAAAGTCGTAAGCATCTTTGTGCAAACAGTTTAATTACTACGATTTCTGAAAGTTATGAGCAAATTCCAGATGTCCGACCAAACAAGGATTCCAGAAAAATAACAATACATGATGCCTCCATGTCCGCTTTTGCCATGATGCATCTCAAGTACCCATCGCTCCTCTCGTTTGAGCGTGATAAAACAGAGCAAGAAGTAAGGCATAACCTTGAGCACCTGTATCAGATAAAAAAACGTGCTCCCTGTGATACCAGTATGCGGGAAATCCTGGATCCAATAGATCCCGTAGAGTTCAAAAAGCCTTTTAAGACATTGCTGTCTAACGTCCAAAGGGGCGGATTACTGAAGGCATTCGAATTTCACTGCGGGAACTTGAAAAATCACTACTTGCTCCCGATCGATGGAACTGGGCTATTTTACTCCTGCAATAATAAAAAACCTTGTCAGGAGTGCTGTACTAAAAATAAGGGAAAGGCCAACGAAGCTCACTACCACCAGTTAATGGCAGCATGCATTGCTCACCCGGATCAAAAAACAGTCTTGCCATTGGCACCGGAAGCCATAGTTTGCCAGGACGGTTCGACCAAAAATGACTGGATGTTCAGGCAAGCTGATTTTTATAAAGCTTGAGTAAATATTCGTTGACAGAGTTGTTTCATTCTATAGAAAATTAAATTAGGTTCGAGTCATAAATTTACACTAAGTAGTCAATAGATGAGATTAAATAGCTGAATTGTTTTTTTATTAGACAATAATGGATTAATGGTTGCAATTTAGGGTGTAGGATGTTTATTAAAACTTTCTCTGAGAGACTTTTTAAATATAAAGGGTGTTTATATTATTAAATGGTCGGAGGGAGGGAGATAAAGCGTTATAAAAAAGCAGCACTAACGGCAGGCGCTATTTCCTGATAACTATGGAATTAATTCATTGGAGAAATATATCATGAAATCCATTAAATACATCTCGATTGCTACTGTTATGGCTCTGCTTGCCACACCTGTTTCTGCAGCAGATTTAAAGGTTTATAGCAATCTTTTTGGTTCAATGGCCAATGTTGTAGTTTGGGATGGTGACCAGCCTGTTTCAGAGGGTACAGTGGTTATAAAAAACCAGGCAGGTCACACAGTAGCCTCTGGTGATATTAATGAGAGTGGCAGGGCTAGCCTTCGTATGGTAAACCGGAGCTATGGTGAATATGCTGTGTTTGCAGAAAGCGGCGACCGGGTAGGCGCAGGACAGCTGGTTATTGATGATCGGAATATCGGCCGTTAATGACTAAACCGCGCCTTTCACGGATGCATCAAATGATGATTTACACAGTGGGTGCGGTTTAGCTATCAATAGAATAGGGCGAATCTTGCCATAAAAAGCGCCCTATGCATTTTGGCTGATTGGTCAAAGCCAGGGGTAACTTTCCGCAATAACATCTAACCCATCGGGATCATTTTTCTCCAGCAGGGATGACAGTTTATTGCCGCCAGGTATGCTCAGGTCAGGTGCAATATCGTTGAGTGGATAAAGCACAAAGTTACGCAGATGCATTTGATAGTGAGGTACTGTCAGGCGACGGGTTTTAATGATTTGATCGCTGTAAAGAAGAATGTCCAAGTCCAGGGTTCTTGGTCCCCATCGCACCGTCCGTACCCGTCCATGCCGGTTTTCTATGGCCTGAAGGGTATCAAGCAAGGATTCAGGGGCCAGCTCTGTCTCTATGGCAATAACCGCATTAACATAATCCGGTTGACCCGAAGGTCCCACAGGCTCACTTCGATACAGTCTGGAACAGTGCAGGAGCTGGATACAGTGCTCACTATCAATTTCATCAACAGCCCTTTGAAGTTGTTGCCCGGGCTTTTCCAGGTTGCTGCCTAAGGCAATATAAGCGGTAACAGACATCGAGACCTCTTGAGACAGGACTGTAGCCAACAGCTAATGTCCATTATCGGTAAAGGGGGAATAGTAGGGATACCCAAGACTATTCCCCCTTTAATCACTAACCATCAAGCGACACTTTCACCTTGTGGCTTGTTATTCTTTGGTTTACGCCGTCTCCGGCGTTTATTGCCACTGCCTTTTTTCCCCGTATTATTATGTCGCAGGGACTGAATCATGGCATGCCGATCCGGGTCTATTGTTTCCTGGATGTCAGTCCACCACTGTCCGGCATTATCCAGTTGCTCGCCTGACTGTTCCCGAAGTATTAGAAAGTCATAGGCAGCACGGAACTTCGGGTGATCAAGTAACGATTCAATGGCTTTAGGCTGCCTTCGTTCAAGGCGTCCCTGAAGATCCCAGATTTCCCTGATAGCAATAGTAAACCGCTTTGGAATAGCGGTATGGCCAGCCTGTTGTTGAAGCACGGTCATGGCTGCCTGTTGGGAAGCCGGTATGGGAGGAACTCCCTGGCTTTTCAGCTCGGAAGTCATTCGCTGCATAGGTGTCCAGAGCAAAGCCGCATATAGAAAGGCCGGAGTCACCGGACGGTTGCGCTTGACTCGTTTATCCGTACTGATAAGTGCTTCGTGGATCAGGGCAAGAAAATGCGGGCTATCCTCTTCCAGGCATGAGTGGGTTGCAGGAAAGAGGTATTCCAGCAGGTGAAACTCCCTGAGCAGCTTGAAGGTTTTGACACCATAGCCGGACTGCAGAAGCTTTAATATTTCATCAAATAATCGGGCAGAGGGAATATCCTGTAGCAGGTGACCCAGATCCAGGATCGGATCAGATGTTTCCTGTGCCATAGTAAAGTTCAGCTTAGCGGTAAACCGGATCGCTCTCAGCATCCTGACAGGGTCTTCATGATAGCGTCGAACGGGATCACCAATCAGTCGTAGCTGTTTTTGGTGAATATCAGCAACACCACAACAATGGTTTATTACGCTGAAGTCACGGCTGTCGTAGTACAGGGCGTTGATGGTGAAGTCCCTTCGTTCAGCGTCTTCTTCCATGGATCCATAGACATTATCCCGTAATATCCTGCCGGATTCCGAATGGTGTGAATGGCATCGGCTATTACTTTTGGGATCGGCATTATGGCTGGCCCGGAAGGTTGCAACTTCGATAGTTTCCCGGCCAAAGAGGATATGAACCAGCTTAAACCGTCGACCAATGAGGCGCGAGTTACGGAACAGCCTTCTGACCTGCTCAGGCGTTGCATTGGTGGTGACATCAAAATCCTTCGGGTGTAACCCCAGATACAGGTCCCTGATACAACCACCCACCAGGTAGGCGTCATACCCATGACTATTCAGTCTGTGAAGCACTTTTAATGCATTATCGCTGATCTGTTTTCTGGAGATCGGGTGCTCACTTCGAGGAATAATATGCTTATTCTCTGCTGGGGGTTCATTGCTGGATAAAATATCGCTACTACCTCCGCTGGGCTCTGATGCCGGGGAATTTGTTGTTTTAAGGGCGTGTTTGTTACCGGATTTTCCGGAAAATCGCCTGAGGGAGAATCCAATGATCAGTAAAATAACAAGCACAGAAATTGCAGTGCTTAGCCAGTCTTGCATGAAGTTTTCTATTCAGTTATCCGTAAATACAGAACACCGGCCATAGGGTCGGTGAAGCTATGACAATCAGGGCTATATCATAGCACTAGAGTGGAATTAAGGCAGTCAAAACCATCTAATAGCGTGGAATCAGTGTCAGGGTCTGCTTTTCCTGGTCTATCTGGAATATAAAACGGTTGAGGACATTCATACCCAGCAAGCCGTCAGCGGTTTCTGTGGAATCAAAATCGAGCTCGGCAACATCCAGGTCCTTGAGCACAAATTGACCCACCTGAAAACGCTTCACCCGAAATAACGGTGAAAAGTGAAAACCACTGGCGGTTTTGAGATCCACATGCCCAACCCTTGCGGCCTGTTTTTTACGCTTTAATTCCTGAAGAATACGCTGTGGCAGTGTTGTTACTGAGGCACCGGTATCAATCAGCAATCTGGCCCGCTGTTTGTCACCAACCTGGACATCCGTGAGAAAATGCCCTCCTGAAGCGATCAAAGGTACTGTTCCAGGCGGAATATCTTCTGGCTCATCAGGAACCGGCGGGAATAGTTCCGCCAGTATCTGGGCTGCCCTTGAGCCAAATTGATGGTCCGGCAGGAGTGCTTCCAGCTCCCGAACAGCGCTTTCTACATCATTAATTGCCAGGTAGGATTCCGCCAGAGCATAGCGATAGAAGCTATAGTCAGGCTCAAGGTATGCCAGCTTTTGGAAAAGGGACAGGCTACTTTCCAGCTTGTCCTGCTTTCTATTAAAACTAAACAGCAGCCGGGTGAGCCTGTGGGTATTGTCATCAAAGTAGGCCAGATCATCAGCCCGTAATGCAAAGGATCTGGCACTAATACACACCTCAATGGCCGGAGAGATATCCTGATTACTTTCCAGAACTATCGAGTGGATTTTCAATAATTCCATATCCTGATAATAATATTGGGTAAATCGTGCCAGTGCATTAATGCAGGCACTAAAGTTCTTTGACTGTGCCCATTGTTGCAGGGTAGCCAGAAGCGTTTGCCTTAATTGCCTGTAAAGTACTGATTCTGAATGCTCATGAACCTGGTATAGCGTTAATGCATCGTCGTACCGGCCCTCATCCAGTGAAGCTTGAAATGCCCAAAGATCCTCGGAAGACGGTTGGTTTTCATAAATGGGTGAGGGATGAAACAGAATCGGCTGAGCGTCTTGCTCCAGCTTGAGCGGTGCTGGCAGATAGGTCTTTTTATTATCCTCTTTTCTGGTCAGGTGGTCATGCAGCAGCCAGCCGGAAAGCACACCTATTAATAGCAGCAGGATGATTAACAGAATATTTCGAAAACCAGTAAATGCCCTCAAAGTACTACCAGATAGATTTAGTTATAGTTTGAATACTAATTTAGACCATGGATTGCGCAATAAGTGTCCAGAGGGCGGATCAAAATACGAATTCTCTACCGCTTCTGCGCAAAAGGGACTAGCGCAAAGGGCGATCTCTGCGTATAATCGCATCCACTTTTGGGCCTATAGCTCAGTTGGTTAGAGCAGTGGACTCATAATCCATTGGTCGCAGGTTCGAGTCCTGCTGGGCCCACCAGATAGCAGAAGGGCTTCCTAGTTAGGAAGCCCTTTTTTTATGCCTGAATTTCTTCAAAAGTGACATGTCTGCGACATGAGTCGTCACCATAAAAAAAAGTAAAATTTTTGATTTGTGGATCTGAAAGCCTTGCTGTTCATGTGATATTTTTATGACAAGTGCGGCTTGTCGAATGCTTTCGCCTATGTTCCTTATGTTCCGGGAGGGTGCAAAGCAGTAATATCCAGCGGTAAAAATCCGGGGGTATTGATGAAAAGAAAGTGGTTACTGTTTTTATCTGTTGGAGCAATAATTTTTATAACACCTGAATTCAAGTCATAAATGCATAACCCATGACTTTTCTTGCATTCACTCCAGTTAACTCTTTGAATGCCTCATATGGTGTTTTGTAACCGAGGCATTTCCTGGGCCTGCTGTTCAGCTTGTCTACCGCAATGATAACGTCTCTTTCTTTGACGTTATGAAGCTCCATTGATTTGGGAAAGTACTGCCTGAGCAGCCCATTGGCATTCTCATTCTGGCCTCTCTCCCAAGAGTGGTAGGGCACAGCAAAGTAGCTGTCGCAGCTCAAGGCTTTGTTGATTGCTTCATGCTGAGCAAATTCCTTACCGTTGTCGTAAGTGATCGTTTTAACAAACCTTTTCAGGGGCTTGAGTGTATCAATCACTGCCTGTTTAACCGCTTTTGCTTTCTTTCCTGGCAGCGGAACAGCAAGGCGCAGTTTAGTCTTTCGCTCATCCAGTGTGGCAATGGCACCCTTATGGTTTTTGCCGATTACGGTATCCGCCTCCCAGTCACCAACACGCCCCCTGTTGTTGACGATCTCCGGGCGCTCTTCAATACCTACCCGGTTAGGTATGCCTGTTCGGTTATGAGCTGAACCATATCGCTTTCGGTACGTTTTTTTCTGATGGCGCAAGTGTTTATACAGGGTACCGTCAGTGCGCTTATCATCCTCTATGAACTGGTAAATCGTCTCATGATGCAACTTGATTATCCCTTCTTTTTCAAGCCTTCCAGCCACTTGCTCAGGACTCCAGTCAGCCCGGATATCTTGAGCAATCCGTCGCTTAATATCTTCCGTCAACTTCACCGCCTTGGGTTTTTCCTTATGACGCTGTTGAGCCTTACGATGAGCCTGCTGGTGCCTGTAACCACGCTGCCCTGTGTTGCGTCCTAACTCCCGTGACAGCGAACTCTGTGAACGCCCGAGTTTTTCTGCAATTTTATTTTGAGAAGTCCCATTTTTCAGTTCGATTTCGATATAATGTCTCTCTTCAGAGCTAAGGTGCTTAAAGGCCATCCTTGGCGTCCTCTGTTTGGTTTGGTTGCTTAACAGAGTACCCCTGAGTTCTGATTCACTTCAAAGGCTCTGTAACAACCCTCTGGTTACAGAGGTTATGCATTTATGATACAAATTCAGGTTCTATCTTTTATTGCCGTAGTTTATTTAGCTGAAGTTTTTTTCAAGCCTGAAAATACAGAGAATTTGTCAAAGTCTATTGATTGGCATTGTGAAATTTGTGGGTGTCCTTTTTATTTTTTTATTGTTATTTATTACTCTCAGTGAGCCGTCTGGTGCGGATCCGCATGCCAGGTGGTGTGGGGAGAGCTGGAGAGAAGCCAGCTCTCCCCCGATTACAAATTAAATTACATCCTCGATGATTATTCTACTGATTCACATGTAGCCTTCACTGCAAGAGGTTTCTCATAAGAGCCAAGAATCCATTTTCCCCACCTCCCTGTATTTGTGCTAATAACTATAATTGAATCATCACGCTGAATATAACTCGCAAGCGATTTGTCCCAATGTTTTTTAACTATTACTTCTTTTTCTGCACTATAAATTTTTAGCGAGACTCCTTTAATCTCCTGACCTAATTCAGTCTGCACCTCATCATAAAAAGCAAAAGCTCCAGCACCCTCTTGCTGAAAATGTCCAGACTTAAAAGTATCCATTTCACATATTTGCCCACCATCAGAGTTAAGGTCTTCACTCCCATCTTCATCAATAAATTTAAGCTCCTCCCATCCTTCTAGCTCCTGCATTTCAGTATGCCAGGTTTTACGATCTCTGACGCCAAGAGTATATACACCATCTTCTTTCGTTGCTGGCTCAATAACAACAATATTCTTCTTTATAAAAGAGGCACAAAAAGAAATAAAAAATGATTTATTATTTATTGCTAATAATTCTTTACCCTTTAAACATAAGCGAATATTGCGCAAGTTATCAAAATAGCCACTACTCTCACACTCTGAAAATAATTCAGATAATACAAGATTCGTAAAAAGCCGCCGTACACTATCGATTCCAGGAATTACTGTTTGTTTTAGCTTACCAACATTAGTTGTTTGAGGTGGAGGGAGGATAGCTGCTATAAAATTTATTAATTCCCACCTTAGTGTAGCAACTGATTTTTTATGTGCGTCAGCGATACAGAACAGAAAGTCATCACCTTCTATCTCAAACAGTACCTCCCTTCCCTCCTTTTTTAAATCAGAAGGCAGTTTTACAGACAGATCCAGTTCAACAGCCACTTTCAAAATTTCTTTATGATAAAGCTGTACTTTTTTAAGTAGTTCCCATGAAGGTATATAATGTATATCTTCTATATTTGTTCTTCTAAAGTAATAGTGAAATAAATCTGGGTTAGATATAATCAGGCAGGCTCGAATACCTATATTTCCAACCCATGAAGGAGGAAAAATATACTTTCCCTTTTTTATATATGAAAACTCATTACTTCCAATAATATTCGCCACCTCATTATTTTTATAGTTACCCCTTCTAAAAAAATAGCCAAAACCAAAAGACTTCCACAATATTTCACTCTCAGCTTTCAAACTTTCAGATTGAAATTGTTCACATTCGATCCCCTCAAGAATCAATTCCAAATCACGTGCTTTTATAAAAGACCCAACTGCAGTAGGATTTTTGCATTTCTCCTTCATAGCGAAACAGTCTAAAAATAAAAAGCAGTAACAAATAAACACAGCAGACCCTGTAAATATCCTTATGCTCAACTCACTAAACAATCGCGTCATCTTACTACATCTCACTTCTTTTATAGTAAATAGTCGCAATAACCTGATTGATAATATAGCAGGAAAAATCATCAGAATTTTCTACCACCTGCTTATTAAGCATCAAAAAGGACTAATAGAGACTAAGACTAATAGGATAGTCAGTGCGCCGAGATAAATCGGCAAGAGATTGAAGGTGAAAGTCCTTCATCCGGACTTTATCCGGTAAGCTCTAGCGAACCGCCGGAAGTTTTAGAATGAGGCCTGACACCTTTCCACTGCAAGAAAACACGCACTTCCTATGTTGGTGCGGTTTAACACCAGCGTAATAGGCGATTTAGAAAGTGCGACTGGTATAACTCTATGACTGCAATAAATCTTTTCCTATTGCGGCAATACCGGGGGCAGCGATGTAAAGGGTCAGTATTATCAAAAGAATCCCAGTCCAGTGATACAGTTTTTTCCAGCCAGCATTCGCCCGATGGAGAATTGAGAAGTCTGTGAGATAAATGGTTTCACAGGCTCCATTGCCAGTATCTGTTCGGGTAGTGCTGGTGCCTCGCAGCCCAGCAACTCGTCCCTGGTAACTGGCAAGATAGCCTTTCATATGAATGATATCGCCGTAATCGGCTTTGAGTACGGCCTCTGAGATTTTCGGGTCATCCACCAGAATATGATTGTTAGACAGTCTGGTGGGATCAAAACGTTGATAGGCTATGCTGCTTCCTGTCTGGTAATAGCAGGTCCACTGGCCACTGGAAAAATCAAACTGGTTGTATATCTCCGGGCTTGTATTCACACCTCCCCAGATAACGCACAGGTCTTTCAGGTTGATAAAGTCTTTGGTGTCCTTATGGATCCGGTCTTTCCAGGACATACTATGGTGGTAAGATACCACCATTCCCCAGAGTTCATAGGAGTACAGGGGTGATACCTGATAAGGCTCGTTACCAACGTGAGTCACGAAAGCTGGCAGGTCAACCCTGGTTTGAATGGGGTCTTGTAGCAGTTCCGGAAAAACCACCGGTTTATCGGGCAGCTGATTGTGCTTCCACCATGAAACCAGGTAAATGGCTAATACCAGAAAAAATAATGTTTTTTTCAAATAATAATGACCGGTTGTTATTTTAAACAGTTGGGTATTGCACTCACTCCCTGCCAGATAGATCGAAGGTAACCCAAAGAGTTAGCTGTGACATTGAATATCATCATCCCGCCTTCATAATTTTTATCAATTGCACATTGTGCCAGGTTTTTGGCCGTTGCAGATGGAGTGCTGACAGTACTGGCTCCAATACTTAATTTAGACTTGCTGACGCCATGAATTGCATAGGGATGAAGTCTGCTTGTGCAGTATTTGCTCCAGTAACTCATTTCCCATCCGTAATCTATTTTTTCGCTTAAGTTATGACCATTCCAGTCAGCCTTGAAATTAGGGGTATCTCTGAATAGTGCTTTAGTGATCAGTTTATCTGGCATTTTATCCCGGAGGGCTTTTGTGACGAGGGGGAGGGAGTCACTGTAAACGCTGTCGCATCTAGAGTACTCATCATCAATATCAATTCCATCCAGGCCGTAACGGTCAATTGTACTTTTTACTATTTGTGCGAAGTCTATGGCATCCTCTTCATTAGCAAAGCAAGACCAGCCTGCATTTTGGTGGTTACCAAGAACACTCAATAAAACTTTGACCCCCTCTTTTTGCAAATGCCGAATTTTTTGAAGGTTATTATCCAGTAAATTCGAGATACGACGATTTAAGTGAAGCACTGCTTTCTGGCTATTACTATCATAATTGATATTAGCGGCAAAAATAATGGCAATATCAAATAATAACTCATCGTTTTCTTTAAAGCAGCCAACATTGGCAATGTCATTGCTATTGACTTCAACATAGGCAATTTTTTTCTGATTGCTACCATCCAAACCTGAATCAACACCACCGGATGCATCCAGCTTGGTCTTACAAAGAGAACTCTCCAACGGTTGCAGGTCGTAGCCTACACTATCACAGCTACTATCGCTAAAACGCTCGATGGCAGCCTGGGCCGCCAGCCGGGTGCTTTCCTTATCATCCAGCATGCTGCACAGGTTATCGCTATCGCCACGACTGGCATCACTGGCCTCCTCGAATGTTACATGCTCAGTTCCAACGGGACAGCTGCTACCCTTAATCCTGGAGACTGTTTTACATAGAGATTTACTCAGGGTTTGGGGCTGATTGACCTTAATGGCACAACCATACGCATCACCATAAATGGCAGCCAAATCCCCTAGCCTGGAAATATTCGAGTCCTCCATTTCTGTGCAGATGGCCTCTTTATTGGCAGTGGCTTCACTAATGTTAACGTGAATAGATTCTGCAGGGCATGTCTCTCCCTGATGCTCAAAAAAATTGGCTTTAAGCAATCGGCAATAACTAACCAGGAATAAGAAAATAAAGAAAATAAGTCTTTTACGGCTCATTATTTTCACCATTATTATAAATCGGAATTTTAGCTATTAAATAAATCGGCACACTTGTATTATTTTGAAACATCAAAATCCGGGAAAAAATGATGGGGAGACAGGTCGGTGGTTAACTGGTTTATGATCAGCGGTTTTGCATCGGTCAATACTCTTCGTTACTCCTCCCTATTGACGCTGAAGTGAAAAATGATATCACTTGATGAACGATGCATATGACTATGAACCATCGGCATAATTTATGGCGTCTGCCTATCAGACGCCATAGGTTCAAATACTAACCTTCGGAGCTAACTTTCCGCTTCCGGGGTTTTCTAACAGGGTTGGCAGAGGCCTTCTTTTTCTTACCCGTACCACTCGCGGACTGTTCCGGATTTTTCCCTGCCTTTTTCTGGCTAGCCTGTTTCTTCTTAGTGGTTTTTTTCTTTTCTGCCCGGGTTGGCTTTCTTTTCTTTCCTTTTTTCTTGCCCTCTGCACGCTCCTCATCTGCCTCACGGGCAGCTTTCGCTTCCCTTAGCAGTCTGGCTTTGGCCGCAGCGGACTTGGAACGTTTGGCAACCTCTCCCGGTACCCGCTTTTTGCTCCGTCCACCACTGCGTTTCTTATCTGACCGAGCACCTCCTGAGGCAGACGACAGTTCAAAATCAATTTTCTTGTCGTCCATATTGACGCGGGTTACGGTGACTTCCAGTTCATCTCCCAGATTATAGGAGCGCCCGGTCTTTTCACCCTTCAGACGATGATGAACCGCATCAAAGTGATAGTAGTCCCCGGGCAGGCTGCTAATATGGACTAGCCCTTCCACAAAGATATCTTTGAGTTCAACAAACAACCCAAAGCCTGTGACTGAGGATATAACGCCTTTGAAGGTCTGGCCCAGGTGTTGCTGCATATATTCACACTTTAACCAGTCCATAGCGTCGCGAGTGGCTTCATCAGCCCGCCGTTCAGTTTGGGAACAATGCTCTCCCAGCTGTTCAATATCACTGGTTTCGTAGGGATAGATGGCTTTTTTGCTCAGAGGCCGTGCTCCCTCAACGCGCTTGACACTCCGGCTCTCCTTTTCGGATCGAATAACATGGCGAATGGCCCGATGAACCAGAAGATCCGGGTAACGACGGATAGGTGAGGTGAAATGAGCATAAGCATTGAAGGCCAGGCCAAAGTGCCCTTTATTGTCTGAGGTATAAACAGCCTGGCTCATTGACCGGAGCACCACCGTCTGGATGACGTGCAGGTCTGGGCGACCCTGTATTTCTGACATTAGCCTCTGGATATCTTTGGGTTTGATTTTCCCTGAGGGAATGGATAGCCCGAGGCTCCCCAAAAAGCTGTTCAGGTTAAGTCGCTTCTCCATGGTAGGACCTTCATGTACCCGGAAAAGCCCTGGTATGCCATGCTTTTCCAGAAAGCGGGCTGCGGATACATTAGCACAGAGCATACACTCTTCAATCAACTTATGGGCATCATTGCGTTCCGTGGGGACAATCCGGTCAATTTTGCGATTAGAACCAAAGACTATGCGTGTTTCAACCGTATCAAAATCAATGGCACCCCGGGTATTCCGAACCTGACGCAGAGTCTTGTAGAGTTTGTGCAGCTCTTCAATATTGGGAATCACCGGTTGTTTTTGCTTTCTCAACTTCTGACCTTCTGTGCTCAGAGGCGTGGCCAGCATTTCCCAGACCTGGTTATAGGTCAGTCGGGCATGAGAGCAGATCAACCCTTCATAGAATTTGTAGCCCGATAATTTTCCCTGGGCACTGATGGTCATTTCACAGACCATTGCCAACCGGTCTACTTCCGGATTAAGGGAGCAAAGGCCGTTGGAAAGAACTTCCGGCAGCATAGGCACCACATTGCCGGGGAAGTAGACAGATGTCCCTCTTTCCCGGGCTTCGGTATCCAGTGCAGAGCCGGGTTTTACATAATGGGAGACATCGGCAATCGCCACGAATAAACGCCAGCCGCCGCCTTTTTTGGTTTCGCAATAGACGGCATCATCAAAATCCCTGGCATCCTCTCCATCAATGGTGACAAAGGGAGTTTGCCGTAAGTCAACCCGGTGTTTTTTATCAGCGGCCAGTACTTCATGTTTGAAGCGGCTGGATTGTGCCATAACCGCTTCAGGCCAGGTATGGGGAATATTATGGGTACGCAGGGCGACTTCCACTTCCATACCTGCTTCCGAACGGTCACCCAGGATTTCCTTAATCAGTCCTACAGGTAGCGCACGACGGCCAGGCTGTTCCAGTATTTCCAGTAACACATACTGACCTGACACAGGCATTAAGGGGCCGGGCTTAACAATAATCTCCCGGTTGATGCGGGAGTTTTCCGGGGTAACAAAGGCAGCTCCTGACTCTTCATAGTAACGGCCTACCAAGTGCCTGGTATTTCTTTCCAGAACCTCTACCACCTGACCTTCTTTCCGGCCACGGCGGTCAACACCGGCTTCCCTCACCAGCGCCCGGTCTCCATCGAACAGCTGTCGCATTTCCCGCGGAGACAGATAGAGGTCTTCACTTCCCTCATCGGGAATTAGGAAGCCATAGCCTTCCCTGTTGCCCTGAACACGTCCCTGAATTAAATCCAGTTTGCTGAGCAGGGCAAATGCACCTTTTCTATTTTGAAGCAACTGGGCATCCCGAACCATGGCTTTTAGCCTAAACAGCAACGCTTGCTGCTGTTCTTCGTCAATGACCTCTAATTCTTTGCATAAGGCGCGATGACTGGCGGGTGCTCCCCGTTGTTCAAGGAACTGCATAATAAGCTGGCGGCTGGGAATCGGGCTGGCATAACGAGATGCTTCCTGGGCCGCTTGTGGGTCGGAGTCTTTCCACCATTCAGACATGGGGGGTATTACACCTCGCAGAAATAGACAGAAGCCCAGCCGTTAGACGGGTATTCTTTGATTTGTTAAAGGATTGAGAGTGAAGAAGCATCAGCTGGACAATTTAAAGCAGCATTTGAATTTACTCAGATACTATAACCTTAACGCCAATATCAAGGTAAAGCAAAAGCCAGGCTCATTTCACATTAGAGATACTCTGGAGTGGGAAACAATCAGCCAAGTCTATACTGAGGCCAGTAGTGTAATGAAAAATATGAAAACAGCAATTTAAGGACATTCAACCGAGGCATACCAGGTACCAAGACATCAAATGTTAACGATCGCACAATAAAGAGTAGTCGGGCATGCTCTTTTTTCTTTTAGCTATTTTATTATTACCTCTCGAGCTAATCGCCGATAGCGGTGAAACAGCTATATGCAAGACCTGTTACTCCCAACAAAGCACAAAAAAAATCGTGCTTACCAATTGTGGACACCCATTTTGTCCCATATGCCTGCTGGAAAAAGTGAATTCACAATTACAGAACCAGCTCCCCCTGACCTGCCCAGACTGCACCAGTGATATCTTGGCATATGACCTAGTAGCACTCGGCCTATCAGCAGCTGCTATACAAAAAGAAATAGTCGAGAATACCCAGAAAATAAAAAAAAGTTTGGAGGACTTTGTAATACTCATTTCAAAAGCATACGCTTTTTGTTTCGGGCGTGATCTATTTAATGCGTCAATGACTTTGCTGGTTATAACTTTCGAAATTCCTTTTCCCGTACAAGCGGCAATAGCCATTCCTTATCATTTGATTCAGTTCTACAGTCTCTATAAGTTTTTTAGTTCTCTGCGCCTCCTGGCCATAAATATCATAGCCTCTGCTCTTCAATACCTGAGTTACACCAGTCAGTAATACAACCCCACCAGCTTGCACATAGGCTCACAACTGGTGGGTAATCGCACTGAAAAAGCCGCTATTAACCGAAAGGCTGTTCAATAATAATTGTTTCTACCCGATCCGGGCCTGTGGAAACAATATGTATGGGTGCACCAGTCACCTCTTCCAGTTTCTTGATATAAGCCTTGGCGTTAGCAGGCAGCTCTTCCAGACTCTTGGCACCGAAAGTGGACTCGCTCCAGCCAGGAACCTCCTGGTAAACAGGAACCAGAGTTTCGTACTCTTCAACGTCTACAGGCGTGGTAATGGACTCGCCTTGTGCATTTTGGTAACCCACGCAGATCTTAATGGTTTCCAGACCATCCAGAACGTCCAGCTTGGTCAGGCACAGGCCGGAAACACTGTTGATTTGAATAGCCTGACGCAGGGCAACGGCATCAAACCAGCCACAGCGACGGGGACGACCGGTGGTTGCACCAAACTCATGGCCTTTTTCGGCCAGGTGACGACCCACTTCACAGTCGAGTTCAGTGGGGAAAGGGCCTGCGCCAACACGGGTGGTATAGGCTTTGGTAATACCCAGCACATAGTCAAGGTAGAGAGGCCCTATGCCACTGCCTGTGGATACGCCCCCGGCGGTGGTGTTGGAGGATGTAACAAATGGATAGGTGCCGTGGTCGATATCCAGAAGTGAGCCCTGGGCTCCTTCAAACAGAATATGATCCTCTTGCTCAAGGTGGTGGTGGAGGCGGTCGGTGACCCGTTCAACCATTGGCGCCAGCTGCTCACCCATTGCCAGGGTTTCATCCAGCACTTTTTGGTAATCCACTTCTTCAGCGTTGTAGTAATGCTTAAGGGCAAAGTTATGGTATTCCATAACCTCTTTCAGTTTTTCTGCAAACCGTTCAGGGTGCAGAAGGTCTGCCAAACGCAGGCCTCGACGGGAAACCTTGTCTTCATAAGCCGGGCCGATGCCACGACCTGTTGTGCCAATCTTGGATTTGCCACGGGCCAGTTCACGGGCATTATCCAGAGCCACGTGATAAGGCAGAATCAGTGGGCAGGCAGGGCTTAGTTTCAGTCTTTCACGTACAGGAACACCTTTTTGTTCCAGCTGGTCCATCTCTTTCAACAGTGCTTCAGGTGAAAGAACAACGCCATTACCGATATAGCAAATAACGCCTTCCCGCAGAATTCCGGAAGGAATCAGGTGCAGAACTGTTTTTTCACCATCAATAACCAGTGTGTGGCCAGCGTTATGGCCGCCCTGATAGCGGACAACCGCTTCGGCCTGTTCGGTCAGCAAGTCAACGATCTTGCCTTTACCTTCGTCACCCCACTGAGTGCCCAGTACGACAACAGTCTTACCCATGGAATCAGTCTCTTAACATCAATAAAAAAACAGATGATTCAAGCTTTAAGCAGTCGGCTTTAAACTTTAACTTAGAGCTTCCAAAACGGTACACACTCATACCGCCACTCGGGCGAACACCTGATAGCCCGAATGAAAGGAAATCGAAAGAGGTTTTTTCCTCCTGATTTCCTGATGCGATTTATTTTTCATGCAGATGAACACAGACTAGCTGTTCGTGAGATAAAGCAGGACAACACCCACCAGCATACTGGCCAGCCCCGTGACCCTTAGCTGTCGGTCATCGACTTCGGACAGCCTTGATACCAACAGGCGCCAGCGTTGCGGATAGAGGAATGGTACTACACCCTCGAGCACCAGCATCAGACTGAGAGCCACCAGGATCTGTTGCCCAAGACTCATAACACATCCTCTTTTCATACATGAAAAAACCGGGCCTGAACCCGGTTTTCACTATCTTACCACTGTCTGCAACAGAGTTCACTGTTACCTACTTCGCTTTACCCTTCATACTGTTGAGGTACTTGAAGAAATCATTATCAGGTTCAACCAGCAGTATATCACCGGCTTCATTAAAGGATGACTTATAAGCCTGCAGACTACGGTAGAAAGCGTAGAACTCAGGGTCCTGACGGAATGCCTGAGCATAGATTTCTGCGGCCTTGGCGTCACCTTCACCACGTAGTATCTCGGCTTTTTTGTAGGAGTCAGCAAGGATAACCCGCTTTTCCCTATCCGCATTAGCCATGATACCTTCGGCCATTTCCTTACCTTTGGAGCGGTATTCCTGGGCTTCTTTCTCCCGCTCGGAAGACATCCGTTCAAAGACGGAGTCACTCACCTGGGGGGGCAGATCGATTCGCTTCACGCGGACATCAACCACAGAGACACCCAGTTCGGTTTGAGCCACTTCGTCAAGGGAGCGGGTAATGTCATCCATTAACTCATCACGCTGACCTGATACCACTTCATTGAGTGTGAGGCCACCGAACTTGTTCCGCATTCTTGACTCAGCCCGTTGCGCCAGCAGTGTGTTGGCCCGGAGCAGGTCACCGGCGGTGGATTTGTAGAAAGCATAGACATCATGGATTTTCCATTTGATGTAAGAATCCACAATAACCGCTTTCTTTTCCAGGGTCAGGAAACGCTCGGATGGTACATCCAGGGTCTGGAGTCGGCCATCAAAGACCTTGACCTTATCAATGAAAGGTAATTTCCAGTGCAGCCCGGGCTCAATGTTATCCCTGACAATCTGGCCAAAACGGAGTTGAACGGCACGTTCGCGTTCGGAGATAACAAACAGCGTGCTATACGCAACGGCTGCCAGTACCAGGATTGCAATAAATCCACTGAAGGCTCTCTGGCTCATCGACCGATCCTCCCGCTACTGCGTGCAGAGCTCACTCGTTTGTTCAATTCCTCTGTGACCCTGTTGGTAATTTCATTGAGCTCCTGGGGAGACAGTTCCCTGGATGGCGCAATCTGGGTACTTGCCTTGCCGCCGGCAATTTTGTCCAGAGGCAGGTAGATCATGTTGTTACCGCCTTTGACATCAACCAGAACCTTGCTGGTATTACCCAGTACTTCCTCTACGGTTTCGATGTACAGACGTTCACGGGTAACATCCGGAGCACGGCGGTACTCGCTGTACAGTCTGCTAAAGCGGTCAGCCTCACCTTCAGCCCGTGCAATGATCTCATCGCGGTAGCCGTTGGCATCTTCCAGTGCCCGCTGGGCTTGTCCCCTGGCCTCAGGAATCACTTTATTGGCATAAGCCTCGGCTTTGTTTTTGGAGCGCTCCTCATCCTCCCTTGCCCTGATAACATCATCAAAGGCACTCTGAACTTCTTTGGGGGGCTGGGCACTTTCAACGTTCACCTTGTTGACGCTCAGGCCAGAGCCGTAGCTATCAAGGTAGGCTTGCAGGCGATCGCGAACGTCCGTTCCCATGGTTTCACGGCCTTCCGTTAACACCTGGTGCATCTCGGAGCTGCCAACAACGTGACGCAAGGCACTTTGTGTCGCCTCTTCCAGGCTCACCAGTGGCTTGGCAACATTGAGGGTGTAGTCTTTAATGCTGGCAATGTTATATTGAACAGACATGGAGACTTCGACGATATTTTCGTCTTCAGTCAGCATTTGTTGGCGTAAATTATAGGTACGATATTCGGTGACCCGCTCCTGAAACTTTTCTTCAATGCCCGGGAAATAGATATGCAGGCCTGGTCCTACGGTTTCGACATACTCACCAAAACGTAGGATGACCGCTCGTTCTTTTTCATCAACGGTATAAACTGCGTTCCATAAATAGGCAATCGCCAGCAGAACCAGTCCCCCGATAAACATCCCTGAAGATGATCCGGAAGAATTGCCCCGACCAGAGCCGCCACCGCGACCACCACCCAATAAACGGTTTAATTTGTCCTGGAGCTTCCGAAAAGCATCATCAAGGTCCGGAGGTCCTTGTTTTTTGCCTTTGTTTCCTCCACCCCAAGGATCCTGGTTATTTCCACCCGGCTCGTTCCAGGCCATATATGTCTCCGTAGAGTCTGTATAGATAATGACTACGCTATCAGCGGATGGTATTCCCAACAACTGACAGGGCTTAGTCGTCCATTACCCTAAAAACACAGTGTTACTGCACACAGCTTCCTGACCCGCTGACCAGGGCACTAATTTCCGGGAATACAATAGTCTGTCTTGGATTCCCGGAAACTATCTTTAACCTTTATGGCCATCTTCCACTGCCCTGGTAGCATCTGTGTCCTGGAAGGAACAGTGCACAAAAAACTGCTCTCTTTCCGACGACAGGCTCAACCAATCATCATTCCAGAGCCAGATTGTAGGGTTTGGATAGCAAATAGCGCAAGTTGAATTGGTAAAGTCCCCTATTTAATGGTGAAGTTTCAGGCAATCTTCGGCCAGACTCTCCTGTTTTGCCAGTCGGTCAAAATCCTGGCGGGGAATACAAATATCCAGCAGTAGAAGACCCCCATCAGAGTATTCCTCTTTGCGAATGGCCCCGAGCTGGTACAGCCTTGACCTTACCCGCCCCTGAGCAGGTTGCAGTGACAGGCATCCCTCAACCATATCCTCTGCCATCAATTCAGAGATGGCTGTTTCAAGCAGGTCAAGACCCGCACCGGTGACGGCGGAAACCCAGACACGAACCGGTTTACCATTATCGTCCCGCTGAATTTTAGGCTCTACACCCTCCAGCAAGTCCACCTTGTTAAAGACTTGCAGGATCGGGACATTCATGGCGTCAATTTCATCAAGCACATTGTGTACTTGTTCGATATTGTCAAGCCGTTCAGGGTCATGGCTGTCAATAACATGCAGGAGAAGGTCTGCCTGACGGGTTTCTTCCAGGGTGGCCCGAAAGGCTTCCACCAGCTTATGGGGTAAATGCCTGATAAAACCAACGGTATCTGCCAGGATGACCGGACCGGTATCTTGCAGATCCAGTCTTCTAAGGGTTGGGTCTAAGGTGGCAAACAGTTGGTCTGCGGCATAGACGACAGATTCTGTCATAGAGTTAAACAGGGTTGATTTTCCCGCATTGGTATAGCCCACCAGGGACACCAGTGGAATATCCGCCCGTTGCCTGGATCGTCTGCCCTGCTCTCGCTGACGACGCACTTTTTCCAGCTTGCGGGTAATACTTTTTATTCGAGCCCTTAGCAAGCGGCGGTCAGTTTCAAGCTGGGTTTCACCGGGACCCCTCAGTCCAATACCCCCTTTCTGGCGTTCAAGATGGGTCCAGCCCCTCACCAGACGGGTGCTCATATGTTGCAATTGTGCCAGCTCAACTTGCAGCTTACCTTCAAAGGTTCGTGCTCGCTGGGCAAAAATATCCAGGATCAGGCCGGTTCTGTCGATGACCCTTGCCTTCAGCTCTTTTTCCAGGTTGCGTTCCTGGCTGGGTGACAGGGTATGGTTAAAGATAACCACATCAGCCTGGTGCAGGGTGACGAGGTCTCTGATTTCTTCTACCTTCCCCGGGCCAACGAAATAGCGGGGGTTCGGATTTTGATTATTAGCGGTGATAAACGCGGCAGATGAAACCTGAGTGGATTGCACCAGCTCCATAAATTCCTGCGGATCTTCTCTCTCACCTTCATCTTTTAATTCGAGGTGAACAAGAACAGCTACTTCACCCCCCTCGTGGCGGTCAAAAAACAAGCAATAACTCCTGGTGATTATCAGTTCAGGGTGTAAGGGTAGCACTATAATGGAATGTTGGAGAACCACTTTGGTTCAATTGTTTGCTATGGGGAATAATAAGGGAAGGATAAGTCAGAGGTGCCGTTTGGCGGTGTGTGGCAATAAAGAAAAAGGCGCCAGATTAGCGCCTTTATCAACCTGAAGCAGAGTGTTAAATCTGTTCTGGGTGGGGCTGTTCATGCTCTCCCTGCATGGGCAGGCGAACAGGACGGCTTGGAACAACAGTAGATACCGCATGCTTGTAAACCATTTGGCTTACAGTGTTTTTCAGCAGGATAACAAACTGGTCGAAAGATTCGATTTGTCCCTGAAGCTTAATACCATTAACCAGGTAGATAGAAACGGGTACGCGTTCTTTACGTAGCACATTCAGGTAAGGGTCTTGTAGAGAATGCCCTTTTGACATTTCTGTACTCCTTAATAATTCTCGGGTTTTGAATAGCTTGTTTTCACTTGTAGAGGAGTAGCTATTCGCTCGACCGGCTGAGCCAGCACCTATTTGTTCAATCTATGTACAGCCCATAAAGTGCGGAGCCACGATAAGTTAACCCTGCACTGCGCTCAATAAGTAATACTAGCTACTCCCGCGAGACCTGCAGGAAGTATTACAGGTTCTTGCGTACCAATTTCTCGGCAGTCATTCCGGTCTTGCTAATTTAACATGTCACACCCTGATGAATTGATACAGTCAATTACTTACATAGAGTGACAGATAAACCGACAAAAACCGGAAGTCTACTATCCCAGACCTTGTTGAATGATATGAAGGGCATCATTCTTGATATCTGGCGATAGTGAGTCCAGCCAGTTTACGTTGGGCCAGCTTCGCAACCATGTCAATTGCCTTTTGGCCAGTTGACGGGTGGCGATAATACCTTTTTCGACCATGCCTTCCCAGGTTAGTTCCCCATCGAGCCAGGACCACATTTGCCGGTAACCCACTGCCCGGATTGAGGGCATGGCGGTGTTAAGGTCACCCCTTTGGTACAGTGCCCGGACTTCCTGCTCAAAGCCATTTTCGATCATCAGTTTAAATCGCCGGGCAATGCGCTCGTGTAGTATAGCTCTGTCAGCAGGAGCTATGGCCAGGTTGATAACGTTATAGGGCAGGGAGGTTTTCTGCTGTTCATTATGCCAGGCAGATAAGGGCCTGCCGGTTGCCCTGAATACTTCCAGTGCCCTTTGCAGGCGTTGGGTATCCGTAGGGTTTATGCGGTCAGCGGCCTGAGGGTCTATTTCTGCCAGTTGGGTGTGCAGATAAGTCCAGCCATGGCTATTAGCCTCTTCGAGAATTTGGTCTCGAATGGTTTTGTCGGCAGAAGGAAGCCGGGCCAAACCATCCCGGAGAACCTTGAAATAGAGCATAGTACCACCAACCAGCAAAGGGATTTTTCCCCTGGCGGTGATCTGGGTCATTTCCCTGAGGGCATCTTCACGGAATTCTGCGGCAGAATAGGCTTCGGAAGGATCAAGAAAACTGATCAGCCGGTGTGGCGCTTTGGCAAGAACCTCCGGTTCCGGCTTGGCGGTGCCAATATCCATACCTTTGTAAACCAATGCCGAATCGACACTGATCAACTCACAGGGCATGATTTCAGACAATGCAATGGCCAGATCAGTTTTTCCGGAAGCGGTAGGCCCCATTAAAAATATAGCGGGAGGGAGAGCATTTTCCTGTTTATTCACATTCAACAACCATTAGAAAAGGTAAAACATAGACCGGGAAACAGGTTCAGGATTCATCTTGTATTTTGCGATTGGTATGCATTCCCAGCGAGGAACGAGGAGAGGGTTTCCTGCACTCTCCTACTAACCAGTTGCTGCCCACGCATAAAGAGCTTGCCTCGCTCCCAACGTCCCGAGGGTGTCGCGAAACTTGGTTTGCCTCGTTCCCAGCGTCCCGAGGTTGTCGCAAAAGTTATTTTTATTAACCACGGAGACACAAAGACACAGAGAAAAGCGTTTTTTTTATCATTTTTGCTCCTGATAAGGGACAAAACAAGAAAACTTTGTGCCTCTGTGTCTTTGTGGTTAAAACAAAGCATACTTTTGCGACACCCTCTCCCCGCTGGGAATGCATACGGGTTTTTCAGTTCATACAATACCTGTATGGATATTCGCGCTTCCCTGCACTAACCAGTTACTGCCCCCGCATAAAGAGCTTATCCAGCTCATCCATGGTCAGCAAAGTCCAGGTGGGACGTCCATGGTTACACTGACCACTTCGCTCGGTCTGCTCCATATCCCGAAGCAAGGCATTCATTTCTTCTATGGATAGCTTGCGATTGGCACGGACAGAACCATGACAGGCCATAGTGGCAAGAATTTCATTGATATGGCTTTCGATTTTATCGCTGGAGCCATACTGTTTTAAGTCATGGGTAATATCCCTGACCAGTTTCTCCACATCAGCGCCACGGAGCATAACCGGCACTTCCCGGATAACCAGTGTTTCCGGGCCCATTCGCTCAAGAGTCAGTCCCAGTTGCCGGAAATAATTTTCATGCTCTTCGGCACAGTCTGCTTCAATGGCACTAACGGCTATGGACTTGGGCACCAAAAGCGGTTGGGAGGCAATTCCTTCAGCATGCCAGGCCAGCTTCATTCGCTCGTAGGTTATCCGCTCATGGGCGGCATGCATATCCACCAGAATCATGCCCTGATAATTCTCAGCCAGGATATAAATACCTTTTAACTGGGCAATGGCATAACCTAAAGGAGGGGCTAGCCCATCGTCTTCAGGAAGGGTATCCCTGAGTTCCTGAACCCTGGGCTGGACAGCTTCTCCAACAGCCAGGGCCGGAGGTATTTCCTGGCTACCAGCCACACCCGTGGCAGAAGATGTTGAATAGAGTTCTCCATAAGCCTTGAGTTGTCTGCTGACCTGCCCTGCTGAAGGTGTGGGTGAGGAATCCTGGCGAATAGAGTCCTGGCTGGTTTCACGAGAATAGGTTCTGGATGATGGAGGTGCCAGGGATATGTTTTCCTGCCCCTGGAACTCTCCGGCATTAATTCCGGTTGAAGTTTGAGCCGGTCCGGAAGAAAGGCTTGTGGGGAGAATCTGGTCTTCCGGCCTTACTTCTGCCAAGGCGCGATTCAGGGTACTGAATAAAAAGTTGTGGACAGTTCGCCCATCCCTGAAACGAACCTCATGTTTGGTGGGGTGAACGTTGACATCCACCTGCGCCGGATCAAGCTCAAGGTAAAGCACAAAAGTCGGGTGTCGTCCGCTGAACAGGACATCCCGATAGGCTTGCCGGACAGCGTGGGCAACGAGTTTATCCCGGATTACCCGACCATTAACAAAAAAGTATTGTAAGTCGGCACTGGAGCGTGAAAAGGTGGGTAAGCCCACCCAGCCCCAGAGCTTGAGTCCAGAGGCTTCCACATCGACACATACGGCATTTTCAATAAACTTTGGACCACAGAGTGAGGCCACCCTTCGATCTTTTTCTGCCTGACTGGTGGCTGCTCTCAGTTGGTGGATGCTGCGCTGGTTATGGCGCAGGGAAAACGCCACATCAAAGCGGGAAAGGGCAAGTCGTTTGACCACCTCTTCAAGGTGGGAGAATTCTGTTTTCTCTGTTCTCAGGAACTTGCGGCGAGCTGGTGTGTTAAAGAAAAGGTCTTTAACCTCAACAGTGGTGCCAACGGGATGGGGCGCCGGATTCAGGCGAGCGTCCATATCCCTGCCCTCTACCAGCACTTGCCAGCCGGATTCCTGTCCTTCAGTGCAGGAGGTCAGGGTGAGCCGTGACACTGAACTGATACTGGCCAGGGCCTCACCACGAAATCCCAGGGTGGCAACACCTTCAAGGTCTTCCAGCTCGGAGATTTTACTGGTGGCATGGCGGGAAAGGGCCAGTGCCAAATCGTCTTTGGGAATGCCGTGTCCGTCATCACGGATACGGATCAGTTTGACACCACCGCTTTCTATTTCAACCACCAGTTTTCTGGCGCCGGCATCCAGACTGTTTTCCAGAAGTTCCTTTACCGCAGATGCCGGGCGTTCCACCACCTCACCCGCAGCGATTTGGTTGGCAAGTCGGTTATCTAATAAACGAATGGGTTTCATCGGCTATGCTCAGTATTGCGCATGATGCACTAAAAAGTGTCAAAAGACCTTTGCTGCTATTTTCGAGGTAGGGCATTTCATATAGCTATGATTAACAAACATGTTCTCGTGATTATATCGTTAGTTTGGAATCACCAACACCTGTCCTGTTCGAATAGTATTCGCCCTTGAAATTTTATTGGCTTTTTTCAGGGAATTCAGGCTGATATCAAATCGGTCTGCAATTTCTGAAAGTGTATCACCGGCCTGGATCACATAGCGGCCAGGGCGGGCATTTAATTTACCTTCCCGCTTCCATTTTGCGATCAGGGTATCCGGGGGAGGCTTTCTTTCAAACCATGTTTTTAGTCCTTTAAAGATAGAGTTTGCCATGGCCTGCTGGTGAGCGCGTGTTTTCAGTTGCCTGGATTCCTTCGGATTGGTAATAAAGCCGGTTTCAACCAATATGGAAGGAATATCGGGCGACTTAAGCACAACAAATGCCGCTTGTTCCACCCGTTTTTTGTGAAGATGATTGATCCCGCTTATATTTTTTAGAATCTTGTCACCCACCTCCAGGCTGGAAGAAAGGGTTGAGGTCATGGACAAATCCAAAAGAACGCCTGCCAGAACATCATCTTTATCACTGAGGGAGATACCGCCTTCACCGCCGATCTGATCCGACATATTTTCTTTCTGCGCCAGCCAGCGGGCAGTCTCAGACGTGGCACCCCGACGGGATAGGGCAAAGACAGAGGCACCGTGGGCGCGGGAATCCTTAAACCCATCGGCATGAATGGAGATAAACAGGTCGGCTTTATTTTCCCTTGCTATACGGGTTCGTTGCCGCAGGTCCACATAGTAATCAGCATCCCGAATCAACACAGGCTTAAAGCCCGGGGCTTTCTGCAACAGTTTTGCCAGCTTTTTAGCGATAGCCAGGGTGACATGTTTTTCATAGCCACCACCATGGGCAATAGCGCCTGGATCTTCCCCGCCATGACCAGGATCGATGGCAACCACAATATCCCGCCAGCCTTTTTTAACCGGTGCGGGTGCTACAGGCTTTTTTTTGCCTTTATCAAACAGGTCAACCACCAGACGGTGGCCATAGGTAGCATTAGGTTTCAAAAGAAAGCTTTTGGCACTCACCTGTTGACTCAGGTCGAGAACAATCCGCAAATCTTTTTTATTGCGTACGCCATAGCGTACTTTTTTTATGGGTGTGTTTTTGAGAGGTAGTGCAGTCAGGGAGGTTTTAAGCCTGGAATCCTTGATATCTATCACCAGCCGTTGGGGATTGTTCAAGGAAAATTCAGAGTGGGCAACGGCACTGGAAACATCAAAAACCAGCCGGGTTTTATCCGGTGACCGCCAGAGCCGGACACCATTGACCAGCGCTGAAATGGCCCAGGCCAGCTCTGTTTTGAAAGTTGAGAGACCTAACAGCAGGCAAAATGATCCGGCAGTTCTGGAGAGAAACAATCGTCGCTCACGTGACTGAGGCTGTGCCTCCGCCAAGGAGGATTGCTCCACTCTGGATTTGGAAAATAAACGGCGGAAAAAGGTTAATACCTTCCTTGACGTTAATGACATCCAGCCTCCCTGTTTCGGCTGAACTGCTCCCTGATAATCTCTGCAAGCTGTTGACCGTAGTCTGATAACCCCTTAAGGCTTGCTGTTCGCCCCGGCAGGTTATAGTCAAAGGTGATCTCAAGGTCTGCCCTGGGTATGGCACCTTCCCCGCGACATGGCCATTCCACCAGGCAAAGGCATTTCTCCTCAAAATAGTCCCGGCCTCCGATAAACTCAAGTTCCTCAGGGTCGGCAAGGCGGTAAAGGTCAAAATGATAAATCTTCTGGCCATTGACCTCGTAAGGTTCCACCAGAGTATAGGTGGGGCTTTTTACTGCGCCCTGATGACCCAGGGCATTCAGTACGCCCCGGCAAAATGTGGTTTTGCCGGTGCCCAGATTGCCCTGTAGAAAAATAATGCCTTCTCCTTTACAGGCTTCTGCCAGCAGCCTGCCAAAAAGCACCATTTCTTCTTCGTTATCAATGAGAAGTTCTGTTCCGCCTTGCATCAATGCCTCTACCCAGCCCAAATGCTTACTTATTCCCGGTTAACCAAACGGTTTAACCGGCTTCTGATCCCCGGTATTAATGCTGTTGCCAGCATACCTATTTCACCCTGCTCGGCCGCGAGGTCATCCGCTGCCGTTGAGTGGAGCCAGACGCCAAGCGCCGCAGCCTGTTCTGGTTCCAGGTCTTGTGCCAGCAACGCTCCCAGCACGCCGCTGAGGATATCTCCCATGCCTGCCACAGCCATTCCGGGGTTTCCCGCAGAACAAAGCTGAAGGTTCTGGCCACAGGCTATCAACGACCCTGCCCCTTTTAATACCACTGTACACCCAAACCGCTGACTTATTTCTATTGCTGCATTAAAGCGGTCTTTCTGAATTTTATCGGCTGTTGTGCCTAAAAGTCTGGCGGCTTCACCGGGGTGTGGAGTCAGAATCATCGGAGACTTTCGATCACAAAGCAATTGGGAATCATCCGCAATCAAATTGAGGGCATCAGCATCCAGAATCAGGGGTAAAGGGCTAGCCAGTGCGGTTTTCAGCAAGCTTCTTGCCCAATGATCCTGTCCCAGACCGGGTCCAATAACCATGACACTTTTGCCAGGAATCATAGCGTTTAAATCATGGCTATTGTCAACACCCTGAGCCATAAGTTCAGGTCGGCGGATGGCTAAAGCCATCAGGTGTTCCTTGCGGGTGGCAACCGTCACCCTGCCAGCACCACAGGCCAGGGCTGATTCTGAAGCCATAATAATGGCTCCCGGCATACCCTGATTTCCACCAACCAGAAGGATGTGGCCGTATAACCCTTTGTGGGCATGTTTCGGTCTCTGTGGTATCAAGTCTGCCAATTTTTTTCGGGAAATTCTCTGACACGATGCAGGTTGTTTAGTAAATACCCCGATTGGAACGTCCAGGGAGGCATAGGTGAGCTCACCACACAGCTCTGGCCCCATTGCTGTCATCAGTCCCTGTTTTAAGCCGATAAACGTCACAGTCTGTGTGGCAGAGACGGCAGATCCGAGAATAGCGCCCGTATCAGCACAGAGACCCGAGGGAATATCCACCGCAATAACCGGTTTGCCAGCCGCGTTTATTGTTTCAATAGCGATCCGGTATTCACCACTAACATCGCCACTAAGACCAGTGCCTAGCAGGGCATCTACAACAATGTCACCGGTTATTGTTGTGGTTTCTGAGAAAGGCTGGATGTCTACCTTCTGGCTATAACAAAAAGCCCAGGCTTTGTGGGCATCGCCTTTTAATAATTCCGGTGCTTTAAGGGCAGTGACCGTTACCGGAATGCCTTTTTGCTTGGCAAGCCCCGCAATAATATAACCATCGCCTCCATTATTACCGGCACCACAAAATACCTGTACCTTCAGGCTACCCTCCTTGAGGGCAGGCCAGGTTTGACACATTTTATGGAACGCTTCAGTACCGGCCCGGGTCATTAGCTCAAAGCCCTCTGTTCCGAACTCCTCAATAGTGATCCGGTCAAGTTCCCGGACTTGTTCAGCGGTGTATAAAGCGTCTGGTAGTAACTGGTTCATGACGTTCTCTCACAGGATCAGGTTTTCTCAAAGGATACCTCTACCGAACCTGTTAGGGACATGAGATCAGGGATTTTGTAAGCTATACGACGATAAAATTGTAATAACCGAGCTACCGAGGCCTATTGCTCTGCCAAGCCCATTAAAGGTGTTGGCTTTGCCTCCGGGCGGTAGCGTATCTGGAGATATTTATAGCTGGTTTGGTGGGAAGTAAACAAATACTGCCAGTGCGGACTAAATGTTGCTGATGGGGGCTTTCTTGTCAATGCATCAGGCATCCAGATCAGCCCTGTGATAGTGACCTGCCTGGTTAATCTTTAACTGGATAGCGGGGATCAGTGGCTCTGGCAACAGTGTGACACGGTCTTTTTCACCTTTCCACTGCGGGCAATAATAACTTTTCGGTAGAGCGGTAGCGTGTCTGGATTTAAAGTTTATTGAGCGGGCTATGCACTGAATGGCCACCCCGATTTAGTACATGGGTATAAATCTGGGTCGTCTTTAAATCCTTATGTCCCAACAGCTCTTGCACCGTGCGGATATCATAGCCATCGTCTAAAAGATGCGTAGCAAACGAGTGGCGTAGAGTGTGACAGCTTCCCTTTTTATAAATGCATGCTTTTTGAATAGCTTTTTTTATCGCACGTTGCAGCGTGCTGTCATCAATATGATGGCGCATTTCTTTACCTGACCGGGGTTCTATTGAACGCTTATGTGAAGCAAACAGGTATTGCCAGTGCAAGCTGACTGCTTCAGAGGGATACTTTCTCGCCAGTGCATCAGGCATCCAGACTTCACCAAAGCCAGCGTCTAAATCTGCCCGGTGGTAATGACTGACTTGATTTATTTTTAGCTCAATAGTGGGAATTAATGGCTCAGGCAACAATGTGATACGGTCTTTGCCGCCTTTACCACTGCGAACAATAATCGTTTTTCGATAAAAGTCGATATCTTTAATCCGAAGTCGAAGACATTCCATCAAGCGCAGTCCAGAGCCATACATCAGCTGAAAAGGCAGCTTGTGATCAGGGTGGACAACATCAAATAGCGCCTTTATCTCATGGCGCTCGAAAACAACGGGTATTCTGGGAGGCTTTTTGGCGCGTGCTGCTTTTCGAACATCGCCTAAAGGTCTGCCAACTATCTGAACGTAGAGAAAATTAAGGGCATTCAGCGCCTGATTTTGGGTAGATGCTGAAACATGCCTCTGAACTGCAAGGTACGTTAAAAATTGCATAACATGATCAGGTCCCATCTCATTAGGGTGTCTCATATTGTGATAGCGAATATAGTATTTGATCCAATAGCAATAGGATTTTTCGGTTTGATAACTGTAGCGTTTAACTCGCAGTGTGTTTCGCACACTGTCCATAAAGCGAACTGACATGTGAATACCTTAACAACTGTTTTTTTATACAGTATTATTGGCGCATTTCCCCATTTTGCAAATAACTCAAACGAAAAATATTGGAGAGAAATATGAATATCAGGTTTTTTATCTTTATTATCAGTTGGTTACTGCTGCGGTGTTTGTGAAATAATACCCCGCAGGTTGCGGGTATATGAAGCGTGATCGGGGGATATCTGGGTAGTGCGGCTATTATCCAATATCGCTCGGTTGAGAGATAATAGCTGTTAGGTGTATAAGAAATAGTGAACTACCATATAACCATGATTCTCTACAGAAAGAATATTGGCTTTATGTTTTCAAAATATTCAAAATTTTACCTTATGGTTTTATGTTTATATGGGTCTTTTATTAGAGCTGATCCAAAATTTTTTGAATTAGGTTATCTGAATTCTAGCAACCATGAATTCGTTACTTGGACTGTTTATCCACTTTCTGATTACATGTGGAATTTAATTGTATCATATCCTAGAAGTAAATATTTTCAGTCTACTCTCTTAACCCATTTCTCATATAATAAAAATAAAACAGAACAAGGAGAGTTTATTCAAGTTTGTGCTGAGTGTAAAAATAAACGTCAATTCCTACTTATGCCGGAAAGTGGTAATTTTCTGTACATAAAAGAAAAATGCTATGATACCCGTGAGTCTGGGGATTAACACCTAACAATCGCAGGCAGCATCGCCCCTGTGGGGCTGGACGCTCGCCTGCGGCTCGCGCCGCTGCTGCAAGGCGTTAGGTTTCTCTACTCAGTGTCGTAGTGATATTATGAGTGTCATTTATATTTAGCAAAGCAGCGGATGGTGTGGCATGCATGGCAACAGTATGTATCTTAGAGAAGTAAAAAAAGGAAATCTTTTTGGAGATATGGCTGCATCATTGATGCTTGCTACATTTTACGGAGTGGAAATGCAATCAGCCCTTGGTTGGTCAGTTGAGAGAAGATATAGAGAGCTAACCAAAACTCAAATGATGATTGATGAAGGATTGTCTCGAATGATCTTGGCTGAAAACCCACAGGGCATGCCTTTGGGAATGATCGTTTGCACTAATACTGATAGTACTGAAATTCAGCGCATAGAGGCAATAATCGTTGCTGAAGCTTTTAGAGCAAAAGGCATTGGAAGAAAACTTTTGCAGGCTGCAAAAGGTAATAAAGAATTTCATGCGTTTGCAACCCCGAAATCTTTATCTTGGTATAAAAGAAATGGCTTCAAAGTAATCGGTAAGCATGAGGAAGGAACAACAGAGGTTACGACGGCAGAGAATGTAGGTGATTACAAATTTAAGATAAGAGCACCAATGCCAACAGAGATAGATGATTTTATGGTTGATATGCTGAAAAAAGTGGATCAATACAACGAAACCTAACAATCGCAGCCAGCATCGCCCCTTCGGGGCTGGACGTGCCTATCGGCACGCCGCTGCTGCAAGGCGTTATGTGGCTTCTTTCAGAATTCAACAAATTCTAGGGAACTTTTTCTTGTTAAAGTTATCATATATGATAACCTGAGAGTATGAAGTGGAAAATTACGTTTTATAACGAGAAGGTAGAGGAGGAGACCTTAAGATTTCCCAAAGGTATTTTGGCTAACTTCATCCATATAGCTGAAATGATTGAAGAATTTGGCCCAGGCCTTGGTAAACCTTATACAGCCCCTATGGGCGACGGTCTCTTTGAAATTCGAGCTAAAGGTCAGGAGGGTATTGGTCGTTCTCTGTACTGTATGGTGAAGGGGAAAGAAATTATCATTCTTAACTCGTTCATTAAAAAGTCTCAGAAAACACCCAAGAAAGAGCTAGACCTTGCAAAAAAACGAATGAAGGAGGTCAAAAGATGAGTAGGCCATCATTTTCAAACTTTAAGAAAAAAGCGCTTGCTGACCCTAAAGTTCGCGAAGAGTACGAGCAGCAAGAGCTTGCTTACGAGCTGAGGAAAAAGCTCATATCTCTTCGGAAAGAGGCAGGTCTGACACAGGAAGAGCTGGCAGACATTCTTAACACTCAGAAAAGCAATATCTCAAGGCTTGAGAACGTCAATTCTAAAATGTCTCCTAAACTTTCCACAATAGAAGACTATGCCAAAGCTATTGGCTATAAAGTCAAAATCAGCTTTGAGCCTCGTCCAGCCACATAACAAAGCCTTTCAGCGGACGCAGTCGCTAACGCGCCTGCACCGCTGAAGGCGGCGTTATGCCCTTAATCTACTGCATGTTTATTTGTAACTGTTCCTGTAAAAGCTTCAGTCGATCCAATATTTCTTGCGCTTGCTCTGGTGTAAGATTTGGATTTTGTGATTCATGCACTAACTTTCCTATTTCCTCCATCATTGCAGTTATATCCGTATCTCTACATATTGGGCAATTCACATTTCTTGCAAGCCAATCGCCAATGCAAGAGGGATGAAATTTGTGCCCACATTCCAAAGTCTTTGAGTTATGCATAGCTGCCAAACAAATTGCACAGTTCTCATTTGCCATTGCCGGAAAAATCTGTGCGGATAGAACAGCTCCAATTAATAAAACTTTCACCTTTTGCCTACTTCTGTCAAAAGCTTCAGAGTATGCATAATCGGGTAAGAGCTGGCTTCTCTCCAGCTCTCCCCACACCACCCGGCATGCGGGTCCGCACCGGGCGGTTCACTGAAGGTAGTGAAACCTGACCCATAAGTCTTTCAGGGAAACAAGCCCTGCTGTTGCCAGAAACCTGTCGTTCAGACCCAGTTGTACCGCATAGGTTTTCGCAAGCCGGTAAGGGCCTTTACTGCTTAAACCTATACTGATAGCTCTGCGCCGGTCTACACCCAGCCGGATCAGGTTGCGGATACGGGTTTTCGGACGACACCATTGTTTCATAAAACAGCAGCGGATTCGCCGACGTATCCACTGATCCAGTTCAGGTAGCGGACGATAGTATTCGAGAATTTGAAGGACACCCATAATAATTTCGTTAAAAATCAGAACTCAATTAATAGATGTCCCTTTTTCGCCTCCGGCCTCTCTGCCAAGTAAGTAATGGGTATATATCTCTTGAATATACCACTGACCTTAACTTTAGAGTTAGTATGACATGAACGTCTGGTTATATTTTAAAAATTGTGTGCAAAAATACATCCAAACGTTTTTTCAGATTCGGTATTATTCTTGATTATTGCGTTGTCGCCGCTATTTATGCCGCTTTTTTCTTTTCTTTGACTATTCCGTCAGTCAAACTATTAAAATTGAACTCATATTTTTGGCTATATCGGTTCCAGCCCTCACGAATAGGTAATCTGGGGATAATTCCTGCGAGTGCAAATCTTAGCATGCCAGCGGTGGTTGTGTCCTGATCCCGCCAAGGAATCCTTGAAATGCCCACGCTTGCTTGATTTTTACAGACGGTCAACAGTTGCAATAATGCGTATCCAGCCATCTTCAGATGCATCCACCGCAACAGAGTTCTCAGCTTTTGCTGCCATAACTGGCGGCAACCAAATGAATGTTTAATTTGCTGAAACATGGGTTCAACCGGCCATCTTTTCGCATAAATACGAAGGATGTCTATACCTTCAAGTCCAGTATTGGTTGCAATGAATATACGGCTTTCTGTCAGTCCTTTATCATTTTCAAACCGACCCCAGACAACCCGAACCTTGCGGCCTTTCAGGAAGCGAGCCCGACATACCCGGGTGCGATAACGTATCTTTCGAAATCTGCCGTATATTCTTACGGTTGTTTGATATTCCGGTAGCTTCTCCACTTCCGGGGGCGTCATTTTGATGCCATACTTTTTGGGTCGCCCACGTTTTTTTGCAGTGGACTCCAACGGTAAGGCATACAATGCCCGGTTTAACGGGATTTGCCCTACTACTTCATAGCCCATTTCCAGAACGGGTTGCATTAGCGTCCAGTTCATATACCAACAGTCTGTCAGCAAGCGCAGTCCTTGCACCTTCACCTCTTGTCTCACCACTTTTAGCATGGCAACAGCGATTTTTAGCTTACTGGCATTGCCTGAAGCAGGAGATGGAAAGGAAAGCACAGGGATGGCAGTAAATACTTCATCTTTAGCCCGCTCAAATACAACAGCCAGGGATACCCAGCATTGTCCCCAGATATACGTTGGCCGGTTCCTTTTTTTACTGTGCTGGTGATGGGTTCGGCAAGCGGGAGCCTTGTCAGAAAAACGCTCCACCACCCAATCATCAAGACCAATGTTGATAAGTTCACCCCGTGGTACTTTTGAGCATACCAGCTGAATGAGCCGGCATGCGAGGCTCCTCCACCGCCACTTGCCTTGAGAGAGCCAATGGTGGTAACTGCTCCATACGCATTGAAAGTTATTAATAGATAACAGCGCCTGAGTGACAAAGCCTTGCCCGGATAGCATGCAGCCAAAAAGAAGTTCGCAGAACGTAGGTACTGCTGTTGGGGATAGCGCTGAAGCAAGAAACGTTGTATATAAGGCAAGCTCCCGGAGGATCTCTTTATGATCTGAAGTGAGCATAGCAACCATCTTTGTATTTTGTTTGGAGATGGTTGCTATTAACCGATTTCAGATGAAAATCGTACTATTGTTCTTTGGTAACTCTAAAGTCGAGTACCACTGACCATTAATTAAGGTTAAAAAAAACAGATTCGTTCCCATTTTAAACATGTAATTATGTGTATCTATTAGCATAACTGATTTGATATCCTGATCACTTTCAAGAGGTATAAAGAACAACCTATCTACTCCTTTTTGTTGTCCCCAGTATTTTTCATTATAAAAAGCAATTGAAAGAGCTATATCTAATGGATCTTTTTGCATTCCCCTTTCACCAATAAATGATGTCAAAAATCTAGTTCTGGATTTTTTAATTTCCCTTTTCCTTTTTTCTGTTTCACTTGGAAAGCGTGATAACTTGCAATTGATTTCTGATTTGAAACAGGTTAGCTCTTGAATGCTTCCATTTAATACCAAGATTCCTTTATTTAAAATAGGGATAGCGTCCCATTCTTGCCCGCCAGTAGCAAAAACACTCACGCAAAAAAAAGATGAGCAGATGAGAACAATAAAATAAGATTTACTTTTCTTGCAGCCATCTATCGCATGGATAATTTCAGGCTTCAAAACCCTGTTTTGGTGACACATTATTTCGACCAAGCAATGCCCAAAGTAAAACAAAAGTATAGTAGTAATCCCTCAATGCAGCAGGAGTTAGATATTTTTTATTTTGAGGGCATCCATTAATTAGAATTTGATTTTCAATTGTGATTTTGGGATGTGATTTTTGATTTTGGTGATTTTTGATTTTGGGACATCCATTAATTTGACCTTGATTTGCAACGATAAGTTTGTGGATGTCTTTCTAGTTTTACCACCAACTGCTTGCGCCTTTTGCAGGCTTACGGCATTCTAATGCAAAAGTCACAATCAATTATCAACCCGTGTTAGCGGCGTTAAGTGCTATCCCATATCGTGAATTATGTGCATAGTTAATAATTTTTTAAAAAATAAAATAAAGAAAAAAATAGTTATTTTTTCTGCCTTATATTTACAGCTAGTCAGCTGTACATTTGGAGTAATTGATTAAGTAGGTCATAGTTTGGTTTCAAATAAACTGGATGTTCGGCCAGTACGAGAAATCTACTTCTTGATCTAACGATCAGATAGCTATTGAATGATACATTTACTCTATTATAAAGAGAGTACTGGTCTTTAAATCCCTCTCCCTATGAAGTACGTCACTACAATCACTGATGAAGCTGTTTTATTAACTTTGAAATTCGCCAAACACTACGGACCTCTGAGATGTATAAGGGAAAGAGCCCATAGCCTTTTATTGAGCAATCGTGGCTTTACCCTTGAGCAAATTGCCGAAATACTTGAAATTAGATATCAAACTGCTTCTCAGTGGATTGATGATTGGGAAGAATATGGTATTCGTGCCTTGTACAAGGGGCATGGTGGCGGTAGGCCGTGCATATATGACGAATCCGAAGTGCAACGCATAAAAGAATTAGTGGCTGAAGAGCCTCGTCGCTTATCGTATGTCAAATCCAAGATCGAGGATGAAACCGGTAAATCTTCATCAAAAATTACTCTGGCAAACATTGTAAAAAAGCAGGGCTGGTTTACAAAAGACTCCGTAAATCATGCAAACATAAACGGGACGAAGAGCAATTCCATGACTGTAAAACTGCTCTGAAAGATGCCCAGGAAGCCGAGAGCAAAGGGTTAATCAATTTATTTTATTTTGATGAGTCCGGCTTTACCCAGGAACCTTGTGTGCCATACGGTTGGCAGGAAAAAGGAAAGCAGCTCAGAATACCATCAGTCAAAAGTAAACGCATCAACGTACTGGGGTTTATGAACCGAAGCTGTGAGCTATTTCATTATCCTGTTGTGGGTTCAGTGAATAGCGATACGGTGATTGCGGCCTTTGATGACTTTGCAGAGAAAATGGCAGATGAAAAATACAGCTCAAATGATCGTTACACGGTAGTTATGGTGGATAATGCCAGCATTCACACCAGCAAAAAGTTTTGTGCCAGAATTGATGACTGGATGATTGAAAAGAAATTGCTGGTCTGCTTTCTGCCAACATATTCACCTGAGCTCAACCTGATTGAAATCCTGTGGAGGAAAATAAAGTATGAATGGCTCAACCTCTTGTCAATCAAGAGCTTTGCGGAATTTGAAAAAGAAGTTGAACGGGTGCTTTTTTCATTTGGAGAGGAGTATATGATCTCATTTTCTAATACTGTCCGACTGGATGGTTAAATTATTCGAAAGCAATCTATACACTACTTATTCCAAAGAGCCTATATCAGCTATTCCCGCATGATGAACGTCGATGATCGTTGGTATTGACAATAAGGCAGCAAAAATAATGAAGCCGATCAAAACTGAGCCGCCAATTAACAAAGCGGAGCTTTAAAGAAAAAATGTCACCCCTGAACGTAGCTACGATATGGCCGGTTATGATGTATCGAATGGAATCACCCTTTTCTCTTCAATACCATGAGTTACTGTGTAAAAAAGCCCCTCCCACGTTTTTATCAGCCAATGCAAAAAATAGCCCTGTATCCATTTCCATAATGCTATACGGACTCCTTTTGAGCGGGTTCTTAAAGCTTCCTGAAACTGGGGACAGCACAGTTCCTGTATTTGATCTACGAGAAAAGCAAGCATCGTCAGATAGGCCAGATTTGTGGCTAAGTGCTTCTCACCGTGACCGTAGTTATGTTCGAGATCGTAGCCTTGATTTTTCAGGGTGTTAAACGTCTGGTTCTCAATATGCCATCGGCAGCGCCCTCCTTTCATGACGGGTTCTATGGTTTCTTCGTTAAGCGGAATATCAGTCACCCAGCACCAGATATGCTGTTTACCTTTTTTATCGGTTTCGACAAAATCAAGCACATTAACCTGTTCTGCATATTTTGCCTTGTTCAGCCTGACGTCATTGGCATAGCGAAACCACCACTTAATTCCAGTCTCTTCATTAACTTTTTCAGCACGGTGAACTTTTCCTTCTTTATCCAGCTCATCCATCGCTTCAACCAGCGAGGCATGGTTGCCATCTTTCGCGACAATGATGTAATGCCAGCCATAACTCTTAATCAGTTGGACAGTGGGGTTGTCAGCATAAAGACTGTCCAGAAGAATAACGAACTTTAGACGTGGGTGATGCTCTCGTATGGTGGCAAACAACCGTTTAATGGCATTTTTTTCACAGTCATTTTTGGTCGAACCGTCCTGGCAAACTATGGCTTCCGGTGCCAATGGCAAGACTGTTTTTTGATCCGGGTGAGCAATGCATGCTGCCATTAACTGGTGGTAGTGAGCTTCGTTGGCCTTTCCCTTATTTTTAGTACAGCACTCCTGACAAGGTTTTTTATTATTGCAGGAGTAAAATAGCCCAGTTCCATCGATCGGGAGCAAGTAGTGATTTTTCAAGTTCCCGCAGTGAAATTCGAATGCCTTCAGTAATCCGCCCCTTTGGACGTTAGACAGCAATGTCTTAAAAGGCTTTTTGAACTCTACGGGATCTATTGGATCCAGGATTTCCCGCATACTGGTATCACAGGGAGCACGTTTTTTTATCTGATACAGGTGCTCAAGGTTATGCCTTACTTCTTGCTCTGTTTTATCACGCTCAAACGAGAGGAGCGATGGGTACTTGAGATGCATCATGGCAAAAGCGGACATGGAGGCATCATGTATTGTTATTTTTCTGGAATCCTTGTTTGGTCGGACATCTGGAATTTGCTCATAACTTTCAGAAATCGTAGTAATTAAACTGTTTGCACAAAGATGCTTACGACTTTTTTGGAATGGATAAGCCATGAGAGACAGCCATTGATAAAGTATCCCTATCAAAAGTAGACGTTATTTTGTGCGAAATCACTCCATTTGGAATTTACTGTAAGCCTTGCTGTTGCAGTGATTTAATTGATGTCACGGGAATAGCTGTATAATACTGATATATCTTTTTTATTTATACGGGTAACAGAAGCTAGATCACCTATAGTATTGCTCTCTAGTTTATATGTGGTTATAGAGGTGGTAGCACATCCGGTTATTGAATTGAAACCTTTTACTCCTGATGTGACAAGTATACCATCACTGTTTTCTCTTGATTTTAATAAAACAACATCATCGATTAACTCACTGTTTGTGTCGACTCTCATAAGCTCCCAGCTTTCATCAGGGTGTTTTTTCCATATAAGTAGTGTATAGATTGCTTTCGAATAATTTAACCATCCAGTCGGACAGTATTAGAAAATGAGATCATATACTCCTCTCCAAATGAAAAAAGCACCCGTTCAACTTCTTTTTCAAATTCCGCAAAGCTCTTGATTGACAAGAGGTTGAGCCATTCATACTTTATTTTCCTCCACAGGATTTCAATCAGGTTGAGCTCAGGTGAATATGTTGGCAGAAAGCAGACCAGCAATTTCTTTTCAATCATCCAGTCATCAATTCTGGCACAAAACTTTTTGCTGGTGTGAATGCTGGCATTATCCACCATAACTACCGTGTAACGATCATTTGAGCTGTATTTTTCATCTGCCATTTTCTCTGCAAAGTCATCAAAGGCCGCAATCACCGTATCGCTATTCACTGAACCCACAACAGGATAATGAAATAGCTCACAGCTTCGGTTCATAAACCCCAGTACGTTGATGCGTTTACTTTTGACTGATGGTATTCTGAGCTGCTTTCCTTTTTCCTGCCAACCGTATGGCACACAAGGTTCCTGGGTAAAGCCGGACTCATCAAAATAAAATAAATTGATTAACCCTTTGCTCTCGGCTTCCTGGGCATCTTTCAGAGCAGTTTTACAGTCATGGAATTGCTCTTCGTCCCGTTTATGTTTGCATGATTTACGGAGTCTTTTGTAAACCAGCCCTGCTTTTTTACAATGTTTGCCAGAGTAATTTTTGATGAAGATTTACCGGTTTCATCCTCGATCTTGGATTTGACATACGATAAGCGACGAGGCTCTTCAGCCACTAATTCTTTTATGCGTTGCACTTCGGATTCGTCATATATGCACGGCCTACCGCCACCATGCCCCTTGTACAAGGCACGAATACCATATTCTTCCCAATCATCAATCCACTGAGAAGCAGTTTGATATCTAATTTCAAGTATTTCGGCAATTTGCTCAAGGGTAAAGCCACGATTGCTCAATAAAAGGCTATGGGCTCTTTCCCTTATACATCTCAGAGGTCCGTAGTGTTTGGCGAATTTCAAAGTTAATAAAACAGCTTCATCAGTGATTGTAGTGACGTACTTCATAGGGAGAGGGATTTAAAGACCAGTACTCTCTTTATAATAGAGTAAATGTATCATTCAATAGCTATCTGATCGTTAGATCAAGAAGTAGATTTCTCGTACTGGCCGAACATCCAGTTTATTTGAAACCAAACTATGACCTACTTATGCAAACCAAAATCATCGCCATTCTCTGGATGCGTTGTACTCACTGCCAAGAGTGTTGGCGTCAGGCATTTCATAAATATACCGCATTGTAAATGCTTGTCATCTGTATACAGGTGCGTTTGAGTAGGTAGCCCCCACGTCTCATTATCTTGAGCTACTTTACCTTCTTCCTCTTTTTTATATACATAAACTCTATAACTGGATTTTTCTCCCCCATAAAGAACTGCAAAGCTATTTTCTGATATTGCTTCAATCATGACTTTTCCATTATGAACATCGTCCAGGCCTGGAAGGTTTACAACATTATGATCACGCCATTTCTCCTGTTCGGAGCAATAGTAAGAAAAAAAGACTTGAAGATTATGAGGTGTATTCTTGTTTTTGCTGCCTTTTACCAGCATGATTATTTTATCATCAGACAGCATCGATATTGAGGTTGGTTTATAAGACATATCTGTCATTTTAGGGAGGGGTGGCCGTAGAACTCTCTCCGAGGCATAAAATTCAAATTTTAAAAGTGAGCTTGCTTTCATGGAGTTCATAAAGCCTTTATGAAAATCATAAGGTTCTTCATGCCTAGGGTTGTCTTTGTTTCTTACCCAGACCTGAGCATTTTTATTGTCTTTTTGGTCGAAGTTACCTGCCATGGTTAAATTGAAAGAAGTAGACAATGTAAATAACATCAGGGGTATTAGTGTATATATATTATGTATGTTTATCATTTATTTTATCCCCGTAAGCATTGTTCATAAAAACTATTTCCCCGCAGCAAGATTAAAAAATCCCTTTCTCTTCGCAAAGGAATGCCCGATGAAAAGTAGGGTAGCACACGGATTTATGTGCGAGGCAAAATATTGAGAGAGGAAAGCAGGAAGGGGCATAGTATTTTTAACTTAAATAGAACTTACGCATTGACGGCTCTGATAAAAGATGGTTTCAACCAATCTTTACCTTCAGAGAAACTCCTGATGAAGTCCAAGGTAGCATCCTTGAGTGCATCTTTCTTAACGCTGTAGATGCTTCTGAGTGACTGCGATACTTTCATAGCCTGAAGACAGGTATGCCCAAAGATAGCAGCAAAAATATGATTCCTGACCTGTTGCTCGCCTCTCACCTGAAAGCGCTCAATGTTGCAGAGTTGCTTTAAGGCTCGGTGATACTCTTCGATCGCCCAGTGGTGTTGGTGAAGCTGATTAAAATCAGACCATGGAGACAGATCTGCTCCAGCATGGGGCGTATAGACTACGTAATCAATTAATTTTGGGACATCCATTAATTTAACCTTGAATTGTAACGAAAATTTTGTGGATGTCCCTCCAATCAATTATCTCTAATTATGTTTATTGACTATATTGTGATTAGTCTAAATTTTGAAGTAGTTGCACATGTACCCTTCTTTAATAAAAGCTTTTGCTCTGATTGTACTTCTTTATACTACAAGCTCAGTTGCTGCTCTAACATACACGCTTAGATATTACTCTTATTCAGAGGGTTCGTTTGGCTGCCCAAGTATTGTGAAATGGACTATTTACCCTGTTGCTGATCATTATAAGCTTATAGTTTCTTATCCTGGTAAAAAGCGCAATATTTGTTTCGAGTTATCATCATTTAGCTACTCTGTTAATGAAAAAGGAGAATATAAAATTGAGTATTCAGAATTAACTAAAAGAGATGATCTTGTGCTAGAGCACCCAGATGAAATATTAAGTATCATTGAAAATGAAAGTTCACAAGACTATTAGTAATTCCTCACCTAAAACGGCATTAGAGAGATTATCTCTGAAGAACCTCACAGGCTATCTTATGTTTAAATAAAGATTACTGGTATTCATAAATCGTGCAAATAATCTCTTCTACCACCCAGTAGCAATAATACACTTCAAAGAATTTGATAAAGAGGTAGAGCGCGTATTTGACCTAGCCGGATAAGAGTATCTGATTTCTTTTGAGTGGGTACTTAAAAAAGTGTATGCCAAGGGCTTGATTTGAAAAATAATGGTTCGTCAGCAAGAGCTATTGCCTTTCAACCATAATTAAAACTAGTGTAGTCCATACTGCTATTGAATGAGCTTAAATTCCCGTTGGAATTCCCGGTGGGGAGAAGTTGTCGCAAAAGATATTTTATTAACAACGGAGGGCCGATAAGCATTCCACTATTTTTCGGCAATTCCACCTTCCATGATGGTCGTACAAAGAAACGGATAATTATAGTTTAAAGATAAAAAACTCTGTGTCTCCGTGTCTTTATTATGCCCTTTAGGGTGCTGTGGTTAAAAAAAAAGAGAATCAATTTCGTTTTGTGCGCACTGCATTCGTTTTGCGACAACCTCGGGATGCTGGGAACGAGGTAAGTTGCTCTCTAGTCGGCTAATACTCCTCATTCCGCCCGTTGCCCCCCCCCCCCCTAGGGTGGTATGGTGCTGACGTCCAGATTGCAGGCTTATTATAGTCGTTAGAATGTGCGATTGGCATTAGATGGTTTATCATAAGGAGAAGATCATTATAGTTTCTTTCAAATAAACTATTTAGTCTTGAGATTAAAATGGCTACATTTGGAGCGGTTGGAAACCCTGCGGGATAAACTAAATTTAAGATACTCTGACTTTGTTGTATGACTTCAATTTTTATTAGTGGGTAAAGCTGTTCTCTATACTCCAGAATATAAGGGTAAGCCTGAGAATTAAAAAAACTGCTCAGGATACCTGTTGTTTTCCAGATAGTGGCCCCCTCATACTCTGGAATCAAATTGATTAAATAGTTATCTGCCAACCCTTTTGGTATTAGCAGTAGCGTCATAAGGAAAACGGTTACTTTTCTCTTAATTTCAAACATCTGGCTTTAAACTCCTGAATTCAAATGATAAGTGCATAACGCATGATTTAGATAATATCTACTTCAATTAATTCCTGGAATACTTCATAAGGTGTTTAGTATCAAAAACATTTACTTGGCCGGTTATTTAACAACGTTACCAAGTGCCTTCGACTCTTGGAAAAGGCTAATAGGACAACCTTGAACTTGCCAGGGAAAAGTCCCGGTGCACCTGATAGAAAGGGCTGACTTCTTTGACTCTAAAGCTGTCGCGAAACCTTGAATTTTATTCGTCATCATCCTGTACAAAATGATGGTATTGAGTATATTTCAGGTTTTTGCAACACCCTCTTCTGCATGGGAACCCTGTTATTACGCCCCTGAAGATATTTATAACACCCAGCCCCTATGGAAGTGGATAAGTGACACCGTACTGCCTAGACTGAGCTGGCAGACAAGAAATGTCCGCAGCAAAAGAAAAATCGTGAGGTAGTACCATGAGTCAGGCTGAGGAAATGTTCGTACATCGATCGGAGTTCGATACACTGGTTGAGCGGGTTGATCGTCTGGATAAAAAAGTAGACAACGGCTTTGCGGAAATGAAAAAATTTGAGGACCGAACAGAAACCCAATTCATGGTAGTACGTCGTGAGCTGGCCCATCACAGCGATTTGTTAACCAGCCTTCAGGAAGGTCAGAAAAAACTGGAGCAGGAAGTAGCACTGGGAAGGCAGGAGAATGCTGAAACCCGCAATATGGTCAAACAAATTCTTGAAATTGTCAGTAATAAACCCTGAAAGAGATGGAAAAACTGAGCAGGGAACATCATCAGTCCATAGAACCTATATCTCCGCAGTGGAAATCACCAACATATTGGCTCACAGCTTTTGGCTATTCCCCGTACTGGCCAGGAACTGTTTCTGCCCTATGCTGATTTCCCCTGGTTTAAAGATCAGTCTGTGAGCGTTATTGTTAATATGGAAGAACAGGACTTGCTTGTCTTTGACTATACCCAGGAGCTGAGCGGATGCGATGCAATTCATAAAACCTCATGTTAGTGTTGAACCAAATGCTCTGCTACTATCTGTGCTTCTCATCCAAGCCTGACTTGCTGAGATCATTCCCGCAAATAGCCATCCTGATATTTTCTCCCTGTATATGAATAACGATTTTATTTTTGGACTGCACGCTGTGCAGAGCCTGTTTGAAACCAAGCCTGAACGTATCCTGGAGCTTTGGATTCAAAAGGGCCGGACTGACAAACGTATTAACCAGCTTGTGGATGATGCCCGTGGTCAGGGCATAGCCGTTCGTTTTGTGGAAAGGAACCGCCTGGATGCCAAGGTAGAGGGGGTTCACCAAGGCATTGTCGCAAAAGTGGCAGCCGCAAAAGTATACCGGGAAGGCGATCTTGAGGATCTTCTGGATAGCCTGGACACGCCTCCGTTCCTGCTGGTTCTGGATGGTGTCACTGACCCTCATAATTTAGGCGCTTGCCTTCGCACCGCAGATGCTGCCGGTGTTCATGCTGTCATTGCCCCTAAGGATAAGTCTGCCTGCCTTAATGCCACTGCCAGCAAAGTGGCCTGCGGGGCTGCTGAAACGGTTCCCCTGGTTCAGGTCACCAACTTATCCCGCACCCTGGCCTGGCTGAAAGAGCGGGGCATCTGGGTGATTGGCACGGCCGGTGAAAGCTCCGGCAATATTTACCAGGCTGACTTAAAAGGCTCCCTGGCCCTGGTTATGGGTGCAGAAGGTAAAGGGATGCGTCGCCTGACCCGTGATCATTGTGATTCATTAATTTATATTCCCATGGCCGGGGCTGTCAGCAGCCTGAATGTCTCGGTGGCTACGGGTGTATGCCTGTTTGAAGCCGTACGTCAACGGGTCTGAGCATTATGGTTGATGGTTAATAGCGTGCCTTTTATTCCCGAACATAACCATAAATAGTATACGTCCTTATGCCAATGGCGCTGCTACCGGTTGCAACCATAGTCACAGTTCAATAGAATTCTCGCTCTTTATATGCCGGATTGCGCCCTTTTGGATTTTTTATTCTATAGTGCTCTTTCCTGCATCTCCTTGCCTTACCGGCTTATCCGGAAGGCTGTTTAACCCGTAAGGAGCCAATGATGCGTCATTACGAGATTGTATTCCTGGTTCATCCTGACCAGAGCGAGCAGGTACCTGCCATGGTGGAGCGCTACACTCGCGCTATCACTGAAAGCGGTGGTCAGGTACACCGTCTTGAAGACTGGGGCCGCCGCCAGCTGGCTTACCCAATCAACAAGATCCACAAAGCTCACTATGTTCTGATGAACATCGAGTGTGACAATGAAATCCTGAAAGAGCTGACGGAAAACTTCCGCTACAACGATGCGGTAATCCGTAACATGGTGATTCGTCGTGATGAGGCTGTATCCGAGTCCTCCATCATGCTGCAGGCTGAAGAAAAGCGTGACCGTCGGGATGATCGCCCAAGACGTGAAGCACCTGAAGCCCGTGAAGACGCTCAGCCAGCTGAACAGACTGAAGAAGCTGCAGAGTAATTGCCATTAGCCTTGTGGCTAACCCCTGCCTGGTGCCGGAACAACCGGTGGCCATCTAGCGGGGAATGACACCACAGGCCTATGGACACCATTTAGCTTGAATTCAAGGAGACGTTGTTATGGCACGTTTTTTCCGTCGCAGGAAGTTCTGCCGTTTTACTGCTGAAGATGTGAAAGAGATCGATTACAAAGACCTCAACACACTGAAAGCCTATGTGACTGAGACTGGTAAAATTGTACCCAGCCGTATCACAGGCACCAAGGCCCGTTACCAGCGTCAGCTGGCGACCGCCATCAAGCGCGCGCGCTACATTGCGCTGCTGCCATACTGCGATCGTCACTGATCTCTGGACATAGGGTATATAACTGATGCGTGGATTGGCGGAACTGGCTATGCGCGGCCCCAAACAGGCCGTGATTCTGTCCGCACTTTTTGCCTGCATACCCATGCTGTTCTGGATCAGTGCTGCTATTGTTTCCCTGGTTCTGCTTCGCAGAGGCTTTGACCAGGGCTTCAAGGTACTGATGTGGGCCCTGTTACCCGGCATTGCCTGGGCTGCAATGGGACAGTACAGCGTAGTGATGGGACTGCTGGCAACCGTATCGCTGGCTTCAGTGTTACGGGTCACAGTCTCCTGGCAGAAAACCCTGCTGGCACTATTGCCGGTTGGCGGAGCCATGGCCTTTGTTCTGTCTCAGCTGGCACCGGCCCAGGTGTCCCAGTTGTCAGCGATGGTTATGGAGTTCCTGGGGACTTTTCTCAAGCAGGCGGGTAAAACACCGGCAGACTTGGGCGAGATCCTGAAACCACTGATTCATTATGGCGTGATAGGCATGCTGACCTGGTTCAACCTGGTGAGCTGCATACTCGGATTGATTCTGGCAAGGTCCTGGCAGTCCTCGCTGTATAACCCTGGCGGTTTCCGCGAAGAGTTCCAGCGAATCCGCCTGCCGGTGTTATCCAGCATGCTGCTGCTGGCACTGACTGTGGCCGGATCGGCACTATCCCCCGTCATGGTGGTGTTAGTACCCATTGCTTCACTGCCTTTGTTCATCGCCGGGGTATCCCTGGTACATGGACTGGTAGCACTCAGAAAACGGGGAATCCAATGGCTTGCCGTTTTCTATGTAATGGTGGTGCTTTTCACGCAGCTGGCATACCCGGTTATTGTTTTGACAGCCTGTCTTGACAGTCTATTTGACTTTCGGTCCCGCGTTGCCAATCGGGCAAACCAGGGCTGACAGGAGCAAAACGGCCTGAGGGTTGGGCACGGCTCTAATGCATTAGCCGACCTGACCCAGGCATGTCCAGAATGATAAAAATAGTGTTTTCACGCTTTAAAGAGTAAGAGGCTTAAGCAATGGAAGTAATCCTGCTTGAAAAAATTGCCAATCTTGGCAGCCTGGGCGACAAGGTAACCGTAAAAGCCGGTTACGGTCGTAACTTTCTGGTTCCTTTTGGTAAGGCCGTGCCTGCCAACAAGGACAACCTGGAAGCTTTTGAAGCTCGCCGCGCCGAGCTGGAAAAAGCAGCCGCCGAGAAGCTGGGCAACGCCACCAAGCGTGCCGCTGAAATGGCTGAAATCGAACTGACCCTGACCGCCAAGGCGGGTGATGAAGGTAAACTGTTTGGTTCCATCGGTCCTCGTGACCTGGCTGAAGCGATCACTTCTGCCGGCGTTGAAGTCGCCAAGAGCGAAATCCGCCTGCCGGAAGGTCCTATTCGCGCAATTGGCGAATACGATGTAGCCATTCAGCTGCACACAGACGTTGCTGCAAACATCAAGGTATTTGTTGAAGCCGAGTAATCGCGCTGACAGTCTGCCATGAATATCCTGCTCGGGATAGGCGGCAGACGAGTACTCCAGCAGTACTGACAAACCTTCAGATACAGCCCGTATACTTTCCCGGAAAGTGGCGGGCTGTTCTGTATTCACAGGGTAATCAGATAATACCTGCCCCCTACTCTCTACTATTTTTTATTGGCAGAGGGTATTCTTTTATGATGTCACCCACCTGATCAGACGGTTATCATGCTTGAAGCTCTAACCCGGGAACGCGAACTGCCGATTGATGAAGCGACCACAAACATCAAAACCCCTCCGCATTCCATAGAAGCAGAACAATCTGTCCTGGGCGGCCTGATGCTCGATAACCAGGCCTGGGATCAGGTAGTGGATAAAATAACCACCAATGACTTTTATCATCCCGGCCACAAATTAATTTATGAAGCCATTTCCCGACTGTCTGCCGACAGCAAACCCTTTGATCCCCTGACACTGGCGGAAACGCTGGAAAACCAGGGGGAGCTGGATAATGCCGGAAGCCTGGTTTATATCACCGAACTGGCAGGGAATGTGCCCAGTGTCGCCAATATCCGTGCCTATGCCGAGATTATCTACGAACGCTCCATGCTACGGCAGTTGATCAACGCCAGCCAGAAAATAGCTGACCGCGCCTATAATCCGGAAGGACGGAACAGCCAGGAGGTTCTGGACGAAGCCGAGCGCCTGGTTTTCAATATTGCCGAAGAACGGCCAAAATCCGGTGGCCCCGTTGGTATTCGGGAAATTCTTGATAAGACCGTTCGGAAAATTGATGAGCTGTTCAATGCTGGCGATGCCATTACCGGTGTTACCACCGGATTTTCAGACCTCGATAAAATGACCTCCGGCCTTCAGGCATCGGATTTGATTATCGTGGCCGCCCGTCCCTCCATGGGTAAAACCACCTTTGCCATGAACCTGGTGGAAAATGCCCTGCTGGCATCCGACAAAGGCGTTGTGGTATTCAGTCTGGAAATGCCCGGTGAACAGTTGATGATGCGTATGCTGTCATCACTGGGGCGCATTGACCAGTCAAAAACCCGTAGCGGCCAGCTGGAAGAAGATGACTGGCCTAAATTACTGTCTGCCGTAGAACGCCTCAAAGACCGAAAGCTCTTTATTGATGATACCGCCGGCATCAGTCCCCAGGAAATGCGGTCACGGGTGCGCCGGATTGTCCGGGAGCACGGGGATATCGGCATGATCATGATTGACTACCTTCAGTTGATGCAGATTCCCGGATTCAGCGAAGGAAGAACCAACGAAATTTCAGAAATTTCACGGTCCTTAAAAGCGCTGGCCAAAGAATTTAATGTGCCTGTGATTGCCCTGTCCCAGCTCAACCGATCTCTGGAACAACGTCCCAACAAACGCCCGGTAAACTCGGACCTCCGGGAATCTGGTGCCATAGAGCAGGATGCGGATGTCATCATGTTTATCTATCGGGATGAGGTGTATAACCCGGATACCGAATATAAGAATGTTGGCGAGATTATTATTGGCAAGCAGCGGAATGGCCCCATTGGCAGTGTCCGGCTGGCCTTTATCGGCAGATATACCCGATTCGAGAATCTGGCGCCGGATGCCTATGCGAACTTCAATGATGAATAGGGCTTCCTCTCGCTCCCGGCATCTTGCGGTTGTCACAAAAGGCTTTTTTTAAACCACGAAGGACACGAAGAGCACGAAGCATTTTAAGAAAAGCCTTGGTGTATTTAGTGTCCTTAACTTTAGAGTTAGTATGACATGAACGTTTGGTTATATTTTAAAAATTGTGTGCAAAAATACATCCAAACGTTTTTTCAGATTCGGTATTATTCTTGATTATTGCGTTGTCGCCGCTATTTATGCCGCTTTTTTCTTTTCTTTGACTATTCCGTCAGTCAAACTATTAAAATTGAACTCATATTTTTGGCTATATCGGTTCCAGCCCTCACGAATAGGTAATCTGGGGATAATTCCTGCGAGTGCAAATCTTAGCATGCCAGCGGTGGTTGTATCCTGATCCCGCCAAGGAATCCTTGAAATGCCCACGCTTGCTTGATTTTTACAGACGGTCAACAGTTGCAATAATGCGTATCCAGCCATCTTCAGATGCATCCACCGCAACAGAGTTCTCAGCTTTTGCTGCCATAACTGGCGGCAACCAAATGAATGTTTAATTTGCTGAAACATGGGTTCAACCGGCCATCTTTTCGCATAAATACGAAGGATGTCTATACCTTCAAGTCCAGTATTGGTTGCAATGAATATACGGCTTTCTGTCAGTCCTTTATCATTTTCAAACCGACCCCAGACAACCCGAACCTTGCGGCCTTTCAGGAAGCGAGCCCGACATACCCGGGTGCGATAACGTATCTTTCGAAATCTGCCGTATATTCTTACGGTTGTTTGATATTCCGGTAGCTTCTCCACTTCCGGGGGCGTCATTTTGATGCCATACTTTTTGGGTCGCCCACGTTTTTTTGCAGTGGACTCCAACGGTAAGGCATACAATGCCCGGTTTAACGGGATTTGCCCTACTACTTCATAGCCCATTTCCAGAACGGGTTGCATTAGCGTCCAGTTCATATACCAACAGTCTGTCAGCAAGCGCAGTCCTTGCACCTTCACCTCTTGCCTCACTACTTTTAGCATGGCAACAGCGATTTTTAGCTTACTGGCATTGCCTGAAGCAGGAGATGGAAAGGAAAGCACAGGGATGGCAGTAAATACTTCATCTTTAGCCCGCTCAAATACAACAGCCAGGGATACCCAGCATTGTCCCCAGATATACGTTGGCCGGTTCCTTTTTTTACTGTGCTGGTGATGGGTTCGGCAAGCGGGAGCCTTGTCAGAAAAACGCTCCACCACCCAATCATCAAGACCAATGTTGATAAGTTCACCCCGTGGTACTTTTGAGCATACCAGCTGAATGAGCCGGCATGCGAGGCTCCTCCACCGCCACTTGCCTTGAGAGAGCCAATGGTGGTAACTGCTCCATACGCATTGAAAGTTATTAATAGATAACAGCGCCTGAGTGACAAAGCCTTGCCCGGATAGCATGCAGCCAAAAAGAAGTTCGCAGAACGTAGGTACTGCTGTTGGGGATAGCGCTGAAGCAAGAAACGTTGTATATAAGGCAAGCTCCCGGAGGATCTCTTTATGATCTGAAGTGAGCATAGCAACCATCTTTGTATTTTGTTTGGAGATGGTTGCTATTAACCGATTTCAGATGAAAATCGTACTATTGTTCTTTGGTAACTCTAAAGTCGAGTTTAGTGTCCTTCGTGGTTCCAAAAAAACAGGGCATTGCGCTGAGGGTTTCGCGACAACCTCTTTCGCCAGGAACGAGAGGAACCTCGCCAGTAAATCCAGGCAGGTCATTCATAAACAGTCACTTTAATAAAATTCCCGAGTAAAAACTGGTATAAAAAAAATAGTGATATAGAATTAATTCGCCCTCAATTGTTGAATGAATGTTTTCCATTGGCCAGTACACACCTCTGCAAAAAAAACTTTGCCCAACTTGCTGAAGATATTAAAACCATGGCTATGGAGCTTGGTTTTCAGGCCGTAGGCATCACCAAACCAGTTATCAATAAAAGGGATCAACAGCAATTCCAGCAATGGCTGGACAAGGGCTTCCACGGCAACCTTGATTACATGGCGCGTAATCAGGCCTTAAGAACCAACCCTGAGTTGCTGCATCCCGGAGCCTGCCGGATTATTTCGGTGAGGATGGACTACCTGCCGGGCAATACCGAAACCATTAAAATCCTCAGTGATAAAGAAAAAGCCTATATCTCCCGCTATGCCCTGGGACGGGATTACCATAAGCTGATCCGCAAACGACTGACACAGCTGGGTAAAAAAATTGAAGAAACCTATGGCGACCACGGATACCGGGCATTTGTGGACAGTGCCCCGGTAATGGAACGCCCCCTCGCCCAACAGGCAGGGCTTGGCTGGATGGGGAAGCATTCATTAATTATCAACCGCCAGGCCGGTTCATTCTTTTTTTTAGGCGAGTTGTTTACCAATATTCCCTTACCCATCGACGAGCCTTACCAAAAAAATCATTGCGGGCGCTGCCAGTCATGTATTGACCGCTGCCCTACCGCTGCCATTGTTGAACCTTACAAAATTGATGCCCGTCGCTGCATTTCCTATCTCACCATAGAATACAGCGGTGCCATTCCCGTCGAACTCAGAACCATGATGGGTAACCGGGTGTTTGGCTGTGATGATTGTCAGCTGGCCTGTCCCTGGAACCGGTTTGCCAGGCCCACCCGGGAAGCCGATTTCACTCCCCGCCACCAGCTGGACTCAACAGACCTGGCTGATTTATTTTTATGGAGCGAAGAGGAGTTTCTGGAAAGAACAGCAGGTTCCCCCATCCGTAGGGCTGGTTTTGAGTGCTGGCTCAGAAATCTTGCCGTGGGCCTGGGCAATGCCCCTACTTCAGATAAAATCCTTTCTGCATTAAAGGCCAGGCTTGATTTTCCTTCAGATCTTGTCAGGGAACATATCCAGTGGGCTCTTGAGCAGCATGGAATATCTCAACCTATACTCTGTTAGGCTAGTACTTAACAGGAACAGGCTATGACAACACAAGTGACAGGTGAAGCCCTTGCTCCCTTTAAAAAACTGATCCATGACATTGAGCAGGCATTCCGGGAAAAGGACATCCGCAAGGCAATGGCCCAGTTTGTTCCGGATGCCGATATTACCAGCTATGGCTTTCTATCCGATATCTATAATAAAAATGAACTGGAGCAGCATTGGGTGGATTACTTCAAGGGCCATGAAATCGCAGAAAAAAGTGAGGAAAATTACACCGTGTATATGTATGGTGAAGCGGCCTGTCTATGCCTTACCTATACATCCAGGGATAGTGGTACTCCCAAAAAACGCATGACGCTATTTCTGGAAAACCATAATGGCGCCTGGCTGATTCGTCACCGTCACCATTCCTATTCACCTCAATAGAGTTCCAGTCTAGTACATCATTTCAATGTGCTTGACGTTTTCAGCCGGAGCTTGTCGAAGGGTGGAGCCAAGCACTTCGACAGGCTCAGTGCGATCGGTATGGAGATTAGTGCTGAGTACTATTCCGCTCGACAATATCTACTCCAAGAATACAGCATCGCGGGTGCGCTACATGAGCGGAAACAGAAAATGGGGAGGTTGGATTAGGAGGTACTTACAACCTTATAACCATCGCTGTATCTCAAGGTATTACGGGCAAACTTGGATGATGGTCACGATTAAAATCAACAATTTTTTTTAGTTCTGGTGTTATATCAGTATCAAAATAAAGTATACGTAGTGTTTTAGCAGGTCTATCACCTAAAGCATGTGACATCTCTTCAGTTTCGTCAGGAATAACAACCTCACTGATATCTCTTAACTTTGGGAGTTTAACGGTCTTTTTATCACAACATTCACAACATCCATAATAAATCGGACTAACGAATAGTGAGTCGATTATTTCACCATTTGTGACTCGCTTTGAAATATCTGATAACTCGTGAGACGTATTCATCATCCGACAGGGTGCATTTTCCTTAGGCTTGCAGCTAATGTCTAAAGTGCCAAGGCAATAACTGTCACTCCAACTTGTCTTTAGCAAGAACAGATGCGCTGCTGTTTTATCGCTTAAATTAAGGACAGTGCAATTTAACGCATAAATCTCACTCACTTCTGGGGGGCTAGCTACAGAATAGGAGCAAAAAAAGTAAATTAAAACGGGTACAAGAATTCGCATGATATGCCACCTCACTTTTACCGGTAAGTGTAGCCCCATGAACCTGTTACAACTGGAAAATGCTCTGATTTAGCAGCTTCTGTCAGTGCTGCACTTCGATTGACCGGAGTTCGACATTGGTCATTTATTTAGACTCATTCCCGGGTTCCTGTCTGGGACTGCATATCTCCCTGGGCCGTAAGTCTGGCATTGGTTGGAAAACATTCGTATGCATTGCCAGCATCCTGAGGGTGTCGCGACACCCTCAGGATGCTGGGAACGAGAGGCAGTACGGCAGGGACTTAGAGTTTAATAAAATGCTCACGGTAATAGCGCATTTCAATAATCGACTCTCGAATATCCTCTAAAGCCAGGTGCGTGCCTTTTTTAGAGAAACCATCCAGTAATTCCGGTTTCCAGCGGCGAGCCAGCTCCTTCAGGGTGCTCACATCAATATTACGGTAATGGAAAAACCCGTAGAGTTCTGGCATGTGCCTGAAAATAAAGCGTCGATCCTGACCAATACTGTTTCCGCACATAGGGGATGCCCCGGCCTCTACATGCTGTTTCAGAAACGCTAAGGTTTCCTGTTCAGCATTCGCTTCACTGGCAGTGCTGGTTCTACAGCGCTCAGTTAACCCTGTCCTGGCATGGGTTTCCAGGCACCAGTCATTCATGGACTCCAGAACCTGGTCACTCTGGTGAATGGCTATTACCGGTCCCTGCGCAATCTCATTAAGATGACCGTCTGTGATAATGGTGGCAATTTCCAGTACGCGGTCTTGATCAGGATTAAGGCCTGTCATCTCCAGGTCAATCCAGATGAGGTTATCCGATTTAGCCATTAAGCACCCGGTTTAAAAACTAAGAATTAGGTTAATTTAAAAGGAATAAGCTGACATATCCAGTTTACTTCATCATAATCCATCCGGAAAATCGACCGTACAGAGAACACATGGCAAAACGCAAGCTGACGCGTAGGCAAAACTGGCGTATTCAGAAAATTCAGGAAGAACGTATTTCCCGGGCAAGGAAAAAAGAGTCCCAGATTGAAGAGCAGCTCAAAAATGACCAGCTCGGTCCTGAGCAGCAGGGTTTGGTCATTGCCCATTACGGGGCGCAGCTGGATATCGAACCCATCAACAAACCCGGTGATACCTGGCGATGCCATCTGCGTACTAACCTACCGGCGCTGGTTACCGGCGATAAAGTCATTTGGCGGGCAGGTAAGGAAGGTTGTTCCGGGGTTGTGGTAGCACTGGAAGAACGCAACAGCCTGTTATCCAGGCCGGACATGCGCGGTCAACTCAAACCCGTTGCAGCCAATATCGATTATATCGTTCTGGTTATTGCCCCGGTTCCTACCCCCTATCCCAATTTAGTTGATCGATATCTGGTAGCCGCTGAAGCGGTGGACATCGAGCCGGTCTTGCTATTGAATAAAACCGATCTGCTCTCCACACCGGAAGACCGGCAGCTCATGGATGACCTGCTCTCCACCTATGAGAACATCGGCTACCGGACCCTGAAGGCATCCACCCACTCTGAAGAAGGCTTGCAACCGCTAAAAGCACTGCTGGATCAACATACTAGTGTTTTTGTAGGCCAAAGCGGGGTCGGCAAATCCTCTCTGGTTAACGCCCTGCTTCCCGGAGTTGACATTCGGGTAGGTGCCTTGTCGGAAACCACAGGTAAAGGAACCCATACCACCACGGCCGCCAAGCTCTTTCATTTTCCATCGGGGGGAACCCTTATCGACTCTCCCGGAATCAGGGAGTTCGGCCTCTGGCATATGGAGCAGGAAGAGGTAATACAGGGTTTCAGGGAATTCCGTCCTTTCCTTGGTCATTGCCGCTTCCGTGACTGCCAGCATGAACAGGAGCCCGGCTGTGCCATCCAGCAAGCCCTGATCAATGGTGATATTTTGCCGGAGCGAATGGACAGTTACCGGCAGATCCTCGGTTCATTGCTGTAAGTGCATTAAAGTCAATGTGAAGGTATTATTTCCTCTCGTTCCCTGCGTCCTGAGGTTGTCGCAAAAATTATTTTTATTAACCACGGCACCCTGAAGGGCATAATAAAGACACAAAAGCACGGAGATTTATAGTTTAAAGATATAAAAACTCTGTGCCTCCGTGTCTTTGTGGTTAAAAAAAAGAGAGTCAATCTCGTTTTGTGCACGCTGCATTTAGTTTCGCGACAACCTCTGGAGCCTGGGAACGAGTCTGATATTTAGGTTCTGTTGACGAACCTGACAGAATAAAAATTAATAGATTTGAATTTCAGGGGGAATTGCCAATGTCTTTCGCCAATCGAGAGGGCGTGATTTGGTACGATGGCCAGCTGGTTCCGTGGCGAGAGGCCCAAACCCATGTGCTCACTCATACACTCCACTATGGCATGGGCGTTTTTGAAGGGGTCAGGGCTTACAATACACAACAGGGATCTTGTATTTTCCGGTTGCAGGAGCATACAGAGCGCCTTTATCGAAGCGCCCATATCCTCGGGATGAATATTCCCTTCAAGCCAGAGCAATTGATAGAGGCTCAAAAACAGGTTGTTCAGGAGAATGGCTTGACTGAAGCTTACCTCCGTCCAATGTGCTTTTATGGTTCAGAAGGTATGGGACTACGGGCAGAGAATCTTAAAGTCCACTGTATAGTGGCTGCCTGGGAATGGCCCTCTTATATGTCCCCTGAAGCACTGGAAAAAGGTATTCGTATCCGCACGTCGTCTTATACCCGCCATCATGTCAATATCACCCTATGCAAAGCCAAGGCCAATGGCAATTATATGAACTCCATGCTGGCCCTTAAGGAAGCATTGGACAGTGGCTGCGAAGAGGCCTTATTACTTGATAATGAGGGTTATGTGGCAGAGGGCAGTGGAGAAAATATTTTTATCGTCAAAGAAGATGGCGTGATATATACCCCTGAATTGACCTCCTGCCTGGAAGGTATAACACGAGATACTATTATTCGATTTGCCAGGGACATCGGCCTGGAAGTCAGGGAAAAACGATTAACCCGTGATGAAGTCTACATCGCCAGAGAGGCGTTCTTTACAGGCACTGCCGCAGAGGTGATGCCCATCAGAGAACACGATGGCAGAATTATCGGCAGTGGCAAACGGGGTCCTGTTACGGAGCAGCTGCAAACCATGTATTTCAACCAGGTCAGGGGCAAGGGTGAGAGTATACCTGAATGGCTGACCCCGGTTACTTAACCCGGATAAAAATGGGTATCAGGCTTTTCAGGATAGTATTCTGAAAAGTGCCCCTCCCTTTCAGTCATACCCGGCGGTGTCATATAGTCTCCATACATATCCTGTAGATAGTGATGGGCATCGCCTGGTGCGGGAAGGTTCAGACTTTCAAATATTACGCTTTTAATAGGGTAGACGTGGCTGCGACGAAGAAAATAAGTGAACCAGCGACAACGATAATAAAAGTATTCTCCCTGCTCGTCCCGACTTTTGCTGATGACTTTTTGTGCGGCAATATGACGGTTAAAAAACAGGCGGATACGTTTTTTTAAGGCGCGAATGCCTCTGTCACCCGGTTTCAGTTTGATATTGGCATATTTGAACGCTTTTCTGGTGTTTTTGATTTTTCTTGAATGGCTTTCCATGCAGAAAATATCGATAAAAAAACCACTGGGCAAAATACCCACCTCTCTTGTGTTCAGCTGTTTTGATGAACTTTTGAGATCATAAATTTTTGTAATGCCTTTGTTCATTAACGGGCAGTGTTCACCATTGAGCAGTAATAAATCATCACCAAGATAGTGGGGAGCCAGCTCTAGAAACTTTCCGTAGTTTTTTTCTGACATACAGACATCAACATCATCATCCCATGGAATAAACCCCTTGTGACGGATAGCACCAAGCAATGTTCCGCCATCTATCCAATATTCCAGGTTATGGGTTGTACAAATATGGTCAAATATTGATAACAATCGAAGCAATATATGCTGCATTTTTTCCGCTGGGGTACTGTAGCGATCACGGTTATCTGGAAATAACACGGACAAATTATCTTGCAAAATACACCTCCTGTTTTTTTACCGCCGTGATTCTTTGAATGATTGATGACGTTGATGTATCTGGCTGACGTCCAATAAAACGCATGATGCCAAGGGACTTTGCCGCATCATAGAAGTGCCACCCGCTATGGTTATACTCGTCCTCTGCCTGGATATGGATCGAGATGCGATGGCTAAAATAAAATGCTATATCGGGTACCAAAGGGGAGCAAAATACCTGATCAACACAGGCCAGTGACTCCAGCATTTCTATCCGCTCATTGAGAGGAATAACGGGTTGGCGTTTATAGGCCTGGGCATCATCATCTGAACACACACCGACAATGAGCAGGTCACCGTGTGTCCTGGCTGCCTTGAGTGCGCGAATATGACCCGTATGCAACAGATCAAACACGCCGGAAGTGAAAACACGGATAGTCATTGCCTTTTTTCTCTAATACTGATCAATGGATTGATCATGTAAAGCAGGGAACCCGCTACAAAGAAATGAACGCTGATGGTATAGTCCAGACCCCATGAAGACAGTACAGGGGTGTGATAGAAACCCATACAGCCAATCAGAAAAATAAGTCCGGCCAGCGATTCAAGGACTCTTTTAACCCATCTGTTGACAGAAAACATAGGCCTTCTCCAACAATTGCCGGGCTACCTGCTCCGCTTTTTTCAAGCGACTCAAGCCATATTCATGATAGTCAAGATTCCCTTTGGCGAAATTATTTTTCTGTATAACCGACCAGATACTCCAGAGGGTGTTGATCTGCAGCTCAAAAATAGCAATGGCATGGATTGAAAGGGGTTGCCGGTAACAGTCTAAAAGGTATTGTCTTTGCCGTTCATCTAATTCCGATTCAGTAAACAGGGAGGCAATATCCATTTCGGCAGTTCCCTGGCCGGAGTATTCCCAGTCAATAAACTGAATGCGGCCCTGTCGTGAAACCAATATATTCTCAGGCACCAGGTCAAAATGAACCGGACAGCTTTTCAGGTTTAGCCGGCTGATTTCAGACTGAAAGGTACGGCAAAGACCTATCATCCTGTGGAGTCCCTGATAAAGTTGCCCGGCAGGAACAAGCTTCAGGTAATCATCCAGCATTTGCACCAGGTTAATTTTATAGGTGAAGTTGCATTGAGACCGATGAAGCTTTCTCAGGGCAGGGGCAATAATATCCAGGTATTTTTCGATATTATCCACCCGGAGGCTTTTGCCGTGATTCACCCAGCACACAATCTTGATACCACTGTTGGCGTCAAGCATGACAGGCTCAGGTGTCAGTGCCAGTTTTTGAAATGCCAGCAGTGAGTTATCCCGCTCATTCTGCCGGTCGATGAACTGTGACGTTCCCGGGCCCGGTAGCCTCAGCGCATAGCTGGCGTTAAGGTGCCTGATTTTGTAACTCCGGTTGGTGGTTCCCGGGAGGCGATCAATGACATTAATATCATGAGACTGTGCTGACAAGGACTGGCCAATAAATTGAGCCTGTGTCCTCGTAGCTATATCGTTAATTGACAGCATGCACGTTAAATCATGTGGCGTAATCTATCTCCAGGAGTCGGCAAGAGAGGCTCCCGAACCAAATATAAGCTCCCTGTATTTATGCAATACCCAGGCTGACGGGAGCGCATTGAATATAGGTAAAAATACACATTTGCGCCAAATATTCCGGTTTAATGGGTTATGGTAAAAACTTATAAATTCTCTATGTCATTGATATCCCAGGGTTTGATACCGGGTTCTGTGATCTTGCAGTGGAGACTTTTCCTGGAGCTCCTAGGGGCTGTTTTTCTTTATGGAAATTTTGGTAATTATCGTATAATCCCATCCATTTTATGCTCAAGAGTTATTCTTCTGGGGTATCAGCCCAATGAAATGATGTGCAGGGAAGATACTCATTTGAAATTACTGGTTTAGTTAATAAGCTTCCAGTTATCCGATCATTTCCAGTTCTGCCAGATTAAGAGAACCGTAATTTCCCCTCCCCGGAGTCCCTCAAAAACTCTGACTGACCACCGGTAGAACAATCAGTAAGGGAGGAGGAATCAACACAGTCGGAATGGCCAGGATCATTCTGACGGGCGGTAGCGTGCCTGAATATAAATTAACCCAGGACATTTCCATAACGTGAAGTACCTGATTGTAGGTCCCTCCTGGGTGGGGGACATGGTGATGGCGCAAACATTATTTATCACCTTGAAACAGCAAAACCCTGACGCAAAAATTGATGTACTGGCACCGGCCTGGAGCGGACCCATTCTTCAAAGAATGCCTGAAGTACACCGCAGTATTGAAATGCCTTTAGGTCACGGCAAGTTGAATCTTGGCACCCGTAAAAAAATAGGGCATTCCCTTCGGGTGGAACACTACAATCAGGCAATAGTCTTGCCTAACTCGTTTAAATCGGCATTGATTCCTTTCTGGGCCAATATCCCTATACGCACCGGTTGGCGTGGCGAAATGCGCTTCGGCTTGCTAAATGATATTCGAGCCCTGGATAAAGAACAGCTGCCGTTAATGGTGGAACGGTTTGTGGCACTGGGTTATCCCAAAGGTCAGGCAATGCCCTCCCCGCTGCCCAGACCCCAATTACAGGTTGAGCCTGCCAGCGTCGACAGTGCGCTTCATCGACATCGCTTACAGGTTGACGCCCCTATTCTCGGGTTATGCCCCGGGGCAGAGTTTGGCCCGTCAAAGCAGTGGCCAGCCGGTTATTATGGTGAAGTGGCGCTGAACCTGCTTAAACAGGGCTGGCGGGTTTGGCTTTTTGGCTCAGAGAAAGATCGTCAAATCACCACCGAGATAATGTCATACATTCCTGACCCGCATCGGGAACGCTGCTGCAATCTGGCGGGAGAAACCACACTGGCGGATGCGGTTGATCTTCTTTCGAAGACAACCACTGTTGTCAGTAATGATTCCGGGCTGATGCATATCGCTGCCGCGCTGTCCCGGCCATTGGTGGCTGTTTACGGTTCAACCACGGCATCCCATACGCCACCCATGAATACCAATAGCAAAACACTTTGGCTAAAACTGGAGTGCAGTCCCTGTTTTAAAAGGGAATGTCCCCTTGGACATCATAACTGTATGAAGCAGCTTGATCCTGACATGGTCATGGCAGCTATTGAGCAGCTTGGCAGAGAACAGCATGAATCACTGATTGGAGTTCACCAGGAATGAAGGTGTTGCTCATAAAAACCTCCTCCATGGGGGATGTTATCCACAGTTTGCCTGCCTTGACTGATGCGGCTTCGGCGATTCCCGGCATTACCTTCGACTGGGTGGTTGAAGAGGGTTTTTCAGAGATCCCGGGCTGGCACCCGGCTGTGGATAAAATTATTCCTGTTGCCATTCGCCGCTGGCGAAAGTCGCCATTCAATACCCTGGCCACGGGTGAATGGCGGCGATTTAAAGAGCGACTGCAATCCAGGGAATACGATGCTGTCATTGATGCCCAGGGACTGTTTAAAAGTGCACTACTGGCCAAGCTAGCCAAAGGCCCTGCCTTTGGGCTGGACAAACATTCAGCCAGGGAACCCATTTCAGCCCACTTCTATAAGCATCCACTCAATATCTGCTGGAACCAGCATGCGGTAGAGCGGGTCAGGCAACTTGTGGCAAAGTCCCTGGGGTATGCTATTCCCAGGGAAACCGGACGGTTCTCGCTGGATCAAAGCCGATTCGATAAAGAAACTTACAGCCATACGCCTTATGTTGTTTTTATTCACAGTACCACCTGGCCGGACAAACACTGGCCAGAACCTTACTGGTGCCAACTGGCCAATAAGGTGAACGACAATGGATACAAAGTCCTGCTGCCCTGGGGTAACACCACAGAAAAAGAACGGGCTGAACGGATAGCACAGTCATCAAGCAACACCGAGGTGCTGCCAAAAAGCAGTCTGTCGGGTATTGCCGGAGTGATCGCCGGGGCATCCGGAGTTGTTGCCGTGGATACCGGACTTGGACACCTGTCAGCCGCACTGGAAAAACCGGCAGTGTCACTGTATGGCCCCACCAGTCCAGACAGGGTTGGAGCCTATGGCAAGTCACAGGTTCATCTCACCCTTGAAGACTGCCCTGCCGGTGACTTTCCCTCTGTAGAACCGGATATTTTTGCGCCAATGACACCGGAGCTGGTATGGGACAACCTGGTAACCCTATTGCCTCAGGGAAGAAGGAATGACACTTGATTTTGCCCTCTTCAACTATTTTCCCTACGGCGGACTGCAAAGGGACTTTCTGAAAACGGCCATTGAATGTCAAAAGCTGGGCCATGATATCAACGTCTATACCAGCCAATGGCAGGGAGCCTGTCCGGATGGCTTTACCATTAACAGGCTCCCCATTCAGGGTTCATCCAATCACCGCAGGATGGAAAGCTTCCAGCAGCAGTTAGTTCGTGCAACAGGCAGCCGTTCAAACCTGCTCATTGGCTTTAATAAACTGGCAGGGCTGGATATCTATTTTGCCTCGGATACCTGCTACCGTGAAAAAGCCATGGCAGAACGAAGTTTAATCTACCGCTGGACACCCAGGTACAAAGCGTACGAAAAACTTGAGCAGGCGGTTTTTGCAGCAAAGGCTTCCACCCTGATCCTGACCCTGACCCAACAGCAAATCACTGATTTCCAGAGGCACTACCAAACGCCTCCGGAGCGCTTCAAACTGCTGCCGCCGGGAATCAGCCGTAATACATTGCTTGAAAACAGGGCCACTATCAGGGAAGAGCTTGGTAAAAAACTCAACATCCCGGCCACCGACCTGGTATTGCTATTGGTGGGTTCCAGCTTTAAAACCAAAGGGCTTGATCGTGCTATCAAGGCATTGGCCGCCTTGCCTGAAAAGCGGCAGCAAACGGTGAAGCTGCTGGTAGCTGGCGGTGATAAGCAAGATCGCTTTATTGCGCTAACCAGAAAACTGGGGCTTTCAGACAATACTATTCACTTTCTTGGCGCCCGGGATGATATACAACAACTGATGCTTGCAGCAGACCTGCTTATCCATCCGGCCTACACGGAAAGTGCCGGAATGGTTCTGGTTGAAGCCCTGGCTGCGGGCTTGCCGGTGCTTACCACTGAAAACTGTGGCTATGCTTTCCATATTACGGCGGCCGATGCCGGGGTTGTACTACCCTCCCCGTTTCAGCAACCGGCACTCAACAGGCACTTAAACGAAATCATTAGTTCAAGCCAGCACCGGATGCAATGGCATAACAACGCCAAAACCTATGCTGCCAAAACGGATCTTTATAGCCTTCATCAGCAAGCTGCAAAGATCATTGATCAACAAGCCCAAATATTGTTGAACCAATAATGCTTTACCTGAGAGACGACTTTAAAACAGCCTGGAGCGGCAAAAACCCCCACGCCTTACTGGACTCAATGGAAGGGGAAACCTTCAGGGATCTGGAAGCCCGCCGCACTTACCGGTTTGAATTCCAGGGCAAAGGTTTCTTCGCCAAGGTACATAAAGGGGTTGGCTGGGGCGAAATTTTTGAGAACCTGCTCAGGTTTCGAATGCCCGTACTGGGAGCTCGCAATGAATGGCTGGCACTGAATAAACTGCACAGTCTGGGTATTGATACCATGACCCCTGTGGCCTTTGGCGAAAAAGGCTGCAACCCGGCCAGGCAACACTCATTTCTGGTGACAGAAGAACTGGATAACATGTCCAGCCTGGAAGATATTTGTGAGCGCTGGAAACAATCACCACCCTCGATCCTTCTAAAGCGGGCAATTGTGAAAAAGCTGGCTGAAATCAGCCGAACCCTGCACGACAACGGCATCAATCATCGGGACTATTATCTGTGTCACTTTCTGGTTCCCGATGGCTCACTGGAGCAGTTTGAGAAAAACCCGGATAACCCCCTGCGTTTTTTTCTAATTGATTTACACAGAGCGCAGGTTCGTAACCAATTGCCTGACCGCTGGCGTTTAAAAGATCTGTCGGGGCTTTATTTCTCAGCCATGGATTACGGGTTTACCCAAAGAGATATATACCGTTTTATTCGTTGCTATACCGGCTTACCCCTTAAGCAGGCATTGACCCGATACCAAACAATGCTGGTAAAAATAGAAAACAAGGCAAACAAGCTATACCGGCGTATGGAACGAAAAGCAGGACATCCAAATTACTAATGGCACACTGGAATGTAACTGAACCCTGGCAGGGAACTGCCATTGCAACAGTATTCGGCAGCCTGGACCGGGTTTTTCAACTTTCCGGAAAAACCATCACCAAAGATGCCCTGAGTGAGGTCATACTGTTTGAAGCGGCAGACACTCGTTTTTATGTCAAACGATACACGGCGGCAGGCAAAGGACTTCGCAAATACCTGGGAAAAAGCAGAATCCGGGCCGAGTGGGAAAACATGCTCTTTTTTCACCAGCTTGGCCTACCCGCTGCCAAGGTGGTTGCCTATGGTGAAGAACGAAGGGGTGGACTGTTTGTTCGGGGGGCATTGATTACCGAAGAGTTAAAAGCCACCACAGATATGGCAAGGCTTGCCCATCAGCATGACGCCAGGCTGAAAGACCCAAAATGGCTATACCCTGTCCTGCAACAAATTGCGGAAATCGCCAAAACACTGCACAGGGCACGGTTTATCCACACGGATTTCAAATGGCGGAATATTCTGGTTACCGGTGATAGCCATCCACAGGTTTACCTTATCGATTGCCCCGCAGGCTATCAATGGCCACAGCGGTGTTGTGGCAAACCCGTGGCTCGTGGAATCATTAAAGACCTTGCCTGCCTGGATAAGGTGGCGAAATACCATTTAAGCCCTAGCCAGAGGCTTCGTTTTTATAAATGGTATTGTTTCGGCAACGTAAAGCAAAAGTTATCAGTGGCACAGAAACAGCAAATTCGTCGTATAGTGGCCTTCTTTGAGGGTAGGGAATGATCAGCCTTAATGAATTTCTTATCCATAAGACCGATGAAGAACGTTGCCAGTGGCTCAATAGTTATCTGAAGGAAGTCACAAAGCTTCATCAAAACAGACAGGCAGCCACCCTTGAAATAACGGTTACCAGCACCTCTGAATATACCCTGGAGATTGCCAGCCTCCCGAATAGCAGCCTGACTGATAACAAGTGGTGTATTGCTAACCTGATTGATTGTCTTACCCGGCTCTACCCCAGGTATGACCGTTACCTGTCACAGCTTTGGCATCCTGATTCATTTATCAAAGACTATCCCCCCCTAAAAACCATCGAGAAACGTGTTTATAAAAAACGCAAAGCTCGCGAAAAAAACCTGAAGCACTGCTTCGAAAATAATACCCACTTTCAGGTTAGTAAAAGCTGGAACCACTATCAGGTCATCCAGAAAGCCTTTGACGGCCCGGAGCTAACCCGGCTGTTACAGGCCCCTGATCAGGCCATTGCTGAGGGAGAGATACTCAAAGACTGCAAGGCAACCACCGTAAGCCTGTATAAAATGGCCAATGGCCAAAAAGTAATTATCAAACGATATAACAGCAAGGGAACGGCCTATAGCCTGACTCGCAGTCTCATCGACTCACGGGCAAGAGTTTGCTGGCAAGGTGCCTTATTACTTGACCAGATTGGTATAAGCACCCCAAAAAATCTGGCCATGCTGGAAGTCAGGCAGGGACCCTGGATAAAAACCAGTTATCTGATAACAGAGTTTAAAGAGGGTGAAACCCTTTCTGACTTATACCGGGAAGAGCACGAACAATCATCATGGCCCACTATTGCCCGACAAGTTGAGGATATTTTACTAACATATCCAAGGGTAAGAGTGGCCCACGGGGATTTTAAAGCCACCAATTTTATTATCGATAAAAACCAGCCAATAATGATTGACCTGGACTCCTTCAGAAGCTGCTCTTTTTTTAAAATATTTAAAGACACTTACTTTCGGGATCTGGATCGTTTTGAGCGTAACTGGGTTCGTTGCCCATCTGCAATGAAACTATTTACCCCGATCATCCAAAATGCCCGTTATTCATGCCTAAGCGCAACCCTATGAACCATAAAACACCGCTTTTTAGCATTATTATTCCAACCTATAACTATGCTGAATATATTGAAGGTACAATACAATCTGTCCTACAACAGCAAGGTAATGACTATGAACTTATTGTAATTAACGATGGATCAACAGACAACACTGACAAAGTTATTAAAAAATTTCTATCTAATAGAAAAAATGCTATTAGATACTTTTTACAAGAAAACAAAGGAGTATCTGCAACTCGTAACAAAGGAATAGATTTAGCTAAGGGCCGCTATCTTTATTTCTTGGATAGTGATGACAAAATGCTAAATGGCAGCCTTGATATTTTTAGAGAAGCAATAAAAAATCATAGTTATGTAGATATGCTGATCGCACGTTATTTCTCTGTTTATGAAAACGGAAAACGTAAAGCACGGTGTCTCTGGAAACTCACTGAATCAAAAGAACGAAATTTTAAAAATTATCTACTAAGTAAAGATAATTCTTTATTATGTAGTTCTATCCTCTTTAAAAAAACTGTATTTGCGAATTACAGATTTCCCGAACATTTAAGATTATATGAAGACGAGCCAGTTTTTGCTTATATACTAGCAAACTTCAATGCTCTTAAAGTAGAAAAAGAAGTAGCTCTCGTTCAAAAACATGAGGGCAGTCTCCGACATAAGGTGTACCATGGACTGGTAGAACGGTCAGTTGATGAAATTTTTAATGAGCAGCGTATTCCTCCCAGTTTTATGAAATATCGGAGTGCTTATTTATGTCTAAAAAAACTTGACCAGTTCAGAACTCTCTTTCTGGCAGGTAAATATCAAGACGCCTGGGAGCAGTATAAAGAAGCCTTTTCATACAATAAGCGCACTGCCTTACAGTTAAACTTTCTAAGAAAAGCGATAAAATCCTGGCTGAGAAAATAAATAACAATGCTATCAGGTAAAAATAAGCACTATCTGCTGCTATCAATCGTTCTGGTGTTATGTGTCATTTTAGGTTGGTACGGCTATTTTCTGTCAGCTTTGTTGCTGATAGTAGCTGTCTATACCATCAATGAATTGATAGGCTCTGACCACATCCGCTATAACCCGTCAAAGGATTACGAATACCATTTCTCCAATGCCCGCCATTTTGAAACTGCGTATAAGAAAAACAAGATCACACTCCCGCCAGAGGTGGTTGACAACAATCACACGCTATTGCTTGAAGTGGACTGTAAAGCCTCTTTACTGGGGCATATGTTTGATCCCTATATAGAGATGGAAGGCACCAACAAGCGTTCAAGGCAGTATCTTGAAAGGGGTTGCGGAGGAAAAAGGTATCTTAATATCTCCCATATTAAGCCCTCTGAAAGCGGCACTATTAACATTCACCCCAAGTTCTGTCGATTGAAAGACGAAAACTGCCGTATTATTGCCTTCGAAAATCCACACATAGCCAATAAGCGGACACTTATCGTAGCACCCCATGCTGATGATGCAGAGATAGCTGCCTTTGGTGTCTATAGCAGCAACCCTGAAAGCATGATTGTTACGATAACGGCAGGAGAGTCTGAACCTGGAAGCGCCTTAAGGAAGTTAACTGAAAGTCACCATGAAAGCGTGGTGTTAAAAGGAAAACTGCGGAGTTGGGATAGTATTGCAATTCCTCTGTGGGCAGGTCTCCAGCCAAACCAGGTCATCAACCTTGGCTATTCCGATAACAGTCTTGAGGATATGCACCTTAATCCATCAAAGACCTTACCTGCCGATAATAGAGCCGAGTTCAGGCAATTCAACTCAATAAGGCTGGAAACTGACAGACATGATGACGCCTCCTGGCAAACCCTGATTCAGGACTTGAAAGAGATTATCCTGAATTATAAACCTGAGGTGATCATAACTCCTCACTCAACGATGGATGCCCATCGTGACCACCAGTTTTCAACCAAAGCCATACAGGAAGTCCTTAAAAACCACAGCACGTACAAACCTGTGTTGCTCTATTATATCAACCACTTACCCAATACGGATCTATGGCCCTTTGGCCCCCATGGTTCAGTGATAGCACCTCCACCAGGTACTTATAATATTGCTGGCATCTACTCATCTCCTGTGAGTAAAGCAACGCAGATTAATAAGGCATGCAGCCTGGAGATGATGCATGACTTGAGGAACCCTATAAAATTCAAACACCGTGTACGACAATGGCTTCAGAATAAACTGATCAACCGGCCTGTTCATCCACTGAGTCATGAGCCTTACTTGCGTAAAAGTGTCAGAGAAAATGAATTGTTCATTAGGGAAATGATCGAGTAACCTGTAGAAAAAACACGAACAGGTTTAGTACATGGAAAGTGCATTTTCAAGGGTAAAAGCCAGGGTTTCCGAGCAGTACTGCTGGTATTTTCTGCTTGCTGTTTTTTTTATTCCTGTTCTTATCGATAACTGGAAACTGGTCACGAACCTGTACCGGGTATGGATCTGTATACCAATACTGCTGTGCATAAGATGGAAAGACTTCAGGCTGTTTATTCAAAATCGTTTTGTACAGCTTTTCATGTTAATGACCGCCTGGTTTTCCCTGTCCCTGGCCTGGTCGCCAGATGATAGCAAAGTAGTGAATATGTTGACCCGCATTCTGGCAACATGCGCTCTGCTTTATCTGACCTGGCTAATTAGCCATTATCAGCCGGATAAACTAGTGAGCCTGGGAAACTATTATTTATTCTCAGCACTCTGCCTGATTCTATTGCTGGCTATTTTTCGCTGGGAAAGCATAATCACACTTGACCGAAACCTTATGGCATTTGGGGCTTTTTTCAAGCCTGGCCCCCTTGCGGTATTTTTCAGTGCTGCTGCACTTATGAGCCTTTTTTTGGCAGGAACAAAGAAAAACCTCTCACTCGTATATATCGCATTAATGGTGGTTTTCTTTGTATGCACTATTATTACCCAGTCCAGAAGTGGACTGCTTATGTTCGCAAGCGGAGCCATTGCTTACTTATTGCTTGAGCGCAGCCAAAAGAGTCTTCTCATTTTTTTAGTGGTCACTGCATTATGTACTTTATCCTTGGCCACCATTTATTTTTATAACCCAGATCCTATATTAGATCTTTGGGAAAGGAAGGATGCTCAGCGATTTTTGATATACCAGAATGGGTTTTCAATGATTACTGAATCGCCATTAACTACCGTTATTGGTCATGGGCTGGCTATTGATAAATTGATTCCTTATAGCAGTCATTTTGAAACACATATACATATGTTATATATGAATATCGTTTTTCAAACGGGCCTTATAGGGCTTCTTCTGTTCCTTTTTGCTGTTGGCTGGCGCTTTTACAACATTATATTTAAACGCACTCCATACAATAGTTGGGATATTATCCTGATAGGTATGCTCGTCGCTTTTTTATTTGATGGCAATAAGTTTTATGTCTATCCCGGTGGTACTATGGCCGCCTTTTTGTTGCCATTATTTATTACCAATCTGGTACCCGAAAGAATAATGGCTGATAAAGTCAAGTTCTGAAGCATAAGAAAGAGGTGCAGGACTATACCTTCCCTCTTTTATCAAACCACTCACCACTAGATAGCGCTCACCTTAAAACCCATTCATTATCAGCCCATGAAGCAATCAATTAGTATTCCCACTTATGTCATTTGCCTGGAAAGAGAAGCTGACAGACGAAGGCATATAGCCCGGCATCTCGAATCATTCAATATTGACTTTCAGTTTTCTAATGCAGTTGATGGCCGACAGCTGACAGAAAAAGAGAAAAACGACAAATACTCAGAAAAAAAAGCCATTGATATTCGTGGCCGAGCATTGGCTCCAGGAGAGCTTGGGTGTTACCTTAGCCACTGTAATATCTGGCATCAAATGGTAGAGCATAATATTCAGCATGCCCTTATTTTAGAATCCGATGCAGAATTTTCTGAAGAAGCCATAGCCGTCATTAATGCTTTAAATAAATTCCCTGCTGACTGGGAGCTTATAATGCTTTATTACCGTGACTGCTACCCATCATTCTGGAATCAAGCACCCATCACAAACAACACCAAATTAGTAAGGTTTTCTAATAAAAGTTCCTGTACCACAGCATACCTTCTCAGCCTTTCAGGAGCCAGGAAGCTATTAAAGCACGCCTACCCTCTTTGCCTCCCGGTTGATGACTACATGACGGGCGGTTATATCAACAAAGGTGTTAACCTTTATGCCGCTTATCCCAGAACCATTGAGTTAACCGAAGGCAGTGATGAAACCTCAGTTATCAGACCGGATATCAATGCGATGGTGGGGCATGACACACTTAAAGCACGAAAACAAAAAAAACAAGGGGCTTTAAAACAGCTTGAAAAACGTTCCAGGCGGTTTATCAAGCAAATAATGCCAGCTCCTTGGTTATAACAATTTTTTCAGCCAGATAATATTTCAATATAACCCTTATGGAATTTTCAGATAGTAGCGATGTAACCGTCGTAATTACCAGCTGCGGTCGATTCAACTTATTGAAAAAGACGTTGGATAGTTTTTTCCAGTATAACACTTACCCCATAAATAAAATAATTATCACAGAAGATTCCGGTGATGATAAAATACTATCAGTTATACCTGAAAAATTTAAAAAATATTTTAATATCATTATTAACAAAACCAAACTAGGTCAAATTAAATCTATAGATAAAGCCTACAACCTTGTGGAAACAGATTATATTTTTCATTGTGAAGATGACTGGGAATTCTATCGATCTGAATTTATTGAAGACTCAAAAAAAATACTCAAGAATGATAAAGAAATATTTCAAGTTTGGTTAAGAAGTTATTACCATGATGTAAAAAATAATGTAAATCTTCATTTTCAGGGACCAAGAAAAATAATTGATGATATTCCTACCTATAAAGTCGTATCAGAAGACCCGAACTGGCATGGATTTTCATTTAATCCAGGATTGAGGCGACTATCTGATTATAGAAAAATAAAAGGCGGATATTATGGTCTTTTTAAAGCAGGTTCCAGTGCCGCTGCAACAGAGAGTAATATATCCAGTTATGTTCATAACTCTGGTCAGTATGCAGTAATATTGGAAAATGATGCTGTTGCACATATTGGTGACGGGCAGCACGTGTTAAGTAACCATCAGAAAAGAAAAAAAACAATCCGTAAAATACGAGAGCTATTGACTGTAACATTATTAATCATTATTTCTTTTTTACTAGGCACGCTGATATAAAAAGTTACTCAATAGCTTACTAAGCATTACATAGATGAGAAAAATATGAGTGATATAATTCAATCTCTTTGGATTGGCCAAGAACTTTCAAAGATAGAACAATTATGCATCAGTTCTTTCATAAAAAATGGATCAGAATTCCATTTATATACATATGATCAAGTCGAAAACATACCCAGCAATACTGTCATAAAGGACGCCAATGAAATAATAAATAAAAACGAAATATTTAAAACAAGAGGAGGAAGCTATGCGATCTTTGCTGACTGGTTTAGATTTGAGCTTCTTTATAAAAAAGGGGGGTTTTGGGTTGATATGGATATGATATGCCTAAAACCCTTTGACTTTGAAGATGAGCCTTATGTTTTTGGAAGAGAAACTCAAGACTCCGTATCAAATGCAATCATGAAATTCCCGAAAGGGGATAAAATCAGTCGGTTTATGGCTGATATTTGTAAAGAGCCAAATACAATTCTCCCATATGATAGCCGTAAAGAAAGAACAAAAAAAATAAAAAGACGCTACCTTAAAGGAAACCGTAGAGAAAATGTGGGATGGGGTGAAGCCGGTGGACCACTCGGATTTAGCAGATGCCTTCAGCATCATAAAATTTATAATATTTCAAAGCCGTTTACATATTTTTTCCCTATACACCCTGGTAATTGGTATACCATATTTGATAACACTTTTTTTAATAATTCATCCTTCTTTAATGGTAGCTACACAGTTCACCTCTGGAATGAAATGCTAAGAGGGAGCAACCTCAATAAAAACAGCACCTTTGAAGAGAATTCCCTAATTGAAGATCTAAAATCAAAATATCTTTAGTAGCAATCAACCTAACTCATCACTACTTAAGACATCTCTACTGGAAATAATATGATTATTGGCTATACCACAGGCGTTTTCGACTTATTTCATATAGGTCACCTAAACCTACTTAGAAATGCAAAATCGATGTGCGATAAATTAATTGTTGGTGTAACAACCGATGAATTGGTATCCTATAAAAATAAAAAGTCCGTCATTCCTTTTGAAGAAAGAATGGAAATCGTTCAATCAAACAAATATGTAGACGCAGTTATACCTCAAGAATCTATGGACAAATTGAATTCATGGAGAAAATTAAAATTCGATGTAATGTTTGTTGGTGATGACTGGTTTAAAACTGAAAAATGGGAGGCAATAGAATCTGAATTTAATAAAGTTGGGGTGAGAATTGTATATTTTCCTTACACAAAAACAACATCATCCACATTAATAAACGAAACGCTTACCAAACTTAGAAATAATGGGATATCAGGATAGTTATCATGTGCGGAATTCTAGGTTACTTTTCTGCCACTTGTCATCTCCCATCTAAAAACCAATTCAAAACATCCCTCATGCTTCAACAGCATAGAGGCCCAGACAGCTATGGAATATATGATAACAATGAAATAATGCTAGGCCATGTTCGGCTAAGCATTATTGACTTAGACAACCATGCAAACCAACCAATGATTTGTAATAAAAATGAGGTGATTTTAGTATTTAATGGTGAAATCTATAACTATTTAGAGATCAAACAAGAGCTTATTAAAAAAGGTTACCTATTCTCAACAAACAGTGATACAGAAGTTCTATTAAATAGCTATATAGAATACGGAATATCATTCATAGAAAAGCTAATAGGAATGTTTTCTTTTGCAATTTATGATAAAAGGAAAGGTGAAACCTTCATTGTTAGAGATAGACTGGGAATAAAACCTCTTTATTTCACACAACCTAAAGAAAATACAATAATATTTTCATCTGAAATAAAAAGCATACTCAGTTTATCATCTAAAAAAAGAGAGATAGATTTATCTGCCATATCATCATACTTATCATTTCGATATCCAATACTAAACAATACATTCTTCAAGGATATTAACTCTCTTAAACCAGGTTGCTATATCCATATCAAAAATAATGCAATACAAATAAAAAAGTACTGGTCTTTAAGTGATAATATTAATAGTAGTGTTGAACATGAGGAAAACTATTATATAGACAAAATAAAAGAGTTAATATCCTCATCTGTACGTTATCGTATGATATCAGATGTACCTATAGGCGCATATCTTTCTGGAGGAGTAGACTCAAGTATTATAACTTCTATCATGGCAAAAAACTCATCATCTCCAATCAAAACATTCACCATAGGATTTGATGAGGAAAACTACAATGAACTAAAATACGCTAAAATAGTTGCTGATCAATATAATACAACTCATCATGAAATAATTCTAACTGCTGACCAATATATTGATACAATGGATCAGCTAATATCTTATAAAGATGCTCCTTTAGGAGTGCCAAATGAAGTACCTTTATATTTAATGTCTAAAGAGCTAAAAAAACATATTACTGTTGTACTATCTGGAGAAGGCGCTGACGAAATTTTTGGCGGTTATGGTCGGATTTTTAGATCTTCTGACGACTACAATAAAATCAACGATCCAAATAACAGAAAGAATAGTGATTTTATACAAAAAGTATTAACCAAGTATGGCACAAGCAGCTTTGATTCTGAGCTAGACCATTTTTTAAATATATATAGTTATACTCCTGAAGAGTTAAAATCATCTCTTTTCAGAGATAAAGCATCATATATTGAAAGCAAAAATAGACTAATAAACCACTTTAAAAATATATTTAAAGAGATAGAAGATCAGTCTTACTTAACTAAAATGTTATACAGTTTCGAAAATGTACATCTTCAAGGCCTCCTTCAGCGGGTAGACACCACCACAATGGCAGCTAGTGTTGAAGCAAGAGTTCCATTTGTTGATCACAGATTAGTAGAGTTTGCCTTTTCAATACCTAATAAATATAAGATAAAATGGAAAAACAATATACCCGGTAATATAAATACTCTACTCGGGGATGAAATCTCTGAAATATATGACACTCCGAAATACATTCTAAAAAAATCATATCAAGACTCATTAAATAAAGAAATACTATATCGTAAAAAAATGGGTTTCCCTGTCCCTTTGCACAATTGGCTTGGTGGAAACTTTAAGAAATACGCAACCAGCATTTTGACTAGCAAAAGCTCTCTGATCACAGACTTTATCAATAGAGAAACTATAATAAAAATGATTGAAAACCCCATACTAAAAACAAGTCATGGACATGCCATGAAAGTCTGGATGTTAATAAACATAGAGCTGTTCTTAAGAAAATATTTTTAACTATCATGTCAAAAAAACTAATTTCAAAGCTACTATTCCCTTCCCTTTCAAGAGTAATAAAAAAAAAGAACATCATCTTTTTTTTTATTGATAAAGAACAAACATGGGGAGGAAACTTGCGTGCATTATTTGAACACATATATCAAAAGGGGAAATTTAAAACTATAATAATAAACAATGGAATAACTCCAAATACATATATTCAATCAATGTACTCAAAAACAGAGGTATATAGCACTTTACCTAAAAATAAAATACTAGATGCCCTTAAAGCAAAAGTTTTTATAATAACACATGGGAAAAAGCCTCTTTTAGGATGGTTTACTGGAATAAGAGGGTACAAGCTAGTCAATGTATGGCACGGAATCCCAATAAAGGCAGTAGGTAACCTACAAAAAAATTATACGGAAAAAGGGTTTAAAAAGACATATAAAAGAAGTCAGGATTATGATCTTTTCTGCTGTTCTTCAAACACCGACAAAGCCATAATGAGTGCTTGCCAGCTACTACATGGAAACAAACTTTCAATAACAGGAATCCCTAAAACTGATTGGCTACTTTGCAATGAAAACAAACTACCGAAGGATTATATTGAAGATTTAAGAAGAATCAAAGAATCAACAAAAGGTAAAAAACTTGTTTTTTACGCTCCTACATTTAGAGATGATCCTAATGATGATTATTTCTTCTCAGATAACGAAATAGGCAGCTTAGTAAAATATCTCGATCAAAACAATTTAATTTTAGGTGTCAGATATCATGGAGTTGCTTTACAAAATAATTTCAGAGCAAAGCACCAAAGACTAATTAAAAACAATTCCATTATTGATTTAGGGGCAGATCAATATTCTGAATCAAATATAATCCTTCGACAAACATCTATTTTAATATGCGATTACTCCAGTATATTTGTTGATTACTTACTACTTGATAGACCAATAATACGATTTGCTTATGATTTAAACAAATACAAAAAATCAAGAGGACTACTTTACAACTATGAAAAAGTATTACCAGGACAAATCACCTACAGTATCGAGGATATAAAATCCAACATAGATGATCAGCTAGTATCGAATCTAAAGGAAGAATACAATGCAAAATGGATTTTCCATCACTTTACCGATGATCAATCATGCCAACGCATTTATGATGAAATACTCACTATGACAGGCAATATTTAAGAATATAAAACATCTATTATTTAAACCATTTCAGAAAAAAATTGATATCCATTTCCATTTATTAATGGTTTAAATAATACTCTTGCAACAATTCAAACTGCTCCGGCGATTCAAAATCACTCTTCACATACCGCTTCATATGATTGAAATTGCGAATCACCTCGGCTTTTCGCAGTGGTCTGCCTAGAAACCTCATATCAGCGATATCAATCAGGCCAAACTGGTCTTCAGGTGTCAGCACAATATTTCCAAAGTGCAGTGACCTGAAATAGATCCCTTCCTGATGCAGCTGATGGATAAACTGTCCAAGTCTTTTGATCAGGTTGTCTGTCAGCTGTCCTTTCTTAAATAACTCCCTGATGGTAAAACCGGCCAGAGGGGTGTACTGAACCGCAGTTTTTCTTGGCACCGGCAGGTTCATAATCCTCTGTATCTCAACTGTAGGAATTCCCATTGTCTTAAGCTTTTCCGCATTAGCTGCAAACTTAAGGGAATAGGGTCTGATCAGGGACCATGACAGCATATTCCGACGCCTGAAAATCTTTAGAAAACTTTCATCAGCCAGACGCAGCACTTTTGGCCCGAAGGTATCCCGTTCGATGACCCTGGCATTGGTCATTAAGGCTTCATACTGGTCTTCTGTCAGTTTTCTCATTGATGGGGTCTTACGTATCAAGTAGGGCTGGCGAGGATGAGGTCGTCCTCCGGGACTGCAAGCAGAGACGGCATTATTACCAGATATGGTGCAAAAAGGAAGAGGTATCACCGCTGGTTAATACTGATTCTCTATCCTTGATTACTACAAATTAATAACTAATCTATTAATTTATATTAATCACAATAAACTACTGTTATGCGCTACCTGAAACCCAACCAGCACGGTCAAGTGACCATTCCGGTGGATTTGTGTCATCAACTGGGGATTACCCAGGAGACCCACCTGAAAATTTCGCTGACTGAGGCAGGTGATATTCTGCTTACGCCAGCCACACAAGCCCAACAAAAACCACCCATTGAAACGCCCCATAAACACTTTAAGCTCACTATGAGCCATGAAGAGTTAGAGAAACTCATTAATGATGGACGTTCAGAGGTGTTGGTGCCTAAACCGCGCCCAGTTAGAGAACCGTAATTTGATAGAGCTGTGATGAGCGCGCTTTAGTAATCGCTTCGCTTAATGAACAAGTCGAATATCCGGTTTTCAAACGAGTTTTGGTTTAGCCCAGATATTTCATAAATATGCTCCCCGGTACGCCCCCTGTTAAGCTTTGAAAAACCGGAAGAGGCGACAACTATGCTGGCACAGGGGGTTCCCAAGCCCAAGCTCCAGAAGTTGTCGAGAAAGTCTCAGCGCAATGCCCTGTTTTTTTTGGAACCAGGAAGAACACTAATTACACCAAGGCTTTTTTAAAAATTCTTCGTGCTCTTCGTGGTTCGAAAAAACCTTTTGCAACAGTCTCTCCAGTCTGGGAATGTATACTTCTCCAAGTCGTAACAATTAGAGACATCCGTCTGCATTCCCAGCGAGGACGCTGGGAACGAGAAAAAAATTTAGTTGGTATTAATTAGTTGGATGAAGTTGGCGAATTAGTAGTTCCAGCTGTTTTAATTGCTCCTGTGTTTTTGCATGTTGCTCATCACTCCGCTTCAACTGAGCCTGTGTTTTTGCATGCTGATCATTACTCTGCCTTATTTGCTCCTGCGTTTTTGCATGTTGCTCATCACTCCGCCTCAATTGAGCCTGCGTTTTTGCATGTTGTTCATCACTCCGCTTTATGTGTGCCAGTACATCTGCATGTTGCTCGTCACATCGCTTGAAGCCAGCAAAGGTGGCGGCGGTGAGGGCTGATAAACCACGCTTTAGATCAGCAACGTCGCCTTTCAGGGAGGCGATATCCCTGTCGTGCTGGTCAAACCGTATCCGGTTTTCCCTCTGGTTTTCCTGAATGATCTGGTGCGTCTCCCCTGTAATTTTTATCAGGTTGCGGACAGCACCATCAAGAGAGTCAAAGTTAGACTCAAGCCTCTCTACTCTTTTTTCAAGCCCCATGATCATTGCCTGTTATTGTTGACCGTGGGGTGAGTATAGTCGAAAAAGTTATTGCCATTTTTTCTCAGGGTAAATGTAGTCTTGCAGCCCTGACAGCCTCCCGTACCTGGTTTGGGGCAGTCCCTCCCAAATGATTCCGTGACTTAACAGAACCACTTAAGGTCAGCACCTTAAAAACATCCTCTCCAATTGCATCAGAAAATCCCCTTAATTCCTCCAGAGTCATTTCCGATAAATCCTTTCCTTCCTTAACCCCATAGGCCACAGCTTTGCCCACCACCTCATGGGCATTGCGAAAAGCCATGCCTTTTACCACAAGGTAGTCCGCCAAATCCGTTGCCGTGCTAAAACCTCTTCTCGCTGCCTCCGCCATGTTTTCCGGTTTGCTTTGGATATGAGGCACCATATCAGCAAAGGCCCTCAGGCATCCTTTCAGGGTATCTACCGTATCAAACAGTGGTTCCTTATCTTCCTGGTTATCCTTGTTATAGGCCAGGGGCTGGGACTTCATTAAGGTCAGCAGTGATATCAGGTGGCCGTTGACCCGACCGGTTTTTCCCCTCACCAACTCCGGGACATCGGGATTTTTTTTCTGGGGCATGATAGAAGAGCCGGTACAGAAACGATCAGGCAATGCTATAAAATCAAACTGTGCAGAAGTCCAAAGTACCAACTCCTCTGACATCCTTGATAAATGGGTCATCACCAGGGCTGCCGCTGCACAAAACTCAATGGCAAAATCCCGGTCACTGACAGAGTCCAGTGAATTCCGCGTTGGCCGGTGGAATCCCAATAAACTGGCAGTGTAGTTACGGTCTATAGGATAGGTTGTTCCAGCCAGGGCGGCAGCGCCTAAAGGGCAGAAATTGAGCCGTTTCCGGCAGTCCAGTAACCGCTCATAATCCCTGACCAGCATTTCATACCAGGCCATCAGGTGATGACCGAAGGATACTGGCTGTGCCGTCTGCAAGTGGGTAAAACCGGGCATAATGGTTTCTGCTTCCTTGTCAGCCAGATCCACCAGCCCTTTTTGCAACCGGACTATTTCATCGGTAATAAGATCAATTTCGTCCCTTAGCCATAGCCGTATATCCGTTGCCACCTGATCGTTTCTTGACCGGCCTGTATGCAGTTTTTTTCCTGTTTCGCCGATACGCTCGGTCAGGCGGGCTTCGATATTCATATGAATATCTTCCAGCTCAACAGACCACCGGATCTTACCCTGTTCAATATCAGCCAGTATACCTTCCAACCCCTGAATTATGGCAGCCATCTCATTGTTTGAAAGCACCCCTGACTTATGCAGCATCCGGGCATGGGCGACGGAACCTTCAATATCGTGGCGATAGAGTCGCTTGTCAAAATCAATGGATGCCGTAAACCGGGCAACAAAGGCATCAACCCCTTCACTGAACCGCCCTCCCCATTGCTGGTTACTGCTATCTGACATGACCGGCCTCTCTAGTTTTCATTATTTGGTGTTTGGCATTATAGGTTTTAAAAGCCTGCCATACAGCCATTATCCGGGAGAGTTTATGGACGATTGCCATTAGCGTATGATCAGCCCTTTCTTCCGATGATAAAGCAGAAACCCGTGAAGACCATCCGTATCGCCACTCGCAAAAGCGCCCTGGCTCTCTGGCAGGCAGAATATGTAAAGCAACAGCTTGAGCTCCATCATGCAGGTATCCGGGTGGAGCTGGTTAAAATGACCAGTAAGGGTGATCGTATACTGGATGCCCCCCTGGCAAAAATAGGAGGGAAGGGGCTATTTGTTAAAGAGCTGGAAACCGCCCTATTGGAAAACAGGGCAGATATTGCCGTTCACTCCATGAAAGATGTGCCCATGGCTTTCCCTGACGGTTTAAGACTGGGTGTTATCTGCCCTCGTGAAGACCCAAGGGATGCCTTTGTCTCTCAGCATTATCAAAGCCTGAGCCTGTTACCGGAAGGTTCTGTGGTGGGCACCTCCAGCTTGAGAAGACAGTGCCAGCTACTCTCTTTAAGACCCGATTTAACGGTTAAATTCCTCCGGGGTAATGTAAACACCCGTCTGGAAAAACTGGATAACGGCCATTATGACGCCATCATCCTTGCAGCGGCTGGCCTTATTCGTCTGGGCATGAAAGATCGAATCTGCAGTTATCTTTCCACACAGGAGAGCCTGCCCGCAGCCGGACAGGGAGCCGTTGGCATTGAATTACGTGATAATGACCAGGAAACCCTGCAACTTATTGCACCTTTGCACCACCAGGATACCGCCACCTGCGTAGAAGCAGAGCGAGCAATGAACCGGCACCTGAATGGCGGCTGCCAGGTGCCTATTGGTGGATTTGCAGAACTTGAGAATAACAAACTCCACCTGCGGGGACTGGTGGGGCAACCGGATGGCAGCCTGATTATCAGGGCGGAGGTCACCTGTCCTGCAAACCAAAGTAAAGCAGCGGGTATTGAGGTTGCAGATGCTTTATTAAGTCAGGGAGCCCATAAAATTCTGGCAGAATTGGGTCATGGTTAATAAAGGGTCGTATAAGCTTCTATTTTCCTGTTAGTTGTATAATTTTTTGCGCTTTCGGATCTACTATGCACTTGCACTCAATCCGAGCCCTGGTAACCCGGCCGAAGCACCAGGCAGGACCATTAACCCGGGCAATCCGACGATATCAGGGAATGGCCTGGGAACTTCCCATGCTGGAGATTATTCCCATCGAGGAAAGCCAGTCCATGCGCGATACCGTCTTGTCCCTTGATGAATTCCGGAAAATAATAGTCACCAGCCCTAACGCTGCCCGTTTTGCCCTTGAACTTATTGACCGTTACTGGCCCCAGCTGCCGCTGTACACAGACTGGTATGCCGTTGGGGCAGGCACTGCAAAAATACTTTCAGATTATGGCATCAACGCAACGCAGCCAACGGAGGGTTCTAATAGCGAGGCCCTGCTGGAAATGGCAGCCCTGAAGGCAGTTAATGATGAAAAGGTTTTAATTATAAAAGGGCAGGGGGGACGAAAGCTGCTGAAGGAAAGCCTTCAGAAAAAAGGAGCCAACGTCAGTTGTCTGGAAACCTACTTTCGCCAGCCTCCTGACTACTCAGCCACTGCTTTGCCACACCTGCTGGAAAGCAATGGGATCAATGTAATTCTCTGTAGCAGTGGCGATACGTTAAAGAACCTGATTAACTACTTACCTGAGAGGTTTTTTAATGTTTTTTATAAATTGTGGCTGGTTATCCCTGGCAACCGGGTTGCAGCCATTGCCAGGCAGTCAGGATTCAACAACATCGTCATAGCCAAAGGTGCAGACCTGGACTCTCAACTTATTGCCCTAGAAGCCGTACAAAAGAAAATTGAGCATACTTCTTGTAAATGACTAAAGAGCAGCGAAGAACCATCGTGAGCGATACAACACAAAATAACCCTGAGTCGGACGCTGACCGTTTAGACTCCACCGGTGCAAAGGGAAAAAAATCAGCGAAGGCAAAAACTTCAAGATCCATCCAGCCTGTCACTATTCTGGCTCTCATTATTGCCTTGGCTGCCCTGACTGGCACCGCTTATATCGGATGGCGGGGACTAACCCTGGAAAATCAGGTATCCCAGGCCATTCCCCGAATCGAACAAGCTGATTACCAACTGTCACAACAGCAGACTCAGCTGACCCGGACCAGCCGTCAGATAATCCCCATACAACAACAGTCCACGGCGCTGGAACAAAGGGGTGAACGACTACTGACGCGAGTTGACAAACTCACCAGCCAGGTAAGAAGCCTGGAGGGTAGCACCCGGATTGACTGGTATCTGGCGGAAATAGAATACCTTCTGCGACTGGCCAACCAGCGTCTTCTGATGACCACCGATATAGAGGGCGCAAAAACACTACTGGCCAGCGCTGATGAGGTGCTCAAAAATCTCGACAATTATAATCTCTTTACCGTTCGTGAAGCCCTAGCTGAGGATATTGCGGTATTAAACGACACACCGGCATTTGATCAGGAAGGCATTTATCTGAAACTCCAGGCATTGGGTCAGCAGGTTATGTCCCTCCCGCTCCTTGATGCCGATCGCTTTAATGTGGAAAAAAGTGCAGAACCCAAAGTTATCAGTACTGCTAATGATAGTGACTGGAAAACCATGGCCTTATCGGGCCTTAAGCGCGCCTGGCAAGAGTTTTCAGGACTGTTCCGGTTTACTGCTGATAGAACCTCCCCTGTTGAGGTGCTATTAACCCCTGAACAGGAGGGCTTGATCCGTCAAAATATTCAACTGTTGATTGAGCAGGGTAAAGTATCCCTGTTAACCCGTCAGCAAGTGGTTTACCAGGATAGTCTTCAGCAGGCGACCCAATACCTCCAAAAATATTTTGCCCTGGCCGGTGATCACAGCCACTCAACCATGGCTGAACTGAAGTCGCTGGCCACAATTAACGTCAATCCGGAAATGCCTGTGATTAACAGGGCACTGGAAGCCCTGAAGCACATTCAGGTACAGTCAGCGCAGGGCTCCCAAAATCAACAAACACCTGAGCCGGTCGGCATTGCACCGGCAGGGGATAAAGACTCCCCGGCAGACAGCCTTGTCCAGAATGGAGGACAAGGTGAATGAAAAAGTTTGCCGTTTTTTTAGTACTGCTGGCAGGCTGTTTCTTTCTGGCCAATGCCATGATTAACGACAGTGGCTATGTGCTGATTGCTTATGAAGGAATGACCCTGGAAAGCAGCCTCTGGGGTATGTTTCTGTTGATTCTGATTACCATTGGCGTGGCCTGGATCGGGATAAAACTGGTCAAGCTTTCCCTGGGTGCCAGCACACTGCTTTACCCCTGGTCGGTCAAAGCCCGCAAAAGCAAGGCCCAGCGCCTTTCCGCAAAAGGGCTGGCCGAATTTAGTCATGGTCACTGGAAAAAAGCAGAAAAATTGTTATCACAGGCGGCTGAAAGCGGTGAGGCACCGTTAATCAATTATCTGGCCGCTGCCCGTGCCGCCCATGAGATTGGTCGCATTGATGCCAGCGCGGAATACCTTCGCCATGCCGACAGCAAGGCGCCGGGAGCTGAAATCGCCATTGGTATTACCCAGGCTCAGCTTCAGCTTTCCGGGGGGCAACTGGAACAAGCCCTGGCAACCCTCACTCACCTCCACAAAAAAGCACCGGCCCATGCCTATATCTTGAAGCTGTTAAAGCAGGTCTATATAAGGCTCAGTGACTGGCAAGCCTTAGCCAGGCTACTGCCAAAATTAAAAAAGCATAAAGTAGTGGATGAAAGGCAGTACCGACACCTTGAAAAGCAGGCGTTTAAAGCCCTTTTTGAACAGGCCTTCCGGCAAGGCCGGTCACAAAAACTGGTTGAAGACAAGGTTCGGCCTGCCAATAAGGTGTGGAGTGGACTCACTGCCCACCAACGTCGCAGTGCCTCTATGCTCTATCGTTATGCCCATTGCCTGGCACTCCTGGGTGCCGATGAAAAAGCCGAACGGTTATTAAGGGAAAACCTGGCTAAAAGCTACAGTATCAACCTGATACAGCTTTATGGAAAGGTGAAGGGCAAAGATGCCAATAAGCAGCTGTTAACGGCTGAAGCACTGCTGAGCGAACGCACTAATGATCCGGAACTGCTGCTCGCCCTGGGTCGGCTGGCAATGCGGAATGAACTCTGGGGTAAGGCCAGGGAATATTTTGAAGCCAGCCTGCGCCTGAGAAAATGTGTGGATACCTACAACGAGCTGGGACGCCTGCTTGCTCACCTTGAAGACCACGAAAGGAGTTCCCGCTACTTCCGGGAAGGGTTGCAGCTGGCAACAGAGCAAGCCACACTGTTGCCTGCAACGGTACCAGCAACAGGACAATCACAGGCAGAAGGCCCATGGTAGCCACATGAATCACCGCTACCTTTTATCAGGGGCCCTCGGCGGTTTTCTGGCCGTGGGCCTGAGTGCTTTCGGTGCTCATGCACTACAGGATCTGCTATCCGAGCGCTTGATGGCTGTCTATCAGACGGCTACCAGTTTTCAGATGTACCATAGTCTTGCGTTGGTACTGGTGGCTCTGCTTACCGCCAGCCATCCAGACTCTAAAAGCCTCCACTGGAGTGCCTGCTTTTTCCTGGCAGGAATACTGTTATTCTCTGGCAGTCTGTATATGCTCTGCCTGACAGGGACGCACTGGCTGGGAGCAGTCACTCCCATTGGCGGGATTGCTTTTATGCTAGGCTGGTTAATGCTGGTACTCTTTGCCATAAGGAATCATAAAAGTGAAAACTACTGAGCTTTTGCTGCCCCGCTACTTATTTGCAAACCTTGTGCTGACAGGTATCTTAGGAAATTGATAATTAATTGCCATTGGTAAATCAATGACCGAATCTGTCGAACATCGCCGCAAAATAAAAAGCTTTGTACTCCGGGCTGGCCGTATGACCACGGGCCAGCAACGGGGCTGGGATGAATGTTGGGATAAATGGGGCCTGAAACTGGAACAAGGCAAAATTGACCTTGATTCGGTCTTTGAACGTACAGCACCCACTGTACTTGAGATAGGCTATGGTATGGGGCTGTCTCTGGTGGCAATGGCCAAGGCCGCACCAGAAACCAATTTTATCGGGGTTGAAGTCCATCGCCCGGGGGTCGGCAGCCTGCTTAATGAAGCTAATATAGCCGGGGTAAGCAATATCAGAAGTTACTGTGATGATGCCGTTGAAGTGATCAAACAATGTATTCCTGATGCCAGCCTGGCACGGGTACAGATTTACTTCCCTGATCCCTGGCATAAAAAGCGTCACAACAAGCGTCGTCTGGTGCAACCTGAGTTTATTGAACTGTTGAGGCCCAAGCTGGCCGATGGCGGCATTATCCATCTGGCAACTGACTGGGAAAACTATGCAGAACAGATGATGGAAGTGATGACTACCGCCGAAGGATTTAAAAACCTGGCGGGTGAATATGCTTTTTCCGATCGTCCGGAATACCGTCCCGAAACCAAGTTTGAGAAACGTGGCCAGCGTTTGGGGCATGGGGTTTGGGATTTGCTTTTCGCCAAGAGCGAGTAAGCCTGTCTCCCCGCAAGCTACTGCCTGTATCCATTTCAGGGTAAAGGCAGTAGCTTTTTATACATTTCAGTCTACAATAACTGAAGTCTTAAAGTGATCAGGGATTACTGTGGTTTTCAGTGATTAACCAGCCTTGCTATTCGCCCAAGTCATAAATGTATTCTTTAGTTAATTCCAGGTTTAATGGATATCAATGTTATTTTTATCAAAACAAAGAGTATATTATTTTATTATTCTTTTATTATATCCGCTCTCCCTCCATGCCTTACACCCAACTTTAATGCTCTCACCCGATTATTTACTCCATACACTAACTAATGAGCAGCTGCTGAATATCTTTTTAACCAAGGTCACTAAAACCAAACATTCACATCATAGTGTAGAAGCCATGATAACCTGGAAGAAACGGCTGCTTCTCAGCCCGGAAGACCTAAGGAGTAACTACCGGTTAAAACCTGACCTTCTTCAAGAAATTGATCTTTTGTCCATTCAATATCACGCATACCTCTGTGCAACAAGATTAGAAAGCAATGACCCAAGCGCCTACTGGAGTGCAAGACAAAAGCTAGATGATCTTTTAAATCCCGGACAGTATCCTGATTATAATCCAGGTGATCAAAAAATATTTAAAAGGATGCAAAGATTAAAACAGCAGTCCCGGGAGCTAAAGCCACTGATCACCACATTAATAGAGGAACCTGCCTGGCAGGGTGAGAGGGTTTTCTTAATCAAAGAGCCAGCAGAGTCGCCATTTAACGGGTTTGTCGTTAGTGCTCAAAAAGGGTACTATCAATCAGAATCTATTTTAATGAACACAAGTATTTCCGACAAAAGCAAAAATCCTGTTTTAAAAATAACCCTCCATACCCATCGGCCGGTCAAACTAAAAGAGCCATTAAAAGTAGTCGTTAAAGAGACCCTCAAAGAGCACTTTGAAAAGCCAAACAAAAACATCAAAATTATTTTATTAGTTACAAGTAGCTCACAGTTAATTCCTGAGCAATACATCCTCACTTATTACAACTTTATTTTAGATTGGATACCCAATCATGTTGATTTTATTCAGTCATGTCCTGATCAATGGGAAATAGCCATTTCCCAGTTACCAAATACAAAAAAACTTTGTGAAAAAACGCTTCAATACACACCATACACCCAAAGCCTGGGCAATGCCTGCTTAACTATATACCAGACAAAAATTCCCGTTTGTAATGGTGTCACAGCTATACAAGAAATCGATCCTCCAAGAGAATGGCTTCACCTGCAATATATCCAGCAATGGGCCTGTAGCAAGATATTAGAAAATAGGCAATATCATGAAACTGTTCCAGAGCAGGTTGCCCCTATATTAATAAAAAAACTGGAGAAGCAAGATGAGAGGGAAGAAGGGTCTATTGCCAATACTGATGTCCTGACCTCAATGATTCAGAGATTACAGATCAGTCGTAAAAAAGGTGAACGTGATTTAGAAGAATGGAGGGCAAAGCAAAAACAAAAAGAAGGTGCGCTTCATAAACGCCGAAAAGATAGTAATGATACCCGAATGCAATGGTTCACCACCCATTAATTTTCTCATCTCCCCTTGCAATCGACATTAAAAAAGGTAATGTGTAGATATTGGTCAAAAGGATCTGACCCATGCCCAGTGGAGCGTTGTTTAAGGATAAACAGCTCAGGCTATGTGTCGTGACAACCCTGGCTACAGGTACTGTCGTTTACCCGGCAGAGGCTTTGCTTTTGCCTCCCAAACCCCTGGCCTTTAGTTCTACATGGGATTGTCGTTCTGACAGCGATAACGAGTGGTTGTGCCGTAACCGATCGGATCTCGGATACAGTGCATCACTGGAGTCGGTTGCTCATGATAGCCGCCGCCAACCAAGCACTAACCCCGGTGCCAGCTCAGGCTATAACTCCGCGTTTGTAGCAGTGCCCGCTGTTGCACCAGGCACTGACTATTACCCTGAATATCCTGAAAGCACGCCCTACAACGAACTATCCTTTAACTCTCCTGTAACAGACAGTGCAATCCTGCTTGAGCTATTGAATGCGCCGCCTGACAGCTATGTATTGCAATGGCTGGCAGCCAATAGCCGGGAGCCGCTGGAAAACCTGAAGTCCCGTTACCCTGTCCTGCAGGAAGCCACTATTGCTGAATATCAGCGTGCCGGAAAACAGTGGTTTATTCTGCTGGATGGCCCCTATCCCAGCAGGATAGCCGCCATGGCAGCACTGAAGAGAGAACCGCGTTCCGCCATTGCTGACCGGTTTTATCCATGGACCCGCTCCGTTGCCAGTATTCAACAGCTTGACTTAATGCGCCCAGACCAGCTTATCAGTGGCCGGACTGACTCGGGAAGTTCACCTGGGGAGCGGCAGCTTCCCTATAGCTCCTATAACAGTTCATACAATACCAGGCCAGCCTTCTCCGGTGATGGTCACTATCAACAGCCTAACCCTAACCCTGACCCGGCTATGCGGCAGCCAGCACCTGCCCATTATGATAACCCTGCGAATTACCATAATCCCAATAGCCATTACATGCCGGGTTATGACAATCACAGGCCACAGTCTCAGCAAAGGTTTGAATCCAGCTTTATTAATGAACAGGGATTTGAGAAGCCCAATCCTGACTACCCCATAGCCTACAATCAGCCTTATCCTCATTCTTCAGTGAATAATGTCACCCCGGGAGAAAGTAATAAGCCCCCATTTAATTCCCGGGGCAGAACCTTATCGGGAGCCAATTCCTATCACCAATCGCAAGGATTTCCCGTAAGGAAAGCCCCTCAAAGTTATTACCCCGAACCGCAACCTCTGGAAAACCCTGGATCTTATTCAGGCTACTATCAGGAACCTGTTAACCCTCCTGCGCAGCCATCAGGACAGTACCAAAGATTACCTGATGGCAGACCAATGAACTTGGCAACGGCATCGACGGCTCCCCAAGGCTATATTCCAGCGCAGCCAAATCAAAACAGGGAACCTCAGCCTTTCCATGGACATAATAACGGCAGATTTTCTGTCCCCCGGCAGCGCTATCAGGAAACATTACCTGGCGCGGGGGCACCAGACTTTAATCATCAGCCGTCGGAATATTCTGACTATGGCTACAACCCTGACTTCTACCGTCAGAACCCACAACCGGAACCAACCTACAACGATCCATTCACTGGCAGACAGGCACCTGTTCATAACTCCCGAAAAAACAGTGAAAGTTTTAACCCGCCCCCAGGCAGTTATACTATCCAGTGGCTTGCAGCCAATAATCGCAACACGCTTGAACGTTTAAAGCTGCGATACCCGATACTTCAAAACACCCGGATTCTGCGCTACCAAACCGGCAGCTCAGATCGCTATATTCTTGTGGGAGGCACATTCAATAGTCAGGAGGCTGCCCAAAAAGCCCTTTCACTGCCACCGTTCTCACGGCTCACGACCCGGCTCTATCCCTGGGTCAGGCCTGCTGAAGGTATTCAGCAAATGATTGCATCCAGTCACAGTAAACGTTCTTCCAAGCCTCTTGCCGCAGCCTATTCAAAACCATTGCAACGGATTATCACCAATCCGGATAGCCGTTATACCATTCAGTGGTATGCCGCAAACCGTCCTGAAGCCATTCAACGGATGAAACAGCGGTTCCCACAGTTATCCAATGCCGTGACAGTGCATTACCGTCGTAATCAGAGAGATTGGTATGTATTGTTACAGGGACAGTTCAGCAGTAGTCAGGAAGCAACCTCTGCCATTAAGTCACCTGCCATGAGGGATGCTGCCCGAATCCTGCATCCATGGACCCGCCCCATCAATTCGTTGAAAAGGTTGAATCTCAGAGAGCAAAGTTAATTATCGGTTAATATAACCATGATCCATTGATTTGGTTATATCAATAGATGTCACTGATCTTCTCCCTTCAGTTAAGTTTCTTTATCCAAAATCCGCGTAATACCCCCACTGACCTAAGTGGGGGATACAAGCGATCAGTCCGCTGGGGGCTGGCTATATACGATACTTGAAACTCCTACATGCTTTTGTCTATTCTCGTAAGCATGAAAACAAAACGTGCTTACAAATACAGATTTTACCCGACAGTTGAGCAAGTAAAGCTACTTGCCCAGACCTTTGGCTGTGTGCGTTTTGTTTACAATCATATCCTCCGCTGGCGTACTGATGAGTACTATAAAAACGGCAACAGCGTTAATTACAACGATGCCTCAAAGCAGCTTACAGAGTTAAAAAAGAACTCTGAATATCAGTGGTTGAAAGATGTTTCTTCTGTGCCTATCCAGCAATCATTACGCCACCAACAAACAGCCTTTAAAAATTTCTGGGAAGGCAGGGCAAAGTACCCTGTTTTCAAAAAGAAACATGCCAAGCAAAGCGCTACTTTTGCGGCTTCTGCTTTCAGTATGAAAAACGGACAGTTGTTCATTGCCAAGAATAAAGAGTCACTGGCTATCAAGTGGAGCAGAGAGCTACCTTCAAAGCCTTCCAGTATCACTATTAGCAAGGACAAGGCCGGGCGGTATTTTGTCTCCATGCTCTGTGAACTTGAGTCTAAACCAATGCCAATCAGCAAAAAGACGGTGGGTATTGATTTAGGTTTGAAAGACCTGTTCATCACGTCAGAGGGTGGAAAATCCGGTAACCCAAAGTACTTCAAACGCTATGAGCACAAGCTCGCCCACCTACAGCGTCAACTGACCAAGAAGCAGAAGGGTAGCAGTAACCGGGCTAAAGCAAGGCTTAAAGTTGCCCGTCTCCATGCAAAAATAGCCGATTGCCGGATGGATGCTACTCACAAGGCATCCCGCAGATTGATTAACGAGAACCAAGTGATCTGTGTCGAAGATTTGGCTGTGAAGAATATGGTTAAAAATCCAAAGCTGGCAAAGCATATCGCGGATGCCAACTGGGGAGAGTTTGTCAGACAGTTGCAGTACAAAGCTGAATGGGCTGATCGTACTGTGTCTGTCATTGATAGATTCTTCCCCAGTTCTAAGCGTTGCCCCAGTTGCGGATATGTCCATGAAAGTCTGCCGCTATCAATCCGTGAATGGGATTGTCCAGAATGCAAGACACACTGGGATAGAGATATAGCGGCAGCTATCAATATAAAAACCGTCGGACTGGCGGGGTTAGCCTGTGGAGCGACTGGAACAGGGATTGCGGCCTAGCTACAATCCAGGGAAGGCGTGTTGAATCAGGAAGCCTGTTGGGTGACTAACGGGAATCCCCCACCGAAATCAGGTGGGGGAGGATGTCAAACGGTCAATAACTCCAACATCTAAAAAATAGGGGTAAAATAGCTCTAGCCATGATCCATTACAATTCCCAAACCTGAAATCGAGGCTATACATGAACCGTACTATCAAGTGGATAGCTATGCTGCTGGCAGGGTTTATCTTGCTAATGGCTTTAGCTGCCGTACTGCTGCCAAAATTTATAGATCCCAATAACTACCGGGATGATATCTCCCACTTAATCCATAAAAACACCGGCTTGACTGTCACGATCAATGGTTCGATGGGGTGGTCCGTATTTCCCTGGATTGGCCTTTCCATAGAAGACGTCTCCATTGCTGGTACGGACAACTCAAAACTGGCCAATTTAGGTAATGCTGAAGTCAGTGTAAAATTACTGCCACTGCTGAGCAAAAAGATAGAGATCCAGACCGCCCGGTTAAACGGACTCAACCTTAACCTGATCCGGGCCAAGAACGGCAAAGGTAACTGGGAGATAGCCCAAGGTACTGGCAAACCTGAACCAGAGACAACAGCGGCTGAGCCATCAGATCAGGGCAAAACCTCTGAACTCACACTTGATATTGCCAGCGTCGAAATTAGTGACTTGACCGTGCAGTATGATGATCAGGTCTCAGGAAACCGTTATACCCTCAACCAGGCCAGCCTGAAAACCGGGGCCATACGCAACCAGCAACCCTTTGATATAACCATCAATGCACTGGTCTCAGCGAAAGAGCCTGCACTGAACTTGAAAACACAACTTCAGTCAACTATCACCTTAAACCTGAATAAAAATATATATGATCTCACCAACCTGGTGATTTCCCTGCAACCCGGCCAGGATGATGGTGAGTCCATAAACCTGAAAGGTAATATCCACTTTCAACAACAGCCCCTACTGGCCAAAGGGCAGCTTAATGTATCCCGGTTCAATTTGAACAAGCTGCTAACCCAGCTAAATATCCAGCTTCCTCCCATGGCTGATAAACAGGCATTAAACCAGTTTTCATTCAATACCAGCTTTAAAACCGATGGCAAGACCTTAAGCAGTGACAACCTTGACCTGAATCTGGATGATTTTAGTCTCAAGGGGTATCTATTGGTCTCAGACCTAAAAAAACAGGCTATTTCATTTAAGTTTACCGGTAATGACCTGGTTCTGGACAACTACTTGCCGCCACCGGCTAAACAGGCAGACGCTTCCGGGAAAAAAAAACAGCAACAACAGAAAGCAGAAGCAACCCTTGCTACAAGCAATGAACAGCCCCTGATTCCCGAGGATTTGCTCAGACCTCTCAATATCAAGGGATCTTTGAGCCTGGCCTCTTTAACCGTTGCAAAACTCAAGTTTGTACAACCTGCCCTTGACCTTAAGGCTGCCAACGGACAACAAACCATCAAGCTTGACTCAGGATTTTATCAGGGATCCATTAACGTGGACGGGCAGTTAAATGTCCGCCAGAAAGGACGTCCCAAAGCCAATATGACCGCAGCCCTCAAAGGCATCAATCTGGAAGCTATGGCGACCCCTGTGCCAGCGTTAAAAACAGTTCAGGGGGTAGTCAAGGCCGACCTGAAGATGAGTACCGCCGGGTTACTGCAAAGTGCCTTGACCAAAAATCTCAATGGCTCCATGAGCTTTAACATCGATAAGGGTGCCTTTACCGAAGCTAATTTTGACCGGATGGTGTGTGAAGGCATTGCCAAAATCAGAAAAAAACAACTTCAGAAAACTGACTGGGGCAAGGTCACGCCTTTCCAAAACCTTAGCGGCACCTTTATTGTCCGTAATGGTATTGCAACAAACAATGACTTAACGGCAGTCCTTTCCAGCCTGAACCTGAAAGGCGATGGCAAGGTTAACCTGGTTCAACAGACCCTGGACTATCACGTGGGACTTAATATAAGAGGAGATGAAGCCCCTGACAGCGACCCTGCATGCCAGATCAATGAAGACTATGTGGACGTCACCTGGCCTGTACGCTGTACTGGAAAACTGGGTGAGCAAAGTTGCGGCCTGGATACCGAACGGCTAGCACAAACGGTTGCAGAGCTGGCTAAAAAAGAAGCCCAAAAGCGAATTAAAAAAGAAATAGAGAAAAGTGTCGATGGCCCTTTAAAGGACGTTTTGAAAGGGTTTTTTAAATAGTAGTAGGCTATTTGAAAAATAGCGCCTGTAGCGATGATCGTAGTAGATTTTCAGAACAATTTACTACGATCGAAAACTGCATGAATACAGGAGCTAAAACACCGGTACACACTCCCGATAACAGAGGGTATCGTAAAATTACGACAAAAACCAAGCAATAAAAAAATACACACTACTAAAAATAAAACGAAATTATTACTGCATATAAAAGAATATATCGCTTATTTATGTTGAAAATATTTATATTTCCAGAAAAAAAACCAATGTTATAAATCCTGTGATAAATACCTATTGCTCTCGTTTCTCCTGCTCTATAAATTCGCCTTAACTTTATACGGCAAGGCTTTTCCATTGCACTAAAAATGGGGTTGCCGCTAATTGGTTCTTATGTATGATAGGACACCATAGCGATACCTCTTAATAGGAAAGCTCCATGCAGATTGCGCTTCTAACTCACATAAGGATTATCTGAAGTCAATCATCTATAAAGTTAAATCCGGCTTTCCTTTGGTGGCCAAAAGCTGTGTTCACAGCTTAAAAAAATGAATAGCGTTTAAAGCAAACACTTGATGGCAGGTGGTGTTCTGTTATCTGCACATCTTGTGAAAAGATGGGTCTCACTGATTAATAGCCAAACGGGCAATACACAGCCGAGTGATTCTTTCACCCGGTCATTTGAGTATGGTCTGTCTATTCCCGCTGGTAATTAATCATCCCGAGAGTTTATTTAATTTAGGGCTTTATTATCTGGTTCAGGATTACACCTGCATTCAGTGTCGTTGTTTCGCCTGCATATTTTTAGAGATTAATGAAATGAAGCAACAGGGTTTCTTTCAGGTACTATTTGTTTTAGTGGTTCTGACTGCCTGTGGACAGCTAACAAACACTATTTATGTACCCGCAATGTCGCAAATGGCTGCCGACCTTGCCGTAGAACCTATACGAATTCAGGCTGTAATGGCCATGTACCTTATTCCTTACGGTTTCTCGCAGTTTATCTATGGTCCTTTATCCGACCGGTATGGCCGCAAACCTTTAATGCTGGTTGGCTTGATGGTATTTGTTGCAGGCTCATTAACTGCCAGCATAGCCCAGAGCTTCGAGCTGCTTCTGCTTGGCAGTTTTATTCAGGGGCTGGGAACCGGCGTCGGAGGCGTCATGTCCCGTACCGTTATGCGCGACCTTTACAGCGGCCTGAATCTGCAAAAAGCCAATAGCTACATCAGTATGGCATTGATCTTCAGCCCCCTGATTGCGCCAATGCTGGGAGGCATTATCGCCTCAACCTTTGGCTGGCAAGCCTGCTTCTGGTTTCTCACAGGTTTCGGCGTACTGGTCTGGCTTCTGGTATTAACAGGTTTCAAGGAAACCCACCAGCACAAGGATGGACCTCGAATGAGTGCTCTGGCCAGCTACAAATATGTGTTCAGCCACGGTCAGTTCAACGGATTTATGATTACCCTGGTTGCTACCTTCGCCGGAGTCGCCGTTTTTGAAGCAGCGGCTGGTGTATTATTCGGTGACTTAATGGGGCTTGATCCAAAGCTGATTAGCATCTTGTTTGTCTTGCCAATCCCGGGTTATCTTGCCGGTTCTTGGCTGGCTGGCAGGCTGGCTAAAAAGCATGGCCTTGAGACAATCATTGGCCTGGGTATTGCCATGCTAATCCTTGGCTCCCTGAGCATGCTACTGGCTGGCCTGATGGGTTACCTCAATATTCCGGTTGTGCTTATACCGGCTACATTGTACTTCCTGGGCGGGGGTCTGGTCTTTCCTACTGCGACAACGGCCGCTTTAGAACCTTTACCCAACAATGCAGGCGTCGCCGGTGCTGTATTGGGTGGTATGCAAAACCTCGGAGCGGGTGTCGTGACCCTGGTATCGTCCAGCATGCCTATGCAAAACCAGGTTCCCCTGGCAGCAGTACTTTGCGTCCTGACCCTTCTGGTTGTGATGATCTTTCGTCTGCAACTGGCACCAGCAGGGAATCGGGCAACTGCTCAATAATTAAATTTTTATTGATATACAGTCCTAACTGATAGGGAATAGCCTATTCCCTATCCCCTATCCCTTCTTATCCACACCTGTTAGCTTGATCTCTGATAGTCCCCGATAAAGTTTTACCTTGTCTGCCTGACTTAACCGGGCAGTGGCAATAGTCTTTACAAATAACTTTTCCTGGGTCGGTGAAAAAGAATAACCACGTTTTAGAAACTGCTTGATGGATATCAGGAGATCGTTTCCTAACTCCATCAATGCCGGACGGATCACAGTTATCAAATCAGCGGGTTTATAATCCGCAGGAAGAGGGCTTGATAGCCAATCCGCACGATAACGGTACTGTATGGCTTTAGCGGCACTGATTTGAGCTTCAAAAAAATGCTCAATACTATCGGGATCAAGCCCCAGCCTTTCTGCCTGCTCCCTTGAACTTTTGATGACTGCCCACTCTCTTTGGAGATCCTCCACGGGGCTATGATTCCGGGCTTTGTATGCTGCAACATCTTTCATATAGCCGAGCCGTTTATCGATCAGGTTAAAAATGGCAAGGGCCTCATTGCTCTGCAACCCATAGGCAGGGAAAGCCGCTAAAAAACAAACGGCCATTAGTAAAGAAAAAACCGGCTTTAACCACTCATAGGGCAGAAAGCCAAGGTTATATCCAGGCGGTTGATTTGCTTTTCCCATGGAATCACAGACCTTTTATGAATTTTTTATTCAGATGATTCTAGTCCATCATTTCAATGATGTTTAACCCCCTCGTTCCCAGCGTCCTGAGGTTGTCGCAAAAGTATGCTTTGTTTTAACCACAAAGACACAGAGGCACAAAGTTTTCTTGTTTTGTCCCTTATCAGGAGCAAAAATGATAAAAAAACGCTTTTCTCTGTGTCTTTGTGTCTCCGTGGTTAATAAAAATAACTTTTGCGACAACCTCTCCTCGCTGGGAATGCACACGGATATCTCTGACTGTTACGGCTTGGAGAGGTATGCATTCCCAGGCTGGAGCCTGGGAACGAATCTATGTCATATTTTTATTGTTCGAGCTGACATTAAATACTAAAAACCATTAAAGACCTTGTTTTAAGTGAAGGTTGTTGCATTGAGCCTATGTCATTTCTGGCTTTTTCTGCTTCCAGCTCTAACATATCGCGCACTATAGGTGAGTTAATAAACCCGAAAAACCAATGGGTAATCTGATCAATATAACCGGCATAATCCGGCATCGGCCCCATACTGGCATTCAAACGGCAGGCTAGCACGGCAGTTTGAATCATACGGGTGATACACTCGCCGACCTTAACGGCTCCATCACGCTCAAGGCTTTCCCCTGCATGTTCCAGTAAACTATTCAGCCCCGTTTTCCAAATCCGGGGAAGGGTATCTGCCAAAATAGATTTCTGGATATGATCCAGCTCGTCAAGACTCTCTGACTCTGAAATAGCCTGTATATACCATCGATTCCTGGACTGGGCTAATTCTGAAACGGCACAGGATTCCCCTTCAGCTGCGAGTTCGTGCACTATAGCCCGTAGCTCAGTCGAGTTAGATAATGACTCCCTCTCTTCAGGCATCAAGGCAGGATGGGTTCGAATCCAGGCTGCCAAGTGCTTCAGATCTTCCGAATCCGTGGATGGTGCTGCAAACAGTGAGTAAACCATACTGCGAACCTGATCCACGAAATAACCATGATCGCCTTTGAGTGATTCCATTATTTGAGTCAGGGCTTGCCTGGCAGCAACAGGCACAATAAGACTGTCTATCCGAGCTATCAGATGTTGGTAGGAAAGAACACCACAACGTAAAGATCGAATAAAGAGCAAACCCAGCAATTCCTGCCTTTGCTCTGACGAAAGCTTCTGGCTACTGGTAATTTCCAGTTCCAGCTCAATATGGGCACTACAGGACTGAGGGCCTGCAAGCATACCAATTTTATCTTTTAGCTCTTGATGGCTGACAACTTCCAACTGCTGAATTAACTGCTTCTTATAATTCATAGGGGGTACATCCTTGTAATTGACAACTAGTTAGCAAGAATGCCCCTTTTTACCAACAGATTCACTGACAGTAAGGTCAGCACATCTAACCCTACGACTAAAGTCTACCCGGCATCCTCTGCAACCCGAAAACAGCCTTGATAGTCAAAGATTTTTTCCTGGATTTGCCAGTAATGCCTGGCACGATCACGATGAGCAATGACAAAATCCGGCCTTCTGAATTTTTTTGACTGGGCAACAACCGCCGCCACTGAAGTCGCTCGAAAAGATTCACCGCGATTTATCAACGCATGCTTGCCAAAATGGTGGTAAAACGCTCCCTGCTGGGATGGCGTATCCAAACGGAAAAACTCTTTGAGTTCAGCACCATCTTCATCGTAATAGGTGATTTTTATTCTTGAATCCCCCTGTTTACTCTGGCTCTCTTCCAAAGTCATGCCTGAGCAACGGATGACCATGCAGTTTTTAAGATTCAGGGCCTCGCGCAATTTATTGTCAGGATCAACCAATGTTTTTCCACAACCATGACATTGACGGGCAGCAATATCATTTTCTGCTGCGCACTGGTCACACTCCTTGAACCGGTAACGAAAATCACATTGCTTCCGGATGCCCTCATAGTCTTCAATGCCTTTACATCGCCGCCCATAGTGCTCGACCAAATCACCCTCCTGATCCACCACTCCCCAAAAGGTATTGGCAAAATCGCAGACCGGGCATGGCACAGTGACTGGCACAGTTTCAGAGTCTGGCCTGGGAGCACCGATCTCAGGGCTGAATAAGTCATAGCGATTGCCGGCAAAATCCATAACCAGGCACTCTTTTTTACCTTCGCTTAACCGTAACCCCCTACCCACTATTTGCTGATACAGACTCACGGATTCTGTGGGCCGAAGAATGGCGATAAGATCAACATGAGGTGCATCAAACCCTGTAGTGAGAACCGAAACATTCACAAGATACTTAAGGGACTTCGCCTTAAAGTCCTGAATAATGGTATTGCGTTCACTGACCTGGGTATCACCAATAACAAGCCCTGCTTCCCCTTCAGGCAAGTAGGAATAGATTTCTTTAGCATGTTCAACAGTTGCAGCAAACACCATAATCCCTTGCCGGTGTTCAGACTCTTTAATGACTTGAGTAATAATCTGCCGGGTTGCCCGACCCTTTCCCTGCAACAATTGATTTAAGTCATTTTCGCTATAACGCCCATAACGGTCCCGATCCAACTGGCTAAAGTCATAAAAAGCTACCGGTGCATCCATTACATTGGCAGGGGTGAGATAGCTGTTGTCAATCATATAGGACAGCGGCAGTTCGAAAATACAGTCCCTGAAGAATCGTTCTTCATCAGCACGTACTGAGTGTTTCCCTGTGCCAGGGCAATGATATTGATACAACCATCCCATCCCCAAACGGTAGGGTGTTGCTGTTAGCCCAAGGATTTTTAAAGAAGGATTTAAGTCCCGCAAATGACCAATGACTTTATGGTAGCTGGAGTTTTTTTCCAAAGAGACCCGGTGGCACTCATCAATAACCAGTAAGGTAAAGCGATCATCCTGAAACTGATCCAGATTTCTGCAAACTGACTGTACACTGCCAAATACAACCTGTTCTGTGGCTTCCTTTCTCCCCAGTCCTGCACTAAAAACAGAAGCCTGCAACTCATAACTTTCATACTTGCTATGATTTTGTTCCACCAGCTCCTTCACATGGGCAAGTACCAGCACCCGCCCCCTTGCCAGCCGGGCCAACTCACTAATCACCAGACTTTTCCCTGCTCCGGTAGGCAAAACCACAACCGCCGGAGCACTGGATTTACGAAAATGGCTTATAACACGGTTAACGGCTTGTTTTTGGTAGGGGCGGAGTTGGTAGGTCATATTGATTAAAGCAGGTACAAGAAAATAATTTTAATTGTTTATCAATAAAATTTAAAAACCGCAAGGTCTCAAAGTTGAAATCACACATTAGCGTAAAATAAAAACCAGCTTTCTCTATATCACTGACACTTAATTATTTTTATTTAAATCAAAAAACCTCAAAAAAAACCTTCGGAGTTTTTTCTATAGGAAAACCAACATCACCTAACATAGTATGTAACTCTGCTGTCAACTGTTTAAAATTTTGTTGTCCTTGCTGATCAAATATACCAAACCCTTCATTAACTATATCTTTAAGATCTTGGAATATACCTGGTAACATTGACGCATATCCAGACAAAAGATCAGACAAACCAAGCTGATAGACAATAAAAAAGATAAGGCATGCTTCATCAGCAAACTGCTCCTTACTCATACCCATAACTCTAAATGGGCTTAACAAGCTCTCAAATTTCAATCCTTCCCCCCCTCCATCACCCATAGAGAACAAAGCTTTTTTCAACATATCTACAAATATTCTAATGGGGCTAACCAGATTTACATATTTCACTGGCTGCTCTACCGTTTCTCCCATCATTTTTACCATTTGCGCATATGACTTATCATTTTCAATTCCATACCCCGTTCTTTTAATACCATTGTCTTGACGATCAAATTCACCTTCCTCAGATAAATTGAGACCCAATTCTGACTCGTAAAATACATAACCTTTTACAGCTTCACCCCTTGTACGTTCATCAATTTCACCCTCTCTTGGATTAAAATAAATATACACATCCAACCTGGCTTCCTGTAAGGCCCTGACAAGGGATTTCATCAAATCCGTTGATTGCGCAACTGAAGAACTCTGTTCTTTATCTAAAGCTTTAGCAAATGGCACTCTAACCAAGCTTTTTACTTTTACACGAAATTCATCACTAACTTTATCACTGTAATGATATGTAATACCATCTTCGCGCTCGCTTGTCATAACCCCATAAGAAAAACCACAAAAACCCATGGTTAAACTTAACGTAAAGGTTAACCACCGAGATAAAAGTCTTCGAAAAAAAAACTCAGAAAAAGAATTCAGGATATAGGGACTCAGGTTTATATATTTCATAACAAACAACCACTTTAGGTATTTTACTAAAATCATCGTTAATTATAAACTAAACAATAAGCACTCATATCAAGAAAAAGAATAAGCAGGTCAGCCAATATACTTCTTACCCAAAGCCCCTCAGCTTATATAAAACCAAGCTACACTGCCTCGTATCCCCTAACCTTCCTTGAAGTAACAAACGGCAAAAGCAACAATCCCGTGATAGCCGCTGCCACTGTAATCACCATAAAAAATCCAGGCCAGTGGAACAGTTCAAGTACCTTGGCAACGGGATAACCTGCCAGTGCGGCGCCAATATAGGCAAACAAACCAATAAATCCGGTTGCTGCTCCTGCCGCTTCTTTATGGGAGCATTCGGCAGCCGCCATTCCCAACAACATCTGGGGTCCAAAAACAAAAAATCCCAAACTAAAAAAGCATCCCGCTTCGACAATGTAGGAAGATGACGGTTGAATCCATAAAATCATAGCTGACGCTAAAACGCCCAGGGAGAATATAAAATTCATGGGACCCCGGTCTCCCTGAAAGAATTTATCCGACCCCCAGCCGGCAGCCAGGGACCCCAAAAAACCACCTATTTCAAAAAAGGTCACTGCGGAATTGGCAGAAACCAGGTTATAACCATGGACTTCTATCAGATAAAGATTGCCCCAGTCATTAATAGCGGTACGCACTATATAAACCAGTACTGAAGACAGGGCTAAAAGCCAGATCAACTTATTCGTTAGTACAAAGCACTTCAATATCTCCCGGGTTTTCAGCCCCCGTGAATTATTTTCATACTTCATTTCCAGCTCATCATTGCGCCACTGGCCGATAGATGGCAACCCCATGGTTCCTGGTGTATCCCTCAGCCGCCAGCACAGAACCAGCCCCACCATAATAGCCAGAAGGCCGGGCACAATAAGACCATAACGCCAACCAAAATGCAGGGCGCAGAATCCTACCAATAATGGAATTAAGGCGCCTCCAACATTGTGGGCCGTATTCCATATTGACCACCACAACCCCCGTTCTGAACGGGAATACCAAAAATTAAGCAGCTTCGAGCAAGGTGGCCACCCCCACCCCTGGAAAAAAGCATTCAGGCTCCACAACGCTGCAAAAGCCAATACGGATGAAGATAGCCCAAAGAAGATATTGGTAAACCCTGTGGCAATAAGGCCAATGCCCATAAAAAAACGGGGATTTGAGCGATCACTGATTACACCAGAGAGAAACTTCGAGCATCCGTAAATAATATAAAAAAGAGTGGCTAAAATACCTATATCTGCTTTATCCAGCCCAAGATCAGTGATCATGGCTGGCATAGCGAAGTTAAAACTTTTACGGGTAAAATAGAATGTGGCATAACCAACATACATCACTATCATGATGTGAATACGCCAGTATTTATAACGCTGATCCACCTCATCACGATGAGTGATGGCTGGGATCGCTTCGGCAGATTTAAAAATTCCAAGCATTACCTAAACCATAGTTATAACTAACCTGAATGCTTTGTTAAAAAGCCCAAAATGACCCTTTTCGCCATCCAGTTGACCCACTGGCTATGTATTAGCCAGAATAAACCATACCCATGACAAGTTTTGTTTGTTATTGGCATCTATTGTAGAAAGAAATAAGAACCTGTGTGCTTTTTTGCGACTGCGGTTTATGCGTATGAAAAATCAAGCTATTTGAATAAAATTACCAAATGATATTACCCGGTAGCAAAATAAGCAGCTTTATTGACATGATCTATCCCGGCTGCCCACAGTGACGGCACCAGAACTCCTCTACATTTATTTACTCTATATCCTGCCAATTAGTACTCTATCGGCTAAGAGCTGAGGGGCTATACCTGACAAAAAATCAGAAGGGGAGCACTCAGTAAGAGCAGTATGTCGATTAACGCTTGGCGGCACTTATTCTAATCAGCGTTTTCCAGCCATGAACCCAGGATGACCTTTACCCGCTTGAATACATCATCCCACTCCCCGGAGGTGGTTTGCCAAATACATCTCATGCTGGGATACCAGGGGGTACGCTCTCCTTCCGGGAAATAGAGCCAGTAAGGCTTGTAATTTAGCAGGTTAATGACCGGCTTATTCAGGCTGGCCGTCAGGTGAGCCACGGAACTATCGGTCATCACCACCACATCCAAAGCATCAATGGCTGCGGCCGTCTCGGCAAAATCATTGACCTGGCTACCCAGGTCCACTATCAAGGGAAGAGCGCAGTGACTGGCAAGGTCATGCTCCTTAGGTCCCTTTTGCAAACTGAAAAGCTGAACACCGGGAATCATTGCCAAATCAATAAAACGTTCCAGAGATACCGCCCTTTTACTATTGGCAGCAAAGGTTATGGAGCCTGACCAGACAACCCCTACCTTCAACTTGCCCTGAAAACTTCGTTTCAACCAGGAAAACTTTTCCCGGGCCTGGGCTGGAATGGTCAGATGGGCGGGAGGGGGTAGTTTTCTCAAGCTGGCCCCATAGAGTCCCGGCAAGCTCATCATTGACCCCTGGTAATCGTAATCCGCCTCACCTTTTTGTAGCTGTTGGTTAAGGGTTTCAATAGTCATCATTTCATCTACAGGCAGTGCATCAAACAACCGGTGCAAAGGCTGGCGGCAGACCAGGGTAATATGCCCATTGCGGGCTTTTTTCTCCCGTAACCAGGGTAAAAACCGGGCAGCAAGGATACTGTCCCCAAAACCCTGTTCTGCAAACAGGAGCAGTTTTCTATTGGTCAGGGCCTCTCCTGTCCAGCAAGGAAAACACTCAAGCCGATCGGGTAGATCCCCTGTGTACCACCGGGATTCATAAGCCTCCCAGCCTTTTTTAAATTGACCGAGATAAAGGAGTACCAGAGATCGGTCAAATTCAAGCTTCGCCCACTGTCTACTGTATTTTGGCTCAGTGCAGCTTTCCAGGCAGATTTCCAGCTGCTTCAGCGCCTCTTTAAATCGCCGGGCATCCCTCAAGGACATGGCATAGTTATAGCGGTAGCTGCTATTCTCCGGATCAAGGCTTACCGCTTTTTCATGAGCAGCTATGGCCTCTTCGATACGATCCATATCCCTCAGCACATTACCCAAATTACTATAGGCTCCCCCGTCATCAGGACGGATAGCCAGTGAACGGTGATAATGTGCAGCGGATGCCACAAATTGCTTCATGGTTCTGAGGGAAACCCCAAGATTAAGCCAGGCTCCGGCATCAGCGGGATTTAACAATAAGTACTTTTGATAAACCGCCGCAGCCTCACGGTGCCGCCCCTGCCGATGAAGCTCATCAGCCTGTTGCCGGGCAGCTCCCAGGGTATTTTGTGCGGCTTTATTTGGGTTTATTTTTTGTGATTCAATCATAGAGGATAATTATCGGCCCACTCCCAGCTTCTATTTAGCAGCGTTCACGGGGATTGAATTAGCCTGTATTGAATCTGGATATTTCATAACAATTTCACCAGGAATAAACAGTGAAGAAATCTTATCTTGGGGGCTACCTGCTAGGCATTTTAGCTACACTGGTCAGTATCACTTTTTTTGATCGCACCGTCGCAACCTTTGCCTATGAACATCAACTAAGGGGTGATGTGTTTAAGGCAATGACCTGGCCGGCAGATTTACTGCAAATACTTGTTGCCGTGCTGTTGGTGGCCTGTCTCAGCAAACCGTGGCGGCAACGTGTAGCGGGTAGGGTGTCAACACTACTTATTGCTCTTTCATTTGCCTGGGCAGCAAGGCTATTTACTAAACTGGCGTTTGGTCGTACCTGGCCTGACACCTGGATTGACAACAATCCATCCTGGTTACAGAACGGTATTGAAGGCTTTTTCCCATTTACCGGAGGGAAAGCCTATAGTGCATTTCCCTCCGGTCACGCATTGGTCACTTTTGCACTGGCTACGGTCTTTTGGCACACAGCTCCAAAGTACCGCTGGCTTTGGTCGCTGTCCTGCCTGAGTTTGATGGCGGGGATGCTGGGACAATACTACCATTACCTGGGCGATCTACTGGCGGGTGCTACACTGGGCTGTTTTTGTGGTCATATGGCAATAGCATTAAAACACCGAATCAGGAGAAGTAAAAATGACTCATACTGCCAGTGATAAAATCATCATGATTTCCGGTGCCAACCGTGGAATTGGTAAAGCCATAGCAGAGCACCTGCTTACCTGTGGCTACCGATTGAGTCTGGGTGTTAGAAATCGGGAATCGCTCAGTGACACCGTGCTGGCTAACAATAAAAATGTTCTGGTTTGTTATTACGATGCGGTGGATAAAGAAAGTGCCAAAGCCTGGGTGGAAAAAACGGCCAATCATTTTAAACGTATTGATGGCCTTGTGAATAACGCCGGTATCTACCGACAGGTAAGCATTGAGGAAGGGGATGAGGAAGACCTTGATACTATGTGGGAAGTCAATGCCAAAGGTCCCTGGCGCTTGCTTAGGGCGGCTTTTCCCTGGCTGAAAAAAAGCGGTCAGGCCCGGGTCATCAATATTATCAGCCTTTCAGGAAAACGTCTGAAAAGTGAGCAAAGCACAGGCTATGCCATGTCAAAGTTTGCCGCCAGAGCTCTGCACCAGGGGTGCAGACAGTCAGGGTGGGATCATGGTATTCGAGCCTCAGCTCTTTGTACCAGCTTTGTTAAAACCGATATGGCCAGCGATGTTACCTCCAGTTTGCCAGAGGATATAACTGAACCTGCGGATGTGGCCCATGCTGTGGCATTCTTACTGAATCAGCCTAATAATGCCGCCATCAATGAGTTCAGTATTAACTGCCGACTGGAAGCAGAAAACTAGATATCCATCAATACAACACGGGTACGCTTCAGGCATTATTGTGGGTAAATTAGTGAAAACAAGAGAGGTCCCGGCAAAGATGACACATCAGCACTTTTCAATTGAAGTCCCTCTCACAGAATTTATCCATAACCTGGAAAACCTGAAAGAAGCATACTTTAAACTTGGCCAGGAACTAACCAGTTACACGGCTCAACAGTTGATAGACATGACTGCCACCTGGCCAGCCACTGAGCTGGTAGCTATTGAGCCTCATACCCTGGCCAACCAATATCAGGCGTTTTATTCCACCCAGAAAAACAACAGCCCCCACTCAGTGGCAAGCGAGGCATTGCTGGGACTGGTTATTGGCGCAGCAACCCTGCCTTTTTATGCCCACCTGCTTTAGGTGCTAAAAGAGCTCCATAACAACCCCGGCAGGAAAGCCCCGGTACTGTAAGAACCGGATTTGCCGGGCTTTTTCTTTCATATCTTCGGGAGGCTCACTACTAAACTTTTTTTGTCTGGCCTCCTCAGCCTTGGCAAACCAGTCAATATCAAGACTTTCCAGGGCAAGGCTTATCTTGTCGGCAGCAATCCCCTTTTGCCGAAGCTCCTGGTTAATTCTCATTGGTCCATGACCTCTGTTTACATGGGAGCGAATGAAGCTTTCAACAAAACGATCATCACTTAACAGTGTCTGGCCTTCCAGACGATCCAGAACCTCAGCGATCATCTCTTTATCATCTGTCAGGCGGTTAAGCTTCTGAACCAGTTCCCCGCGGGAATATTCTCTTCTGGCAAGCAGATTCATGGCAGAACGTCGAAGGGTATCAGGGGTTATAATAGACACACGCAATCTCAAACAGGTACGGAATCATATTCTTAGGAATAACGGATTTACTCAGCTCTGTCACCTTATTTGAGAAAACATAAAAGTGCAAACAGAAAAACCAATAAACCAGTGACCAAAAGCCACTTATGAAAATACGCCACTTATTGTTACTAATGTATTTATGTGCTTGTAAAGCCATAGCAGATAGTTATGGAGCATGCGTCAATGCAGAAATCATCGAAGCTATTGACCCTGTTACATTTATTATAAATATCACTCAAAAAAAATGGCCTGATTTAATAAGAAAAAATGTACTGTTAAGAGTTGCTGAAGTTGACCATTTAAAAACCACTGCAATAGAACAAAAACAAAGTTGGCAGCTCCGGTATCAACAACCTGTACAACTGGAAAACCTGTTTTTTACTGAACCCTTGATCATTATTGCTGATCTCTATATAGATGATCTGAACTGGAGAGAAAAATTAATAAAAGAAGGAATGGCCGAAATAGCCACTACCCACCTCTCTATACACAGACCGCAATTGAAAAACTCAGATAGACATCGCCACCGTGACATGAGAATAAGAAAAATAGTGGGTTTTAAGAAAAACAGATTAATCATTCAACCTTTCAACTGGTCTGGTTACCTGGTTCGTGAATTACCCATAACAATAAAAAACTTTGAAAGAAATATCGATACCCAGGATAAAGAGCAACTTATTTCTTCAGAGCTGCATAATTTTGTCCAATCCTTGGAAGAGCCTATGTACCTGAGAGAAATAGAAAAAAACAAGCAGTTTGAAGTGGTGGCCAGGTTGATGTGTGGAGAATTTGATGTTTCTCAATACCTCAATCAATTTTGTAAAGACAAAGACTGGAAAACAGATCAGGAAACTAAAAAGACGATAAAGCCCTCCCCTCCAGCTTCAGCCCTAAAACAAAAAGATAGAGGTAACCCGGAACAGACCGTAATGACTCATGTTTTACCCACAGAACCTGCGCCACTTCCTTTACAACCCGATAATACCCTTAAAAAACACCCTGGCAGTAAAGCTTTAAATATAAAATATGAGCAACCATTACAACAATCGCAAACGCCAGCCACCAGACAGGAGTTGCCTACATTAAAGCCAGGAATCGTGAAGTGGACTGAAACTGCCGATAAATGGCTTCAAAGAAATTTTTCAAAGTATACAAAATTAAAAATATTGATGGCTCGCTGCAAGTTTTATTTCCATCCCCCTGAAATGCCAGATATTGCAAGATATCTGGGTTCATTTGGCACCCTTGGTATAAAAATAGGTCAGATGATTGCCACTATGGAAGACCTGCCCAGCGAACACAGGCGACACTTTCTCCCTTTATGTGATAAAGCACAACCTGCCGATTTTTCCATGATCCAGAGGGCCATCCATGAGGCCAAATCCGCCATAGAAGCACTGAAAGCCAAAGGTGATATCTCCCCAGATCTGATTGACATTATAGATATAGAGCAACCATATCTAGGCACTGGCAGTATTGCCCAGGCTCACAAAGGCACCATTGTTTATGAAGGGAAACCTGTAGAGTGCGTTTTTAAAATTGTTAAGGAAGGGGTAGAAAGTGACTTAAAAAATGCCTATGAAAATTTGCAGCCCATATTAGACTTCATTACTTCATATACCAGTGAAGCATTTTCAGATACCATTTTTTATAATTTAACAGGCGTCAGATCATCAAAAAGCGCGCTTGAAAAAAAAGTCCTGCAAAGCCACCTTAAACATATGCAAAATGAATGTGACATGGAGCTGGAGAAAGCGAAGCTTGAGCGTTATAAAAAAGCCATAGATGAAATAGGGATTAATTATACATCTGTACCAAGAGTTTACTTTGCCACACACAACGTTTTAATCATGGAGTATATTCCTGGAAGAACGTTGAGTGCGCTCTACTTGGAAAACAGCGTGAAAGCGGATTCCCTCTATCTACAGGCATGGAATATATGGGAACAGGTGGCACAAGAGAAGGGACTTATTCATGGTGACTTTCACCCTGGAAATATTATAGTACAAGACGGTAAAAAACCTGATTCACCCGATAAGCTTGTCTTCATTGATGGTGCTGCCATTATGAATAATTGCATATCCGTAAAACAGCTAAATCGTTTTAAAAAAAACATTAAATTCTTATATAAAAAGAGTATCGCAGCTAAAAAATATGACCCTCCTCTTATGGAAAGAACAAGCCAGGAACGTGTTGAATATATACGAAGGTTATTAATTAAAAATAATAGTGCAACCCCATTCAAAACTAATGAAGATCAACTAGCCAAAGCTTCAAAAGAAGTAAAGTCTACAGCCTTGGCAGAAGAAACCATCTTTTTATTAGAAAATCTTTCTCCGCCATTTTATTATTTAGATTTAAGCCCAGAAAGACAGTTTGATATAACCTTTCGTAAAATAGACTCTGTATTTACCCCATTTCCTGATGAAGAAAAAGTAATACATCCTTCAGAAATAGTACCTACCATCCTTGACCGTCTTGCAAATGATGGCTTTTCACTCCCTGAAGGATTTAGTTACCGACACCAGTCATATGTAAGAATGAGAAAGTTCAAGGAAGACCGCGCTACTCTTTTGCAAAAAGATACAAAATATCGACTTGCAGCAGAAAGCTATGAGAGGAAGAATAAAGCGAAAATAGAGGCTCAGTCTAAAAAAACTGAGCTGGAAAAAAACTTTGATACTATAAAAAAAGAATACATGGAAAAATCAGAGTACTTTCGTCAGGCAGCATTCAAATGGTATACTAAAAAATTATATCCCACTGTAGACTTTGAGTTTTTTGAAAAAGCAAATCCAGACTATAAATATCGAAACTTATCCTTACTTCAAGATTGGTATATTCTTTATCTATACAGTGAAAGCTTAAAAGCTTCAGACAAAGCCAGCAATGCTAATTAGATGGGGATTACATTTTATAACAAGGCAATATAAAGTAAAACTCACTTCCTTCACCGGGGATAGAGATAAATCTTATCTCACCTTCCATTTGCTCAATCAGTGATTGACTTAAATTAAGTCCAAGGCCCGTACCCGGTAATTTGTCATTGGTCGAAGAACACTCTGGAAAGCGCTGAAAAATATCACCCTGCTCTTTAAACTGGATTCCTCTACCATGATCTTTTACAGCAACTCTAACTTTATTTTCTTCAGGCCTGTCAATTGAGATAACAATAGTGTCATTTTCTGATGTAAACTTCGCTGCATTGGAAATCAAGTTGGTCATCACCTGTATAAGCCGGTACTTATCAACATTGACTGCGATATCATTTTCAATAAGCGTCTCCAACTTTAGCTGACATTCACATTGTTTAACATAAGGATCATTTAAATAGAGAGACTCCTCAACAATCTCAACAATTGAACAGGGCTGAATATCCATATCCAGTTTTCCTGCATCAATTTTACTGGCATCAAGAATATCATTAACTACAGCTAATAACCGGTCACTATTTCTAAGGCCAATATCAACCAGGGAAGTGGCTTCTTCGGGCAATGAAGTAAACCCTTTATGAGCCATCAGCTCCAGGGCACCTTTAATTGAGGTAATAGGCGTTCGTAATTCATGAGACACCAGCGAGATAAAATTATTCTTAATGCTATCCAACTTCTGTAACTGCCTTAATTTTGTCCTGAGTTCAAGTTGGCTAACCACCTGACGGGACAGTGCCTCCAAAGCAGTTAGTTGGTTTTCTGATAATGTCCTGGGCTTATGGTCAATAACACATAAAGTACCTACAGGCATATTGTTTTTAAGCACTAATGGTATTCCTGAATAAAACTTCACACGAGGCTCCCCTGTTACCAGGGGGTTATCATCAAATCGTTTATCCTTATCAGCATCCTCTACGACAAAAGGTCCTTTTTCCAAAATGGCATGGGCGCAAAAAGCATAATCTCTGGGTGTTTCACGGGCCTCAAGCCCATAGTGGGATTTAAACCACTGCCGGTCTTTATCAAGTAAACTGACCAGGGCGATAGGGGTATCACAAATTTGTGCCGCCAGGCGCGTCAAGTCATCATAACCCTGCTCTTCCAGGGAGTCCAGAATATCCAGTTCCAGTAAAGCCTGTAGCCGTTCCCTTTCATTATCTGGCAATGGCGCACTCTTCATTCCTTTAAGTCTCTAACCTATTCTTAGATAATTAATTATCGCTACCATCGTTAAAAACTTGATGGTTAGGGGCTGTAGAAAAAAATAGACAACTTTGTCTCTATTCTTGACAAGAACCAGGCTGTTTGTTGATATTCTGTTTCGCTTGCTTCAGGTGTTGAAGATATAACTGTGCTATCTTGTCTATCCTGAAGCGAGGTGCTTGATCCTTTGGATGGATTGAGAGCCACCATGCCAGGGCTTTTTGCCTCAACACTTTTCCATATTCACCTAGATACGCCTCATAAAAGAAACTGCCTCTTTTTTCAGCTTGTCTCCTTGCTTCTGTTTCTACCGCTTTACGCCGGCGATGGAAAATTTCTGACCTCTTCTTTTTTTCCCTGGCTTTCTTTTCCTTGATTTCTTGCTCTATCTGTAAAGTACGCTGCTTATATTTCAAATCCGTTTCCGCTAAAGCCTCTACATCTTCATGAAACTGCCGGTAATGCTGGCGACTCTGTTCATACTTAAAAAACGAACGGGGCAAAGAATATCCTTTTGTACAAGTCAGCAGGTCTAAGGCTTTATAAGCTGCATATTTTTTTTCCTTCTCACTGCCCACCTGCTCACGGCTTACAACGCAGTCAAGGACTTCATCTATATCTTCCCGTAAATCTACCGGTTTTTTTGACCTGTCATCAGAAAACAGCCATAAACTCTCCATGGTTGCCTCCTTTGCCGCCGACAATGAAGGCTTATTGTCGGTTTCTGGCAACGGGGGCTTCCTATAGGTATATTTCGGGTTAGTTGATGGGCTGTACACTCTATAGTATTCCTTTCGTAATAACTCACAACGCTCTTCCGGAGTCATTTGCATTACACTTCTTCCATCAGCCTGAGTGCTGCGAAAATTAATTTCGGTCTGCAACTCCTTCACCAGAAGCTCAACATCTCTCATACAGCAAGTTGCACGAGGTAATCCTGCGCAATCCAGAATAACTAACTTTCCATTCGGCTCTTTTATTATGTTGCCTGGGTGAAGGTCGTCATGAAAAACCCCATGCTGATTTTTTATCGTTTTATATGTTTCCCAGACACGGGCAAAATTTCTGTCTGCCTCCTCGACCCGACCATCCAGATATTGCTGGTTCAGCGTCTCTCCATGAATCTGTTCAAGGATAAGCATTCTATTGGTAGCCCCGAACGTGTAAGGGACCCTGACATCGGAAATGTTACTTTGCTCCAACAATGTCTTCATTTTCTTTGTATTCTCATACTCCTGGTGAAGCTTAATCTCATCACGAATGCCGTTGATATAGTCAGCCATTATATGTTTTGCCAAACCAGGGCTGTATTTTTGCAACTCTGGTCCTAATAGTTGCTTAATTACCTTTTCAAAAAAACTACCACCACCTTCTGTTTTACAGGAATCATAAAACTGCTTCACAACATCAAAGCCTTTATTAAGGTCTTCTTCTGCCTGTTTTTTAATTACCTTGATTGCACATGTCTTTCTCCGACCATTAATATAAAGAACCGCAGAATGAACCTGTGCCAGGCTGCCACAGCCAAGAGGCACAGGATTAATGCTTTCCAAAATAACTGGCTTTTCCCGGTTCGATTCATTCAGCTTATTGATTTCTTTAGTAACGGTTTCCTTTATTTCATTAAAATCAACAGGTTCAACCGCATCAAATAATGGCCTGAATAACTCTCTTTCCGCATCCGTAAAATGAGGTGAAGAAGCAATAGCCTGCCCCAGCTTAATAGCTATAGTACCCATAAGGTGACTTTCCCGGGCAATGTCAGCGAGAGTCCTGATTTTATCCCTGCTTTCTGGAGAGAATGGATTTTTTATCCCCCAACTCCTTTTTGGATCAGGCATTAGCGGAGGTTTGGTGTCTTCTTTTGACTCCTTCATTCTTGCTTGCTTTAAAAACCAATGCCGGTCTGACAAAGCCCTGGGCTCCCCGACCTGCTGATTTCCACTCACTGTCGAACCATTGCAATCAGCCCCTGTTTTCAATGGTCTGGTTTGATCATCTGGTGACACTGGCTTTTTGTCTGCATGGTTTTCTACAACAGGCTCATAATGACCATTGGCAGCAGGGTTGCTCTCACTATCCGCTGTTTTCACGTTAGTTACGGTGAAAAAGCTAACTCCCCACTTCAACCATGAGACTGCCTGTTGAGTAAACGTTGGTTGAGAAACGGCCGCTGCTTTTTGCTCTAAATCTCTGGTGGAATGACTGTTACCGCCCTCTGGCCTTGCATTCCCTTTAGTGGCTGGTTTTTGTAACTGGCCGGGTATCTTTTCCTGGCGGTTCGCCATCTGCTTTTTACATGGTTTATCGCCAGGAAGAGAGCTATTCTCGTTTATCAGGCTCAGTTTTATGCGCTTGGCAGGAGAACCTTCCTGCTCATCCAGTGATTTTCGTTTACGTTTGAGGGAGTCTGATATCTCTACTTTTTCAGCTTTAGTTACCGGTTTCTGTAACTGGTCGGTTGCCGGGTTCAGCCTTATACGCTTGGCAGGAGAACCTTCCTGCTCATCCAGTGACTTTCGTTTACGTTTGAGGGAGCCTGATGTCTCTACTTTTTCAGCTTTAGTTACTGGTTGCTGTAACTGGTCGGTTGCAGGGTTCAGCTTTATACGCTTGGCTGGAGGATTCTCATAGTCGCTCTCTAACCCCCTTTTGCGTTTGAGGGTACAAGAGGCTGTATTAGGGCATACCAACCGTAATTTCCACTCCCCCACCTGCTTATCAGAATAGCTATACTCTTTGGGTAATTGCCCGGAACAACTGTTATTAATGGGCAAAACATCAATACTCATTGCTTTATTCCTTTTGGGATTATTATTATAAATTTTAATTAAAAGCTATGTATTTCCCTTATAAGACACTGCTATCTGAATCCTTACATCACATAGACAACTAAAACGGCATATAATTCCAAAATATCCGGGCTAAAACACTTCCACCTTCCAAACATCAAAAACGGGTTCTTTGTTAGAATGGACTCTCTCAGGGATAAGGTCGGGGCTATAGGTAGTGATATCAACTCCAGGTTCAGCCATTTTACGGCTTCCTGAACGATAAGCACTTGATGATAAGGAACTCCATTCCAGTGATTAAACCCCAACCATTTAGAAAACCGGACTTTTATGAGACGGCTGACAGCCTGACTGACCTCATGGACTCCTCCTCATCATTCAGGCTGTCTTTGACCCATAATCTATCAGCAATTTCTTCAGGGTTCTGATTGATACGGTGAGTGAAGCTATTGACTGCCTTAAGTAAGTCTTCTGCCGTTTTGTGGCAATGGTGATAAGTGATATCTTCTCGTAACCAGCGCCACAGTGCTTCCACAGGCATAAAGTCGGGGCTATACGCCGGCATCTGGATAATATTCAGGTTGAGGCGAAGCCCTGCATCTCTCACAACATGAGCGGTGTGCCAGGAGGCACCATCCCAAACAATATCAATCTCCCTGTCAGGATGTTCTTGCCTGATGCGTTCCAGTACATTGACTGTGTGCTCTTTTCGTCCACAGGGATAAGGCCAGATTCTAACCTGTCCCAGGTTGTAGTAATAAATACCATAGAACGTAATCTTATCAGCCAGTTTTGGCGAGTGAGAGCTGACCCAGAAGCGTTCGCCTTTGCGAGACCAGCCATATCCAATGTCCGTCTCCTGATGTATATGAGCCTCATCAATGTAAACCAGTAGGCGTTTCTGGAACATGGCTTTCGATAGCAGTGGTTTCAATGTTTCCAAAAAATCAGCCCGCTTGCCGGTATCGGCTTTATTAAGCAGTTTTTTGGCTTTCTTCCATGAATATCCCAGTCGTTTGAGTGCTTGTCGTATGGTCTCACGACAACACCGTACCTGAAATTGATCCCAGCACCACTGAACCAGATACTTTAAAGTCCAGCGAGGGCGGATGGGAGAGTATTCCTGAGAAGCAGCTTTTTCTAAATTTCTGTCAATCAGGCCTGCGGCTGCTTTACTGATTATTTGGCAAAAGGGGGGCGGCCACCTGTCCGTTTATAAGTCATGGCTTCAGGCCCGCTATCATGGTAGAGGTGAATCCAGTTCGTGACGGTATCAAGGCGACGCCCCAGTTGCTTAGCGACGTTAGAGGCTGAGTCTCCCTGAGAAACTTGATAAAGCGCCGAAAAACGCTCACGTGTACGGGGATGAGAAGCATGTATGGATTGCTGAAGCAGGCAATCCCTGGTTTGATTCCACTTTTCTGGAGAGACTTTCAATACCATGGTCAAGCAGGCAAAAAGCGCTATATTACTGATTTTAACTTGACTGACAGGTCGTATTTATCGAGATAGAATGACATACTTTTTATACTAAAGCGCGCCCTTACACTGATCTATCAAACTACGGTTTTCTAAATGGGCGCGGTTTAGAATCTCTAGACCAATTTGCTTCGACCGCAGTAGGACAGACTTAAGTCCGACAGCCCCTAATCTGGAAATACCAAAGACTGGAGTGGCAGGGTAGCGCAGGGAAGCAGGGGGCTATTATTGAAGATGCCCCACCTATTCTTTCCAAAGGTATTGATTTGAATGAATGGACTAACACTATGTGTGTGAAATAACTGTTTTTATCAGACAGGGAAAGCACGTACTGCCTGGATGTCATTTGATTATTTTTTGAATAAGAATTAAAGGGAAGCACGTAAAATGTTTTACGCCTGGCCTGAGGTCATTCATAACAACACAACCCTTGATAACGCTTTTACTTGGAAGCTCTATACCTGTTGGGATTGGTGATATTTTTTTTATCGGGGCATTAACTTTATAGCCATTTCTGTTTAAAAAATCAGAAAATGTCATGAATTCGTCCATGATAAGAGAAAAACCCGCACGCCACATTCTATACGTAGGTTCATCGAGAACAATGTAGCCACCAGAAACAACACCCTCTAGTAGAGTAGATAGCATTTTTTCTTTGAGGGTTAGCAATTCTTCGAGACAGTTAGTGCATTTATCTACAGAATGTAGATTACTAATACTGGATAGAAACTTATGGTTGGCCTCCATTATGGGATAAAAAATACTGAATGTTGCTACTATATAATCGAAGGCTGTATTTATCGGATAATGGCCAGTTAACAAATTGTTGACATCCATATGAATATACGATCGCTGGTGTAAAGCACAGGGTACATTACTATCCGGTGGGTCGAGCCATAACTTTTTAGCAAGATTTGAAGGAAAGGTGGATTTAAAAAAAAACGTCTGCAAATTAAATTGCATTTCAGGAAAGTTAGTCAACAAAAATTTTCCCTGAGCATAGTCATTAATGATTATATCATTATTATCCAGTAGTTTTATATGGCTTCTTGTTGATAATACTCTACTTAACTCAAGCAATTGAGGATATTCATGATATTTCTCATTTTTCGTTTCAGTCTCAAAACGGCCACAGCCTATAAGAAGCACGGAAACATCTTTTCCCCCATTATTGGTGTCTTCGTGAATCCATGGGTATAAGTGAGGAAACCTTTGCCAGGTTGTAAAAGTTCGATCAGAACATGATTGTTCACAATAAAACTCCATATCAATTTCATTAATTTCCATGATGGCTGAGTTCAGTGCAGCTGCTTCTGCCAATATTGTGAAAAAAGAGAGAGTCACTGTTGTTAATATAATCCACATAAAATCCACATCGATCTATTCGGTAAAACAACAATATAAGACAAAACTGAGAAGTAATGGGTGTCCTAAAAATTTAAAAATTTTTTATATAAAAGTTTTTTAGCTATAGTTGCTAGAGATAAGAAAAGAAACCTATCTCCAGCAACCACTTAAAAAAATGGCGTTACATCCCGAGTAGCCCAGAAGAAAGTAACGCACAGGCACCTACCCGTTTTGAGCAAGTGATTATGTCTATATTTACTGTTTTTCTGCAAAAAGAATGGAAAGTCTGGCAACGGCCTTTTTTCAACAGCGGCCTGAGAAACAGGAAAAACTGTGTACTGATCACATTTTTCTTTGTTGTGTTTTCTGCCGTAATCTATGGAGTCAGCAACTGGTTCCCTTCCCTTCGCTTGAGCGTATATTTTGAGCCGGCATCCATGTTCCGCCTGGCCGATGGCTGTCTGCTTGACCGGTCAATTCCGTTTATTCCGGAAACTGTCTATATTTACAATACGCTATTTCTGTTCTTCTTTGTGCATTGCTTTTTCTACCCTCCCAACAAAGAAGGGATCCACCGGGTTAAACTGCTTTTGCAATCTCAGATGCTTATGACTCTCACTGCAACCTTATTTTTTATTTTCTGCCCGGCACCGGTAAGAATGAGAGATCAAGTTCAAAGTGCACTGGAAGGTTCCAACCAGCTCTACAGCCACTTCTTCTATTATCTTTACGCCGTTGATACTGAATTCAACTCATGGCCATGCCTTCATATAGCCCATCCTTTGTTAATCACTCTGAGTGTACAAAAGTGGATGGGCAAAGCTACCATTGTATTCCTGTGGATATGGCTGAGTTGTTTATCCCTCAGCATAGCCACCACCAAGCAGCATTATATCTGGGATCTCATTTGTGGACTGCTTCTTGGGGCAACCTTCTATTATCTGACTTTCAAATCTGGTACTAAAGGGTGTAATTTTCCAGCTTCCGGTAAAGAACCTGAGGTTTAATGCCAAGAAAAGTGGGAAAGGTGTCATATATAATTTGATGGGATAGCCATAAAACTGAGCCATTGATTTATATTGGAAAATTTATGGGTGTCCTAAAACTTCTAAAACTTCCCCTAAAATTCTCTAAAACTCCTTATTTTTCTATAGCCAAGAGAGGCTGTCATGAAATTATGGTTCGCTGTTATGTTCTGTAAAGATGGTTATGATGAAGATGCTGTTTATATTGTCAGAGCAAAGTCTCCTGTATCATGTGGAGAAATTGTAGAGACTAATAAGGATAGACTTCCTGATTTTATTAATCCTTTTGTTACCGCTGCTATAGAAATAGGTATTGACGAATATAGCGAAACTGAAGCTGTTTTAGCGGGTCCATTTATTGGTGATGGATATTTTGAGCAACATTCTAATAACATATACTGGAGGCGCGATTTTCCAGATGACGACTGGGTAAATTACACAAAGTTTCGTGATACTGGTGATTATTTTGATTGTATATATCGGTGTTTGTCAACATAGTTGTCGCCTCACCTCATGCTGCTTCTCTTAGTTGATCAGCAACAGGCTTATCTGGATTTAGCCAGACCTCATCATGTAAATCCCAGTTCCTTATGGTTCTTTTGCCCCAACGCTCTGGGTGGCGTTTTCTGGCAAGCTCATAGACCGCTTTCCGGTTATCCATGACATTCCTTGTCTCTCCCCGGTGCCTTTGCCCCGGTGTCAGGAATTTCAGTCCACTGTGCTTGTGCTCTTCGTTGTACCATTGAGTAAAACCATGCACCCAACCACGTGCATCAGCAAGATCAGTAAATGGACTCCTGGGGGTAATCAGGACGGTACTTCAACGTCCTGAAGATAGCTTCTGAGTAAGGGTTGTCATCGCTCACCCGGGGACGACTGAATGAAGTCACCACTCCCAGTCGCTGTAATGTTGCCAGCATAGTGCTACCTTTCATCGCGCTACCGTTGTCCGAGTGCAGAACCAATGGCCTACTGCCAGCAGCGATGCCATGCCTGATGCAGGCTTTATTTATCAGTTCTGACGCATGTTCAGCCGATTCATTTTCATGAGCTTCCCAGGCAACAACCATGCGGCTATAGATGTCCATCACTAAATAGAGGTAGTAAAACTGCCCCCGCACCGGGGAGCGTAAAAAAGTGATATCCCAAGACCACACCTGATTAGGACCAGTGGCACAGTATGAGGTTGGCCTGTGCCGGCTAGGGTTGGCTGCCCGTCCCCGATGATGCTGTTGCCCTTTTTCATGAAGGACTCGATAGAATGTCCTCTCAGACCCCATATACTCACCCTCATCCGCTAGTGTGGGGACAATTTGGCTGGGTGGCTGGCTTTTAAAACGATCGCTATTGCAGACGTCAATTATCGCCTGTCGCTCTGCTTCAGACAGCTTGTTAACGGGTTCTGGCCTATCAGCATTGTCACGATTATCAGGCATCACACTATCTCCCAGTGTCCAGCGTTGTACTGTCCTTTCTGACAACCCCAGGGCTTGGCAGGCTTTTGACTGCCGGGCACCCTCTTTCATAGCTTGCCTGATCAGTTTAACCGCGTTTTGTCGATCCGGAAGCGGGACTAATCGTCCTCTGGTTCCCCCCAGATCTCTTGGGCCTTTTTTGTGAGTACCAGCAAGGCGGCAGTCTCTGCTAACGCTTTGTCCTTGCGCTTGAGTTCACGCTCCAGTTTTTTAATGGTTTGCTTGTCTTTTTTATGCTCGTCAGACAGCTTCTTGCGCTGCCTGTCGGGCTGAGCAGAACCGCTGCTGACAAAGGCCTCTTTCCACTGTTGAATTTGTTCAGCAAACAGGCCTTTCTTACGACAATACTCCGCCAGTTCCGCTTCGTTTAATGCGGCTGTTTCAATAATGACGGCCAACTGGTTGTCAGGTGTCCATTGATCCGGTTTTTTACCATCGCCAAGTGTACAGCGTCACATCAGAGATGCCAGTTTCACTCACCAACTGAGAGGCAGGCACATTATTGGGAAGCATCATTTTCTGAATGACAGATTCTTTTAACTCTTCTGAATAGCGGGCCATTGATTACTCACTGACCGCCCCCTGTTAAGCTTTGAAAAACCGGAAGAGGCGACAACTATGCTGGCACAGGGGGATATCCTCTGCATAACCACTTTGGTTGTAACCTGCTCAATCACTACGTATAGTATGTCAAGCCAGCTATTTTGTGGATACTTACACTTGCTGGCGGTGGTGCTGAAAATAAATAACAATGCTATCACCGGCTTTAGCTAGAAAGGCCTTAAGCTATCCGGGAAGATCCCCGGTGCTGCCTGATTAGTTAACTTTCGGGACACAATGAAAATAACAATAGAGCATGAATCGGCTCGTAAGCTTGGTATAAACCACAGGCTAGAGACTGTTAACCCCAGCCATGATCTGGTGCTTGATTTTTCTTTAGAGCAACAGTTTTTCAGTAGCTGGTGCTGGGCAGCCATTGCGGCTTCCCTTGCAAAATTCTACGGAACCTGTGGCCTTAATCAGCAACAGGTAGCCTGTACCCTGCTTGGCATAGATGCCAGAGATCTCCCTGATCCCCCTGACAATGACCATTCCTGCAACTGTCAGATGACGGTTGATAAAAGCCTGGCATTGGTAGGCTGCTATAGCCACTGGAGTTTGGGACGCCCCAGCTTTGAACGCATTTTTCTGGAAATCCATGCGGCCCGTTTGCCTTGCGTTCGTATTGAGTGGTTTCAGGGCGGTGCCCACTATCTTGTGATTAAGGGGGTGACTGCCGAAGGGCAGCTCCTGCATATAGAAGACTCTTTGTATGGCCCGGCTGTGTTGCCCTATGGGGATTTTCCCAAGGGTTATAGAGGGACAGGGGCAGTATGGACGGAAACGTTTTGGACTGCTCCTGATAAAATAAACAATAACGAGACGTCAGATCATGAGTAATTTTGATATTGCCATCGGGGTTGGGGAGGCGAGCCTGAACAGTGCCATAGCGGCCCTGTATGCCAATCCATCCGCAAAAAGCAGTTATTTTGAAGGCAGTTATAGTAAAGATATTTCAGGTAAGGGGGCTGTTAAGCTCACTTATGATGTGAAAGCTGCTCCCACCGTTACGCTTACTCCACCTGATCAGGCCAGCTGGGACAAGGCCATCAAAAAGAATAAAGATGCGTCGTTACCACAGGATAACTGTTTCCAGATTCATTTCCCGGATATCAGTGGTTCTGAGTCCATTGATAATGGCAGCCCGGTAGATGCTGAAGGGCAATTAACCGTTTATCTGACAGCGGCAATGACCCGTGGTGTGCTCAGTCTTGATCCCCAGGCGGTGAGTATTGATACCTCCAGCTTTAGCCAGTTTGACCAGTGGTTCGTCACCAGCATTCTTGTGCCTGCCGCCCTTGATATGGCAGAAAGTGTACTGGGAACCATTAAATTACCAGACTTGCCAAGCTACCAGGGAATAACCTTCAATGATCCGGGTATTACCATTCTCAGCAATCAATTGGTAACGGCAGCCACCTTGTCCACGAATAAAACGGCTCTGTCCTTTGAAGGGTTCAGTACGCCTGATAAGGCTTATTATGCGCTGGTCAGTCCGGATACTATTAATGCCGTGGCGGCCGCAGGCACTGCATCCTATATCAATAAACCACTCTCCGGGTCAGATAAAAAAGGCAACGATATGGCCTGGGCTAAAGGCAGTTATAAAGCCAGCCTGAGCAGTATTACCACCACAGCCGATACCACTGATCCAACCAAAATAGCAGTAGCCGTAAAAGCGGATATCAGTGTATCCGGGTCTGCCGGTGGTATCGGTCCTGCCATGGCCTGCCCAATTGGTGCAGCGCTTAATGCATTTTAAGGGCTGAGCTTGCCATCAAACGTCAGTAGCCCTTCAATAATAAAAAAGGCAGTTTCTATGAGTCATTATGATCTATTGGTTGGCCTAAACCAGGAACGACTAAACTTGGTTGTCACTGAGGTATACGGTTCCGAGTCACTGAAACAATCATTATTTTCCGGTGGTGAGTCAGGTGCTTACAGTGGTGTCAATTATTCCCTGAAGTGGTCAGTGGACCAGGCTCCGGAGCTTTCCCTGCGGGCACCAGCCTCTGATGAATGGGGACAGGCCATCAAGGAGGATGGTAAAACCGTGGCACCGCAGTCAGGAGCCTTTATTGTGGATATCAATAAACTCTCACTGAAGCTAACCACTGATTCAGATAGTCTGGATACCACGGTTCCCGTCAAGGCTATCTGTACTGCCGGAACCCATGGCAGTGCCCTGGCAATTGATGCGCTGGCAGTGATTGTGAACCTAAGCCAGTCCTCCGAGATGGACCGATTTGTTATTGGTAAGGTTCTGATTCCTGCGTTGCTTAAAATGCTTAACCAGTCATTGTCTGGTATTCAGCTGCCAAAATTATCCTTTGCCAGTATTTCACTGACGCCACCTGTTGTGGGCATTAAGGATGGCTATTTGTTGGCGGCATTCAATCTGGTGAAGGATGGCACACCTTCCATAGAGAATATTACGATTCCCGGTGACCCATTCTTTGCCTTGCTTAGTCAGGAATTAATGCAATCGACGGTTGATTATGAGGTAAGGAAAAATATTCAGGGGAAGACGTTCAATAAGTCTGGCAGTGAGGGAGCGGCTGGATTTTCTGCCAGTTATCATGCCTGGGGCAAGATCAACAGCATTTCAGTTGCAACCACTTCCAACTCCACGGAACTTCATGCCAAAGCCTCTCTGGCAATGTCGGCATCAGCGGGTATTGATACTCCCGTGGGTATTGTAACCAAGGCTATTGCGGAGGGTGCTGAGAAAGTGGGTAAGGCTATCATAAATCCGGACACCTGGAATCCCAGTAAATGGTAGTGGCAGGTGGACTAATAACAATAAACTAAGGAGTGAGAATATGTCTGATATTGGTGTCAGTTACGACCTGCATTACTCGCCCAATCCCGTGGGAGTAAATCTGAAGCTGGGTGTCTCAAATACCACTTTAAAGGTAACCCTTGGAGGTGTTCCTGCCCTGGCAGTAGCAGCTACGCCTCACTTTAGTGGCAATATTCTTGAGGCAGCAACATCAGCAATGGCTACTCCACTGGCTAATGCAATAACGCTGTCGCTAGGTGCATTTGCTGGTCAAATCATTAATGGCAAGTCCTTTGATGTTACAACAATACCGAATTTGCCATTTAATGTTGAGGGCGTTAGCGGAACACTGAAGCCCAAAAACCTGAAGCTTTCCGAATTTAACGGACAGTTGAAAATTGGTGGTGACTTTAATCTGAGTTGAGGATATAGCCATGGGTGATCCACTAAAGACGGGTGAGGTTAACTATAAGGTCAGCTACTCACCCAATCCGCTGACCGTTAATACCAGCCTTTCCATAAATAACACCACCGTCAAGGTCACAATTAACGATGTCCCGAAGCTGGATGTGACCCTGACCCCCCAGTACAGCTGGAATCCGGTAAATGATGTACTGACAAGCATTGGCAGCCTGGCCAACCTGTTTTCCTCTGAAATATCCGGCAAAATTGTTGATGAAATAAAGGGCGTGTCGGTGGATATCTATACCATTCCGGATATCACCATAGACCAATCGGGGGTTAACCTGACCCTTTCTCCCAGCAACCTTAAGCTGGAAAATAGCAATGGACTCATGATGGTGTCCGGAGATATCAGTGTATCCGGATTATAAATTTTTGCTTCTGGCTAACCTTCTTTATTTGTGAAGAAGCCATAGAATAAAAAGAGTGAGTTATGGATATAAAAACAATACCAACTCAGCTGAAGAAAACGCTGGAAACGAGGGGGATTAAAGACACACCTGCTTTCCCTCTTGCCCTGAATGTTACTATGCCGGAAGACTATGGGGTTGATCATGCCAACCTGACCTTCCGCTTTTTTAACCTTGCCTGTTCATGTCCCGGAGCGGTGAGAGCTGTTGAGGAAAAGGCCGATAACCCAAGTTATAAAAAGCTGACACTTTCCCTGGAACAGGTTCAAATTGCTGGCCAGTATGCGATTGAGGCCGTTGAAGCACCAAAAGTGGACCTCGACCTGGGCGGAACCTTGATGCCTTACGACTCGGTATTTAATAAACCCCGGCCAGCGGGTGCTGACCAGGGAAGTGGCATCTTTAATGACCAGCAGAAAAATGAGTACCTGGATCAGGCCCGTGAGCAGCGGACACGGTTAATGGATACGCCAAATGGTCAAAAGCTGATGGGGGTATACGACGGCCACGAAGAGGTTTACACAGAAATGTTCCAGAACAGCAATGCTGTTCGCACAACCTGGCAGCAGGGAAATGTCACTGCGGATATGGCCAGCCATACCTCTGATGCCATCAAGAATGATACCACGGTGAACCCTCCACCTGAGGATAAGATGTTCGGTGAAGGCTTTTATCAAATGGGATACAACAATAATGCCTTGGTTCAGCAGGTAACTCTGGCTACGGCTTGCATGGCGGCAGCAAAAAAAACGGATAATTTAGCCGCGGATGCTGACTTGCCGGATAATAAGTATTCGCAGGCGGCCCTGGCAGCATCACAGTTCAAGCAGTTAGTTGCAGATACCGGCAATACCCAGGACCAGACCAAAGCTATGACGTCTAGCGAGGTTTATACGACGGTCGATAGTCACTCAGGGGATGTTCCGAAGATGACCCTGGCAGAGTTGAATAATATGCAGTCCCAGTCCAAAGGTTCCGGTGGTGGTGCCGCAGCTGTTGCTGAAGCACGGGAAAATGGCTGGTATATCCTGTCGGAGCAAGAGCGCTCACAAATGCGAACCATTATGGATCGCTGTTATGCGGAATTTTGTGAGTACGACGAAAGGAAGCCCCAACCCTTATGGCAGGGTGCCTGCTCTGCAAGCATTCCGGGTGTTGAGGTCTCTGTGTTGATAGGGAAAGCGTCTAATGAGGTGATTGTTGAGGCGGTAGAGCTTCCTGTATTTGACTTTGAGCTTGATGATTCCGGCTGGGAGGGTGAGGCGGGCGCTATTGCCAGGGAGCGATTGTCACAGATTCACTTTGTTCGCAGTTTGATTCATGAGCAGGTAACCAAATGCCTTGAGTTAGCCACTTTGGATATTGTTAAGCATTAATATTTAAGACTCGTTCCCAGGCTCCTGAGGTTGTCGCAAAAGTTATTTTTATTAACCACGGAGACACAAAGGCACGGAGATTTATAGTTTAAAGTTATAAAAACTCTGTGCCTCCGTGTCTCCGTGGTTAAAAAAAGAGAATCAATCTCGTTTTGTGCACGCTGCATTCAGTTTCGCGACAGTCTCTCCTGCCTGGGAATGCATACCTCCCCAATGCCACAAGTCTGGTTTATCCGTAGGCATTCCCAGCGGAGAGAGGTTGTCGCGAAACCCTGAATTTTCTCCGTCGTCATCCCGTACAAGGATTGTACGGGATCCATATCACAGGGAGGTGAATCTCTCAGCCCGCATGATACGTGCGGTTAGACTGCCTTCCCTGGCAGATGGATCCTGTACAATCCCTGTACAGGATGACGGCATTGAGTCTATTTCAGACTTTCGCGACACCCTCGAGACGCTGGGAACGAGAGGAAGAGGGGACACTGGGAACGAGAGGAATATTTCATTTCTGTGGAGTCGTTGTTGATGTCGGAAATGCAGGCACCCTATGAAATTGATGTACCGGGTAATAGAAACCGTAAGATCAGGATAACGGATAATCACGTTAGCTCCGTTTTTGACTCCATTCTTGAAAATTTGTTGAGTGAAGATGTGGAGCGATTTCAGGTCGTTCTTGAGAGAGCGCTTAAACCCCAGTTAGGTTACCTCACTGACACTGAATATCAGCTGTATCGACGTGGCAAAAAACTACGCCCGATGATGCTGCTGTTATCCGCCCGTATGATTTATGGTAGTGGCGAATTACCTGAAAAGGTCATAATGGCTGCCGTTTCCCTGGAAATGCTCCATGTGGCCACGTTAATACACGACGATATTATTGATGGAGCTTTAATGCGTCGTGGCCTTCGCTCAGTGAATGCCACACGGGGTACCAATACCGCGATCCTGGTGGGCAACCTGCAGTTTCTGCAGGGAATCCGAAGCTTCGTTGATGCCATTGATACAGACTCTGAAATGGGACTGGTGAAACTGGTTCTGGACACGGCGTTTCGTATTTGCTGCGGAGAGCTGGATGAACTGGAAACTAACCCGGACTGGCACCCTGAAAAATTACGAGCCCACTATTATCAGGTGATCGAGCGCAAAACGGCTATTCTGTTTGGCCTGGCCTGTGAAACCGGGGTAGCCCTGGCACAGGGGCGAAGCAGTGATTCCCGCCGGGCCGGATATTATGGCCGTCGTATGGGACGAGCCTTTCAAATTATGGATGACCTGTTTGATAACCTGCTGTCCAGTGATACAGCGGGGAAGGTACAGGGCACTGATCTCGCCCAAAAACGTTTTTCACTGCCGATTATTTATGCCATGGAAGAGTTGGGCAGTGATCATTTGGTCAGCCAAATTGTCAGGGGAACCATTGAACCTTCACAGGAACAGTTAACCCAAGGGGTAGAAGCGGTGAAGTTAAGTGATGGTTTTTCCCGGGCTTATGGGGATGCCCGTCATGAGGCGCTGGATGCCCTGGAATTTTTAAAGCCCTTTCCAGACAATGCATACCGTCAGGCTCTGGCTGATATTGCACTGTCAACAGTGAACCGAAGCTATTAACCATAATAAAAAACACAGGGAAAACAAGTATGGCGTTTTTTCCATTTTTGTATAACACCATCCAGAAGCGGGCGAATGATCGAAATAACAAACGTTTTTGGCTACCAGGTGTGTTACAGGGTATTGATAATCCCAATAAAACCGTTGGAGGCAAGCTTCTCCCCTTGAGGGGGCAGGACTGGGCGCTGGGGAAAATTGAAGGGCAGGCAGGACAAACTATCACGTTATCCATTATTGGTGCTGCCCGATCATTAGTGGAGTCGGGCCAGAGCGTTGGCCCCGATATGGCTGACCCCTATGCAGCCCTGGGGGTTAATGAGGGTGAAATTATTGGCTTGGATAACCTGTTTGTCTATCCGGACCCGGTAACAACTTCGGGAGCAGAAGGCTATACCACTACCATCGCATTGAAATTCAATGAGTATGATGATCTGGAGACCCTGGGGCTGAAAGGCAAGTATCAACTGGATCAGAAAATAGAAGTCACCGGGCCAGAGGCCGGACAGAAACAGATTCAGACCATCACGGGAACCGGAACGTTTTCATCCACCATTACTAACGCCAAGCTGACAGCTGATGTGGATATTAAAGTGACGGGTAGCGGTAGCAACAGACAGCTGGATGTCAGGGTTACCAAGCTTAATCTGCTATCAGTAACAGAGGGTGAAAAGCCGGTTTTTACCACGCATATTCTTAGCATTGATTCTGCCGAACCGGGTTATGAAGATATCTGGTTAAATATTTCCAATAACGCCTTTAACTCTCCCTCAGCATCGGACTCCATGTTAAAGAGCGTCACTGAAACACTCAACCAGCCTGATAACCTGGATTCACTCAGCCAGACCATGAGTAGTCAGTTAGTGAGTCTGCTTAATAGTTTGCTGGGTGAACCCGGTCAGTTACCGGATGACACCGGCCAGAAGGTAACTAACCCGGCAGATCTTTATTTACTGGATCGAACCCGTGCGGCATTGAATGACAGTGGCAGTAACCTGTATTTGCCAAAGCAGATTCTGTCCATAAAGTCGCCCCAACTAGAGCCTTTATCCATTGATCAGATTGATATTGGTACACAAAATATTGGAGGCCTTAACTGGGAGCCGAACCAATTAAGCCAGGTGATGATTATCGGATTGGCCAATAACCTGGCGCCTGCCGATCAAATCAAGCTGCAAGAACCGGTACTGAGTCTTTTATCGGATCAGGGTGCTCTGGAAACATCGACCCAGCGTAGCGTGGATGGCGAGGAAATTCCTCCGGCACCACTAAACATCACCGCAGCATTTTCTTTCACACCACCCGGTATTGATCCAGTAAAAGGAACCCTGAAGGTGAATGTGAACAGCAGTAATCTGGATATTCGCGCCACTGCATCCGGGTCTATGCTGGATGAGCTGGTGATCACCTTCAGCTACCTTGCCTTGCTGGTTAAGCTTTCTGAAATCAGTATTGAGCTGGATATTACCTCAGACTCAATGATGAACAGTTTTGCCAAAACTCTGGTGAATAAAGACAGTGTCAAACAACAGCTGGTGGATCAGGTTAACAAACAACTTGAATCCAATCTTGCCAACATCAGCAAGCAGGTCACTGAAAGCGTTGTTAAATTTGCTACAAGTGCATTGCAGTAAACAATAAAAAATAAAAAGGGGTACTTTATGAATCAGCTAAACCAGATATTGATTGTCTACCTTACAACACCAGCCAGTGACTTTTATCTCAGCAAAATGCTGGCAAAATCAAAGGACCCAAGCCTGGAGCCATTTAACGCCAGCAATGTGGATGCTGGCAGTATTGATTTTTATGGCCAGACCATTGATGTAAAACTTCAGGACTTATCCATTGCCGGTTTGACCAATATTCAAATAGAAAAAAAAGACGGTAAGCCAAGAATTGATATTAACGGAGACTTGGTCACCTTTATTGCTAATCGACCCAATACGGAAGCACCTCCTCAGGGAATACCTGAAAAACTGATAGCCAGTGGTCAGTTGTTGATTGTGGCCGGAGGTGAGAATTCTCCTTTGGTGCCGGTAACCATTACCGTTAATACCGGACAACTGACAGGTACATTTTCTGCCACCGGAGAACCCACCCAGCCTGATAGCGTCAACATTAAATTTACCAACCTGACCATCACCACTGATGCTACACCCGAAAATATAGTGGTAGACCTCAGCCAGCTGGATTCCGTGTTTAAGCCCCAGATTGAAGAATTACTGAAGAAACCGGAAACACTTGCTGACCTGGTGGGCAAGCTGAATGACCAGGTGGGTACATCATCTGTTCTGGATGCCGTTAGCAATGCAGGCACACAGGCTGCACAGCAGGCGCTAAAAAGCTTTGTAGGGTAAATAACCAGGTACTTTTAAAACTCGTTCCCAGGCTCCAGAGGTTGTCGCAAAAGTTATTTTTATTAACCACGGAGACACAAAGACACGGAGGTTTATAGTTTAAAGATACAAAAACTCTGTGCCTCCGTGTCTCTGTGGTTAAAAAAGAGTAAAACCCTACTTTTTATCTACAGAATTGGGTTTCGCGACACCCTCTCCTGCCTGGGTGCGGTTTAGCATCGAATAATAATGAGAAACAGGCCATGCCATATACCCACTTTCAATATCTTGCTTACCAAACTCCCACCTTTGGCCGGGATAATGTTAACAACCTGTGGCGATCATCACTGGCGGCAGGTGAACTTTGTGATGCGGTTAATGATATTCCGGTACCGGATAACCTGGGGTTATCTGATGATGCAAAAAAAAGGTTGCGAAGACTGGCAGCGGTAGTCAATGAAGCCCATGATAGTCTGGTGGGCGATCAAAATACCACATTAAAGGTTTTTATGGCTCCGGAGTTTTATTTCCGTCCCGAGTCCGGTGCTAATTCCTACAGTTATGCCCAGTCAGAGCGCGGGAAAATTCTGGTGGCCCTGGGCTTGATGTTTAAAAATGCCAAATTTGACCACTGGCTGATAGTGGCGGGAACCATTATTGCCAATATCCCAAAATTGCCAAGGCCCGCACTGCCTCCCTACCACTATTTCTATAACACAGCCATTGTTATAAAAGGTGGTACAAACTGTAGACTGACCGCCATCGAAAAAAATCAGCCTTCAGGTATTGATGGTGTTCCCGTGACAGGAGGCATCTCCAACCCTAATGTTGCCGGTGGTAACTACACCAATCATTACAGTACCTGGAATGAGCGTAAGCAACGGATGTTTCGACAGGATGGTGTCCAGATGGGGCTGGATATCTGTCTGGATCATGCCGGGCCTGTGGCGTTTAACGTGGGAGGGATAATTTATCCACAGGATACCCTGAGAATGGCTAAGCGGGTTTCCAATGAATCCATTAACCAACCGCCATTACCTGCCCCTTTACCGGATATTTCCCTGCATTTATTGACTGCTGGGGGCATGCCCATTGTCACACAGTCCGTGGCAGCAAAAAACAATGGCTATATTCTTCGCACCGATGGGCATCCAGGCATGGCTACTCACATAGAGTTAAAAAGAATTAATAACTATACGACGCCAGCTGGTAATACCACGCCATACAATATGGCAACAGGTAACCCCCAGTTACCCATTGCTGTGGGAGGGAGCACCTCTAATTTTCCCAATTGCCCCACAGCGAACCTGACTAATGTCCTGCCAGTGGGAACGGTGCCCTTGACGGGGAAAATGAAAATTCCCATTGATGCCCAGTACAACCCCACCAATATGACTCAGGCCATTGTCATGTTTCCGGTTACTGCTTTGCCTTAGAGAGAGAATAACAATGAATTTTGCAGAACTTACTTCCGTATTAACGGCGGATGGACAGGGCAATATTACCTTATCCAAAGGCAGCCTCACCGCCAATGTGGACGACCTGATTAGCGCCTGTTATCTGAATATCTATAACAATAATCAGGCAGAGATTGTTATTCGCAATGTGTCTGTTGTTGTGAATAAGGAAACCATTGAGGTCACTGGCACTTCCGAGTTTCTGAAAACCAGCATTGCCACCACAGGAGCCGCTCTTCCTGTTAAAGGGGTATTCAGTGTTGATGATCAGGGAGATGTTCAGTTTGTCCTGAAATACACGCTATTGGATGATCCTGAATTTGTATCATAAATGCATAACCTCTGTAACCAGAGGGTTGTTACAGAGCCTTTGAAGTGAATCAGAACTCAGGGGTACTCTGTTAAGCAACCAAACCAAACAGAGGACGCCAAGGATGGCCTTTAAGCACCTTAGCTCTGAAGAGAGACATTATATCGAAATCGAACTGAAAAATGGGACTTCTCAAAATAAAATTGCAGAAAAACTCGGGCGTTCACAGAGTTCGCTGTCACGGGAGTTAGGACGCAACACAGGGCAGCGTGGTTACAGGCACCAGCAGGCTCATCGTAAGGCTCAACAGCGTCATAAGGAAAAACCCAAGGCGGTGAAGTTGACGGAAGATATTAAGCGACGGATTGCTCAAGATATCCGGGCTGACTGGAGTCCTGAGCAAGTGGCTGGAAGGCTTGAAAAAGAAGGGATAATCAAGTTGCATCATGAGACGATTTACCAGTTCATAGAGGATGATAAGCGCACTGACGGTACCCTGTATAAACACTTGCGCCATCAGAAAAAAACGTACCGAAAGCGATATGGTTCAGCTCATAACCGAACAGGCATACCTAACCGGGTAGGTATTGAAGAGCGCCCGGAGATCGTCAACAACAGGGGGCGTGTTGGTGACTGGGAGGCGGATACCGTAATCGGCAAAAACCATAAGGGTGCCATTGCCACACTGGATGAGCGAAAGACTAAACTGCGCCTTGCTGTTCCGCTGCCAGGAAAGAAAGCAAAAGCGGTTAAACAGGCAGTGATTGATACACTCAAGCCCCTGAAAAGGTTTGTTAAAACGATCACTTACGACAACGGTAAGGAATTTGCTCAGCATGAAGCAATCAACAAAGCCTTGAGCTGCGACAGCTACTTTGCTGTGCCCTACCACTCTTGGGAGAGAGGCCAGAATGAGAATGCCAATGGGCTGCTCAGGCAGTACTTTCCCAAATCAATGGAGCTTCATAACGTCAAAGAAAGAGACGTTATCATTGCGGTAGACAAGCTGAACAGCAGGCCCAGGAAATGCCTCGGTTACAAAACACCATATGAGGCATTCAAAGAGTTAACTGGAGTGAATGCAAGAAAAGTCATGGGTTATGCATTTATGACTTGAATTCAGGGATGCGCCTGGGCCCAATGACTGGAAATTTTCCAATAGCTTTAGTGACCTTCCTGATGTGGTGGATTGGAGCAAGCCGGTAAAGTCATCATCCGTTCAGTTGCTGGATGACTTTTATTTGTTTAATACAGCTTTTGTTGTCTGTACCCAAGCTGGCACTGATACTGACCTGAATGCCCCCCTTGCTAAAGGGATTAACTTTGTCTCGAACATTAAACCACAAGGGGTGCTGGGAATTCTGGAAAGCACCTTTAACCAGGTACAGTCACTTTTATTGCACGGCCAGATTCTGTTGCCACGTATTGGTCAGAATGTTCCCCCCAGAGAACCCTTTAAGTTTCCCTGGGAGGACAGGGAAAATGTACCAGGCCTGCACCTTGCGGTGGAGCTAACGAGTGTAGAGTTAGGAGAGAATACCTTTGATAGCTTCAAGCTAAGAACCTATAGCCCTATTGCTAAAGACTGGCTTGAAGAAAACAGTACCCAGCAACCGCTTACTTGCTTCACCGGTGGCCTGGCTATTTCCAGTGCCAAGGATATCAGTATAGAACTGGTGGCTGAATATCAACCGGGAAGTAATGATCTTTATCTGGCAGGTATTGGACAGGGACTGAGTATTGCCAATCTGGCGGATATGCTACATATCTCGGGTTCCAGTGATTCAGAGTCCGTTTTACCTTCTGACTTACAAAAGCTGGTATCCGGGTTATCAAAAATAGAGCTTCAGTCCCTTGGCTTAGGGTTGTCTTTAGGCACTTTCCCACCACAGATTAACTATTCCATGTTTACCATCGGACTTTCCGAGATAGACTGGGAAATCTGGAAAGGCCACTTTGCTTTGACCGGGCTTGGGTGCCGTTTTGAGGTTTTCAACCCCTTTGATTCAATCACCCGATCCCTGGATGCCACCCTGATGGCTAAAACAGAGATTGAAGGGCAAGAGCTGGATATTTACGCCAGTAGCAGAGATCAATTTACCTTCTACGCCAACCTGCAAAATGCCACTATTTCTCTAAGCTCCATGCTGAAGAGCTATGACCTGCCGGTGGATCCGCCTTCCGATCTGGTGATAGATTCACTGCGGGTGGGCATTGCGCCTATGAAGTCCTATAGCTTTGCACTGTTTATGGCTTCCCAGCCTAACTCATGGACGATTGACCTGGGTCCTAAAACGCTAAGTATCAGTGATGTGACTACCTCTTTGGCTTATCCATCCGGTGGCCCTGTGGCTGGAAGTTTTGGTGGTACGCTGGCTATAGACGGCATTGGGTCATTGTCATGCCATTACTCTCTTTCCGGTGAGCTAATGGCCTATACCTATATTCCCAAAATCAGTTTTGATGACTTGCTGAAGTCCCTGACTCTGGATCTTCCCATTATCCCCAGTGGTTTCCATCTGGAGTTTGATAACTCCTATGCCATGGTCCAGCACTCTCAGGCCAGCAATATGTTTTTAATGAGTACTGAGGTGGATGGCTTTGGTACTGTTTCTTTCCAAGCTTTGAAATCATCGGTCACCGGCGGCAGTTGGGGATTTGCCTTTGGCATGAATTTAGGAGAAGGCAGCCTTTCTGCCATTAATGGACTGTCTTTACTTTCACCCTTTGAGTCCCTGTTTCAATTGCAGGAGCTGGTTTTAGTGGTAGCCAGTTTCGAGGCTACCGGTTTTGCTTTCCCGGGCATGGAGCAATTCAATCAACCGGCCATTGCCAGTAAGAATGTTGCTCTGCCTTCCCAAAGTAATGGTGTGGTGGCCGGGTTAAATCTCTATGGTCAGTGGCAGATTGATACCGAAGATAAAAAACAGAAGCTATTAAAGGATATTCTGGGACTGAATCCAACACTGGGTATCACCTTGCAGGTAGGAATAAACCCCACCAAGGATGCCAGCCTTTATGTGAGCTATTCAGGGCATTTATTAAATATGCCCTTAAGCTGTCGTTTTGGTGCCAGGATGAGGGATGCCGTACCAGAGTTGTTTTTATCCGGCACCATGCAGGCAGAGATTCAGGGCAGCCAGCAGACCTTTACTATTACCATGGACTTCACCCCGAACGGTGCCTTCGCTTCAGGTACCATGCAGGGGAGCAAGCCCATTGATTTTGAGGTCTTTAAGCTGGGCGACCTGGCCCTTGAACTGGGAGCCAGTTATGAAGGGATTCCATCACTGGGATTGGCGGGCACTATCCTTGTGGATAACTTTATGTCCTCCATTGCGGTATTCTTCGATTCCGCGGTACCCAGTCAAAGCATGGTGGCTGGTGCTGTCAGTGACCTGCACCTGGGTGATGTGCTGGATACGTTAACGGGAGACATTCTGCCATCAGACATTGACAGTGTACTTAATCAGGTGGGAATTGTTGGCACAAAAACCTTTTCCATTGCTGGTACTGTAATGGATGACCTGAAGCAGCGGAATCTGGGTGGGGTATCAGAGGCATTTGCCGCCGCCGGCGTTGTTATTCCAGCTACATCCCAGCAATTGCTGGTGGGTGAAGGGAAAAACGAAAATACCTGGTTTGTGACGGATATGGCCAATGAAATGCGCCATTATCAACTGAGTAAATCAGGCGATCAGTTTACCGTAGAGGTTAACCCCCAGTTTTATTGTGCTCCCCAGGCTACATCTATTGGTGAGCTTCGCTTTTCAGCCGGTTTCTTTATCAGTGGCAGGGTTAATTTCTTTGGGCTGTATGCTGAGGCAACCATTGATATCAGTCCCAATAAAGGTATCGCTGTGGATGCCCAGATGTCCAAAATCGTTCTGGGTAATGAGAATCTGTTTTGTATTAAAGCGGCAGAGGGCAGTGGCGGGCCTCAAATCTCCATTGCTACCTTCAGTCAGCCTGAGCAAAAAGTGCCTGAGTTTCGAAAACCCCATTTTTATATTAATGGTATGGTTGAACTGCTGGGGATGTCCCGATCCGTGTTTATCAATATCTCCACCAGTGGTGCCCAATTTGACTTAAAGGGGGATCTGTTGCCTGGCGGTATTGTTCAGGGTGAGCTGGAAGGGACTTTTGACAGTCCTACCAATGCCAGCGTGGAAGGTGATGTTAAGGTTGGCATTGGCGATGTTGACCTGGGGCCTTTGGGCACATTCAAGATCGAAACCGGTGCTACCGGCGCCCTGGACATCTTTATTAAAGGTGCTGATTTAGGTGCTGCCATTACCGCCGGGTTTGAACTGGCAGGAAACACATTTAATCTGCCTAAACTGAAAATTGATGTGGATACCGGGGATCTGGCAAAGCTGCCTAAAATGTTATTTGATGCCATCTTTGACTTCTTGAAGGAGCTGTTTACTGACCCTAAAGAATGGGCCAAGGTTGCGAAAAAGGCCCTGGACTGGACAGAGGATAAAATCTCAGGGGTGCTTTCTGATACCTTCGGGCTGGATAAGGAGCAGATTAAACAGGTATTGGACGTGATTGCCAACCTGTGCCCGGTTACCGCCGCATTAAATGCATTTTAGCAAAGCTCTTATATTTCCCGTATGCACTTCCAGCGTTCCGCTGGGAATGTATGCGGGGGGAAGCAGACTATTTAATCACTATTGATGCTTCCCTGTACGCGTTATACCAGCCCAGTGCCAGATAAAGATAAGTCTTTATTTCTGGCGCCTTTCCAGGCTCAAAAACCAGTTTTAAATGATTAATACGACGGGAGTAAACCAGTTTTTTATGGGTATCTGGAAGTGTTGAAACAGTTCCTTGTGATAAAGCTGGTTTTAGTTCGGGGGAATCCTTTGACCAATGGGTATAGTCATCATGTATACCAGATTCCTGATCCATCAGGATTTTGTATAAGGGTTTGAGACACTGCTTGTTTGATACTGGGTATTCAATACCAATTCTTGGTTTAACAGTGTCTGCGAGGTCCAATGAAACAACAATGTCAGAGACACATTTTCCCAGTTTAATGTTGGTTGCTTGCTCTATTTGTGCATCAGTTAGAGGAATTTTATGGTTGTTAATAAACGACTTAAGATGAATAAATGGTAGCTGAAAACAACAGCGAAGAGATTTTTCCTGGCGAGGTAACATTAACCCCAAATAATGAAGTTTTACCAGAGGGAAGTCGCTTAAAATATTATTGACAAGCCTGATAGAGCTAGCAGGTAGCCTTTCTGTGGGTAGGTTATTAAGCGTCAGAAAAAGGGGGGCTGGGTTTATCTCTGATGATCGTTTTTTAGGACTGATAAAGACACTGGGTACTGGTGTGGATTTTTCCAGATCAGGAGCGTCAAACTCTAGCCAGTAGTCCTCAATGGTGTCCTTGCCACTAAGAAAAAAATGAACAAGCTGCTGCCATACACAAGATTTGATCAATGGTGTATGCCTGATTGAGTTGATGAAGTAGTCCGTAGAGTGATCGGTATCTGACAGTCTTATACTGACATCACACGGCTGATTGTGGTTTTCATGTTGTTCAAACAGTAGTCCTGATACATGTGGAATGTGCCGAAAAAGCTTACTGGTAGCATCATATATATTTTGCGTGAACCAATAGTGATTAATATCAGAGAAGATATTATCAAATGGGATTTTTTCTATACCGGTTTCTTTTTTGGTGGTCAGCATAAAATAGAAGTTAAGTAGTGTATAGATTGCTTTCGAATAATTTAACCATCCAGTCGGACAGTATTAGAAAATGAGATCATATACTCCTCTCCAAATGAAAAAAGCACCCGTTCAACTTCTTTTTCAAATTCCGCAAAGCTCTTGATTGACAAGAGGTTGAGCCATTCATACTTTATTTTCCTCCACAGGATTTCAATCAGGTTGAGCTCAGGTGAATATGTTGGCAGAAAGCAGACCAGCAATTTCTTTTCAATCATCCAGTCATCAATTCTGGCACAAAACTTTTTGCTGGTGTGAATGCTGGCATTATCCACCATAACTACCGTGTAACGATCATTTGAGCTGTATTTTTCATCTGCCATTTTCTCTGCAAAGTCATCAAAGGCCGCAATCACCGTATCGCTATTCACTGAACCCACAACAGGATAATGAAATAGCTCACAGCTTCGGTTCATAAACCCCAGTACGTTGATGCGTTTACTTTTGACTGATGGTATTCTGAGCTGCTTTCCTTTTTCCTGCCAACCGTATGGCACACAAGGTTCCTGGGTAAAGCCGGACTCATCAAAATAAAATAAATTGATTAACCCTTTGCTCTCGGCTTCCTGGGCATCTTTCAGAGCAGTTTTACAGTCATGGAATTGCTCTTCGTCCCGTTTATGTTTGCATGATTTACGGAGTCTTTTGTAAACCAGCCCTGCTTTTTTACAATGTTTGCCAGAGTAATTTTTGATGAAGATTTACCGGTTTCATCCTCGATCTTGGATTTGACATACGATAAGCGACGAGGCTCTTCAGCCACTAATTCTTTTATGCGTTGCACTTCGGATTCGTCATATATGCACGGCCTACCGCCACCATGCCCCTTGTACAAGGCACGAATACCATATTCTTCCCAATCATCAATCCACTGAGAAGCAGTTTGATATCTAATTTCAAGTATTTCGGCAATTTGCTCAAGGGTAAAGCCACGATTGCTCAATAAAAGGCTATGGGCTCTTTCCCTTATACATCTCAGAGGTCCGTAGTGTTTGGCGAATTTCAAAGTTAATAAAACAGCTTCATCAGTGATTGTAGTGACGTACTTCATAGGGAGAGGGATTTAAAGACCAGTACTCTCTTTATAATAGAGTAAATGTATCATTCAATAGCTATCTGATCGTTAGATCAAGAAGTAGATTTCTCGTACTGGCCGAACATCCAGTTTATTTGAAACCAAACTATGACCTACTTATTGTTATAAATGAGGTGAAAATTTAGTCTCGTTCCCAGGCTCCAGAGGGTGTCGCGAAACCCAATTCTGTAGATAAAAAGTAGGGTTTTTACTCTTTTTTAACCACGGAGACACGGAGGCACAGAGTTTTTGTATCTTTAAACTATAAATCTCCGTGTCTTTGTGTCTCCGTGGTTAATAAAAACATCTTTTGCGACACCCTCGGGACGCTGGGAACGAGTTACGAGTTACGCGAGTTAATATACGAAAAATGTCTTATTTATAAACCGTATCACTGTTATATCTGACCAAAAATAGCCAGCGGGGGCTCATCCAGTGCGGCCAGTTGCTCTCGTAGCTCCAGAATATGTTCTGCCCAATAACGCTCGGTATTAAACCAGGTAAAGGCTTTAGGGAATGCGGGGTCTTCCCAGCGTCTGGCAAGCCAGGCACTGTAGTTTAACAGGCGCAGGGTTCTGAAATATTCAACCAGATTAAGTTCTGCCGGGTTAAAATCAAAAAACTCGCTATAGCCTTCCAGTATTTCCGCCATTTGCAGGGTTTGGCTTTGTCGGTCTCCAGATAACAGCATCCAGAGATCCTGTATGGCAGGCGCCATTGCTGTATCGTCAAAATCTACAAAATGGGGGCCATTATTACGCCAGAGAATATTACCATTATGACAGTCACCATGAACCCGAATAAGGGGAAATGAGTGCTGATTTTCTACCTGGGCCAAACGGTGTAACAGGTCTCTGGTTAAGGTTTGGTAAGCTTCTTTGAGAGAGTCCGGTATAAAGCCATGTTCAATTAGGTACTCTGTGCTCTCAATACCAAATCGCTGAAGGTTGATGGTGGGGCGGTGACTGAATGGTTTGGAAGCGCCCAGCTTGTGAATCCGGCCAAGGCAGCGGCCCAGTACCAGCAAGTTATCGAGGTTATCCAACTCCGGGGCATAGCCTCCCTGCCTGGGAAAAATGGCAAACTGGAAACCATCAAACTCAAACAGGGTATTGTTATTTTCATCCGCTATAGGTGCGACGATGGGCAGCTCCATTTCCCGGAGCTCCTGAGAAAAACGGTGTTCTTCCAGGATTTGCTCCTGGCTCCAGCGATCCGGTCGGTAGAATTTCACAATAACCGGCTCTTTTTCATCCAGTCCCACCTGGTAAACCCGGTTTTCATAACTGTTCAGTGCCAGTATTCGAGCATCAGTGATAAACCCCTGGCTTTCGATGGCATCAAGCACCCGGTCTGGTGTCAGCTTATCGTAAGGATGTGGGGTGCTTGCAGTCATAGAAGGCTCCATTAGGCATTAGGGCATTGCCGGAGGATTCTATAGTTTAAGGGGTGCTGTAGCTACTGTCGAATTAACGGGTTGGGCTTGATGGTCAGTCAGCCTTATTCATTAGGTGTTAGAGTTTTTGAGTAACAGTGTTCAATGTGCTCAACTAACTGTTCATCTGATATAACTTTGAAGCAGTAAGGGCATCCAGATTGTGGTGAATGGTCTGGTTCTGGGTCATGTTCACTAACATTATCAGCGGAAGTAGATGGTGGATTTCCCCCTGGCATGGTTTTAACCCTCATAAATGGGAGCGGATGGTCAGTTTTTATATGTTCATTGACTAACCACTCACACTCATTTTCAAAATCACACCAGCTGGAGCGCCATCTTAAATGAGCCTCTCTTAAGTGATTAATCAGTGACTGAGGTGTCTGTTTTATTGGTGTTATACAGGGTTTTATGAAGCAAAGGTAAGATAAATGGTCACTTTGATGGTGCATTTCCAGTTCGTATAAATTCATATTTGAAGAAGTGGAATTAGGAGGGCAGCTTCTACAAATATATCTAAAGGCTTGCGGATCTGATCGTGTTATGTGGTGTTCTTGATCCAGGTGCTTCTCTACATCATAGCCCGTAAAATTTTCATACTCTTTTTTACAATAATTACAAAACCAAAGAGCATAACTAGCTAAAGGTTCATAATGATGATGGCGTTGAGGGTGAAGCGTAGGATTTCCTTGAATATGTTGTTTTATTTTAGTGAAAGTTCTTGGGGTATCTGTGCAGTGTTTATTTGCACATCTATATAAAAAATCGTTTGTTAAGTGGCCTTTACCATGAGTTTTGAGGTGTTGATCTATTTGAATAACCAACGCATCTTTGTAACCTTTGTTACAGTCCTTACAAAACCAGTGAGAATGTACTCTACTGTATGCACTGGGCATTTTATATAAAAAAGAATCTTTATGGGCGATGAGTAAATGCTTTTGTAATTCTGAAAAACCAAGGTTGACATATTTACAGTCACTGAATCCACAACTGTATTTAAATGCCAGGTGATGATAATCAGCCTCTGGGTGTCGTTTTGCCATATGCGCTTCAATATCATATGCAAAGAATCCTCTGAAAAGTGAATTACATTCGGGACAGTACCAGTAAGCATAATTCCTACTGGTTGTTGAGTGATCGAGTCGCTGTCTTTTATTATTGGCTGGGGAAGTTGATCGCTCTGTTATATGCCTGTCAAAATTTTCGGTTACATGCGATTTAAAATCTTCAAACAAAAGGTTTTTAGCGCTGCATGTGGGAATTGGGCAGGCGTATTTAAAAGCAATATTTTTTTCATCTGGGTGGTGTGTCCTGAAATGTAATTCAATATCAAAGGCTAAATAATCATTGTATGGTTGGTTGCATAACTCACAGTGCCAGATAGCATATTTTCTTAAGCTATTATTCTCCTGACTATTATCAAATACAGGAAACTGCTTGGTGTGCTGCTGTATATGTACGGTAAGATCACCTTCTTCATGAAGTTTTGATTTTTGTGGGCAGGTATCGATAAAGCAAACAGGTGTGGCCTTCCATGGTTTTTTACAATATGAGCATTTTTCTTGTTCCTCATAGGTTCGCTTCATGCAGTCTAAACAATATTCACCTTTGCAGCAGTCTGCTGTAGTGAGCTGATCAAATGTACCTCCACATAATAGACACTCTTCTTGGCTATAACCCTTGGAAAAGTATAAAAAGAGACATACCCAAAAAAAATAGGTTAATTCTTTTTTATTTCTTTTATTTAAATACATAACTAATTAGGCGTGAAGTAAATATAAGGTGAGTATATGCGGTAGTTACCAGAAATGTAGGTGTATTAAAATTGTTTTTTATTCTTAAAATTGGCTGTCTGATTTTTAAAGGCGATAATGGTTTTTATTTTAGCCTTGCTTATTTGTCTCAGGGGTTCTGGCCAAACACCAAATATCTACTTTTTCTACGCCATTTTTCTTTAATAGCCTGCTTATTTCGCTTATGGTCTCTGCCGTAGTGACCACGTCATCTATAACTGCGACATGCTGATACTCTACCTTTTTATTAAGGGAAAATGCTTCCCTGATATTTTTGCGTCGTTCCTTTGCCGTTAACCCTTGCTGTGAGGGTGTATTTACTTGCCGCTTTATCAGGTCTGTCTTTATGACCCTGGTGGCCACGGAAGGAAGTTGTTTAACCAGGCTTTTGGCCAGGAGGTGAGCCTGGTTAAATCCGCGGGATCTCAGTCTTTTTCTATGAAGAGGAACCGGGATGATGACTTCAGGCCACCGTCCTTCCGAGTAGTGGTCCATTAGTATTTCAGCAAGAGGCAGCGTCATGGGGTTTATGAGTTCCAAACGACGGTTGTATTTTATTTTCTGGATGACCCGGTTGACTGGGTATTTATATAAAAATGCACTAAGGCAGAGATCAAAGGCAGGTTCATTCTGGATGCAACTGGCACATAACTCTGCGGATATCTGGTCATCCATCGGCAGCCCACAGCGGGCGCAGAATGACCGGGATAAAGGAAAACAATCAAGGCATTGAGTGCATAGAGTAGAGGTATTGGTGGTTTTGCCCCTGCATAGCAGACAGTTTATCTGAAAGAGCGGTAGCCCCAGGCGCCTTTTGTAAACCTTAAAATATTTTTTAAGTTGACTAAAAAAACTTCTCATTTATCATCAACAGGGTTTTTATTTCAAAGAGTGATTTAGGAGTCTGTCTGATTTAAGGTCGGCAAGCTCCTGGCACTTGCTGATCAGGTATAGCTATGACTGACACTGCCGACACTATTCGCCATGACTGGGCGCTTGAAGAAGTCGAAGCCCTTTTGCAACAGCCCCTGAATGACCTTCTGCTTCAGGCACAGCTTGTACACCGACAGCACTTTAAGCCTAACGAAGTACAGGTTAGTACGTTACTGTCCATCAAGACAGGAACCTGCCCGGAAGACTGCAAATATTGTCCGCAAAGTGGTCATTACAATACGGGGCTTAAAAAAGAGAAGCTGATAGCCGTACAAAAGGTGCTGGAACAGGCTAAACACGCCAAAGAAGCGGGTGCTACCCGTTTCTGTATGGGAGCCGCCTGGAAAAATCCTCCGGAAAAAGAGATGCCCTATATCATAGAAATGGTACGGGGTGTGAAGGCTCTTGGGCTGGAGACCTGTATGACCCTGGGAATGCTCAGTGCGCATCAGGCCAATGAGCTGGCCACTGCCGGACTGGATTATTACAACCACAATCTTGATACCTCCCCTGAGTTCTACGACAACATTATTACCACACGTACTTACAGTGATCGGCTGGATACGCTTGCCAGTGTCAGGGATTCCGGCATGAAAGTGTGTAGCGGGGGTATTTTAGGCATGGGGGAAACAGGGCGGGATCGGGCCGGACTGTTAATACAGCTGGCGAATTTACCGGTTCACCCTGAAAGTGTACCCATTAATAAATTGATAAAAATTGCTGGCACACCACTGGAAGATATAGAAGACCTTGATGGCATTGAGTTTGTAAAAACCGTTGCGGTTGCCAGAATTATGATGCCGAAGTCGTATGTAAGGCTTTCTGCTGGAAGAACGGACATGAGTGACGAGTTGCAGGCTCTGGCATTTATGGCAGGAGCTAATTCAATATTTCTTGGGGATAAACTGCTTACCGCTGACAATCCCAGTGAAAACGATGACCGAAGCTTGCTTAACCGTCTGGGTATTACTATTGAAACGGGTTCAGCAAATAAAGAAGATAAAAAAGAGCAACCTGTCCCAAGCTATTGCCCGCGTCGGGAAAAACGAGAGAGTGAAGGTAACACGCTTTTTTATAATGCCATGCCTTTACCTCGGGATAATATGGCATGAGGGGGTTTAATCTTAAAGAATCCCTTACAGAACGGCGTTATTCAGAGCTTTATCGATCCAGGAAGGTGCTTTCTTCAGCCCAGGAACCCGAAGTCTGTATTGATGGCAGGCAGGTTCTGGCATTTTGCAGTAATGACTATCTTGGCCTGGCTAATCATCCCGAGATTATTGCAGCAACTAAACAGGCGGTGAATCAGTTTGGTGTTGGCGGTGGGGCCTCTCATTTAATATCAGGCCATAGTCAGCCCCACCATCAGTTGGAAGAGGAGCTGGCAGAATTTACCGGAAGATCAAGGGCGTTATTATTTGCCAATGGCTATATGGCTAACCTGGGTGTTATTACGGCTCTGTTAAGTAAGACGGATGCCGTGTTTCAGGATCGTTTGAACCATGCTTCTTTGTTGGATGCTGGTCTGTTATCGGGAGCACGGTTTTACCGCTATTTACACAGGGATTGCGATAGTTTGGAAAAAAAACTGAGCCGTTCAAGTGCTCGACGCAAGCTTATTGTGACCGATGGTGTGTTCAGTATGGACGGTGATATTGCCCCACTGCCCAAGCTTGCTGCAATAGCTTCAAAGAATGATGCCTGGCTGATGGTGGATGATGCCCATGGCTTTGGGGTTCTTGGGGAGGCGGGGAGGGGCAGTGCTGAGCACTTTCAGCTGTCACAACAAGAGTTGCCAGTATTAATGGGAACCCTCGGTAAGGCCTGTGGTACTTATGGTGCTTTTGTTGCCGGTAGTGAAGAGCTGATTGAAACACTGATCCAGTTTGCAAGACCCTATATTTATACCACCTCTTTACCTCCTGCCATTGCGGAAGCAACCCGAACCAGTTTGCGCCTCATCAAACAGGAGGACTGGCGGAGAAATCATTTGCAGAACCTGGTGGCCTATTTCCGGCAATGTTGTAACCAGGCTGGAATTAAGTTGATGAATTCAACAACACCTATTCAACCCTTGATGGTGGGAAACAATCGGTCTGTTCTGGCGATCAGTCAGGGCCTTTACCAGCAGGGTATCCTGGTGTCTGCAATACGCCCGCCCACGGTTCCGGAGGGGACATCACGACTCAGAATTACTCTGAGCGCAAGGCATACCCGTGAGCAAGTAGACCGGTTGGTGAGTGCTTTGGAAAAAACAATTATTCATCACATGGATATCAATGAGAGGGAGTCTGTAGCATGAGCCTGCCGATAGTTTTTATAAACGGCTGGGCCATGCCTGACTCGGTGGTTGATCCTTTAACAACGTCGTTGGATAAAAACAGTGAACTGATCCTGATACCTTTGCCTGGTTTATCACCCGCTAATCAGGAATATGGTGATTATGAGTCACTTATGGCATATGTGGATAAAAGAGTGCCAGAGGCACCCTTTCTGCTGATGGGCTGGTCCTATGGTGGTAGTCTGGCTGCGGTCTATGCCGACAGTTATCCACAGAAGGTAAAGGGGTTGGTGACGCTGGCAACCAATCCATGCTTTATAAACAATAATGACTGGTGTTATGGCATGGCGCCGGAGGTGTTTGCTGACTTTGCTAAAGGCATGGAGCGGTTCCCCCGGAGAACCCTGAAACAGTTTGCAGGCCTTTGTTCAATAAATAGCAATAATGTCAGGCGGCAGGCAAAGTCATTATGTGATGCCTTTCAAAGTCTGGATATAAACGTAACAAGTCTGCTATCTACACTGAGCCTATTAGGCTCGCTGGATATTCGACCTTACCTGGAAAATATAAACTGTCTATCCATGCATCTTTTTGGCAGGAAGGATGCGCTTGTGCCATCGGAAGTGGCTCAAACAGCCCTGTTTCAGCATCAAAATTGTAAAGCTGGATTATTTGAGGGGGGACACTGTTTTTTTCTGGATAGTTTGGCACAGGTTGTGGAAAACATTATCCATTTCAGGGAGAGTTTGGGTTAATGGGGATACAAATAAAATCCAGACAAAATGAAGAGCACTATTTGGACATTTCTGATACCGACTATAAGAAAAGAGTGGCAAGAAATTTTGGGAAAGCCGCCAGAACTTACGACAGTGCTGCAAGATTGCAGAAAAGGGTCGCTGCCAGGGCAAGGATGTTATTACCGGCAGGAATAATGCCGGATTATGTGCTGGATCTTGGCTGCGGCACAGGCTATGAGACTGCCTTTCTCAATGCTCGCTATCCCGATGCTTCAATCATTGGCCTGGATCTATCCATGGGAATGATTGACTTTGCCAATTCATGCCACAGCCAGGGGCATCAGTGGTGTGCCGGAGATATGGAAAACCTGCCTTTCGCCAGTGACTCTTTTGACCTGATCTATTCCAGCCTGGCTATTCAGTGGTGTGACAGTGAGCGGGTGTTTGACGAGATTCACCGGGTGCTCAAACCGGGGGGGAGCTTTGTTTTCTCATCCTTAGGTGCGGGTACCATGGAAGAACTCCATAGCGCCTGGCAACAGGTGGATCGGGGTGAACATACCAACCGGTTCAGTTCTTATTCAGAACAGAAACGGGTGGTTGAACAAAGTGCCCTTCAGGTTAATTCGTTTTGCAGGCAGGCAGAAACCCTTCATTACCCAAGTCTGAAAACCTTGTTTAGAGAGCTTAAGGCTTTGGGAGTCAATACGGTCAATTCTGCCAGCAAGGGGCTAATGACGCCCGGTAAATTGAAAACTCTTGAAACAGCCTATGAACATTTTCGGGAAACCCTGGGGTTGCCATTAACCTATCAGGTTATCTATGGGCAGATGCAAAAATAAAGGTGAAAAGCAGTGGGTAAAACCTTTTTCTTAACCGGTACGGATACGGATGCGGGCAAAACGGTGGTGGCCTGTGGCTTACTGGAGGCAGCCCGTCGCAACAATTTGAAAACCCTGGCTCTGAAGCCGATATCTGCTGGCTGCCAGCCGACAGTGGCGGGGCTGAGAAACGACGATGCCCTGGCATTGATGGAGGCCATGACGGGAGAATTGGCCTATGAACAGGTAAACCCTGTTTCCACTGAACCACCAATAGCACCTCATATAGCCCTGGAACAGTCAGGGAGGCGGGTGACCATTGATCGCCTGGCTGGCTATTGTCGTGGTGCGTTGATGCACCGGTCTGACTTTGCCCTGATTGAAGGTGCTGGCGGTTGGCGTGTTCCTGTAAATAGCAGGGAAATGTTATCCGATTTGCCAAAGGCTTTAGGTACGCCGGTTATTCTGGTGGTAGGAATGAAACTGGGATGCCTTAATCATGCCCGCCTTACCGTTGAGGCCATCCTGCATGATGGGTTGAAACTGGCTGGTTGGGTGGCAAACTGTGTACAGCCTGAAATGGCTGTCTATAAAGAAAATCTGGAAACACTGAAGCAATTAATCCCTGCTCCCTGTTTGGGAGAGGTTCCTTATCTGGAAAATCCGGCTAAAGATACAGTGGCTGATTATTTGGATGTTTCTGCGTTGTGCTGATTTTTTTGTATCGCACGGGAGCTACCTTCACACTTGACTCTTGTGGCTGAGCATGTATGGGATCAGTTTTTGCAACCTGTAAACTTTTTAAGCCTATGCAAAGTGCAAGAATTGACTCCTAGGCCCTCAAAAGATTGGGAGGATAGATTAATATATGGTGTATAATTGCACCATATACGCACCAAAAAGAGAGGTGATCACAATGGCCAGACAGAGTATCTCACTCACTGAACCTAATGAGGAGTGGCTCAAGGAGCAGGTGGACAGCAAGGAGTACACCAGTAAAAGTGAGGTAGTGAATGATCTGATCCGGCAAGCCCGTAGAAGGAGCGAAGCTGTTAAGCAACTGCAAGCCGAACTTATTGCTGGTGAGAATAGTGGTATCTGTGATCTGACACCTGATGAGATTAAGGAACAGGTACTGACAAGGAGGCGCAGCAGTGGCAAGTTATAAGCTGACATGGCTTGCATCACAAGACCTTGAAAACCTGTTCGAATACGGCATTGACAGGTTTGGTCCGGATCAAGCCTGCCAGTACTTCGATGGCCTGAAGCAACGATTTGCCGATATCGCCAGTCATCCCGGTCACTACCCTGCTGTAGAACATATTCGCAAACACTATCGTCGAAGCGTTTATGGTATTCATTCCATTTACTACACGATTGAAGATAGCCAGATCACCATCGTCAGAATACTTGGCAAACAAGATATTATTACTAGCCTTACACCTCAGTAAACAGCATGTATGGTGACAGTTCTTGCAATGAGCAGGTGGACAGCGAGGAGTACACTAGTAAAAGTGAGGTAGAGAACGATCTGATTCGGTAAGCCCGTAAAAGGAGCGAAGCTGTTAAGCAACAACTATCCTGACACAGTAGGGATGTTAGGAGGTAAAAATAAATTATCAGCCTAAACTTTATCAAATGATATTTTCTCGCATTATTCTAGCAATAACTATCTTTACTTCTAATTTAACTTTTTCCGATACTAGGGAAAAAATACTAATTAAGGATCAGTATGGTGTTTGTTTTTACTTAATTGAGAGCGATACTTATAGTTCCAGTCCCTGGTTCCAAAGAGGACATTCGACAACTTGGCACTTATATTCATGTCCAGAGGAAAAGTATGTGGCTTCTTTCAAAGAGGCCGAAATCGAACATCACCTTCTTACTTTCCGTGGAGTAAAGGTAGGGGCACGTAAGCACTCTGAATTTTCTATTCTTGCCTACATAGAGGAAGATGAGTTTGAGTAATGCTACCTACCTTTCTGCCGGAGGATGCCCGGTGTGCCGTTCGCTTCTTATATAGCTAACAAGCCTCCAGCCCCTGTATCAACGCAGCTAAAAAGCGAGTGGCCTCTCCTCCGGTGACTGCCCGGTGATCAAAGGAAAGGGACAGGGGTAGATGGCGGTGGCTTTTCAGTTTTCCTTTTACATTGACAATCACGTCTTTTAACCGGCCAACACCGATAATACAGACCGTGGGAGGCACTACAACAGGTGTTGCGTAAGCACCGGCAAACACGCCGAAGTTGCTGAGGGTAATTGAGGCACCCTGTAGTTCGGAGGGAGGAAGCGAACGATCCTTAACGGCTATCCGGAGGCTATTGATCATTGACCGGATTTGTTTTCCGGACATTTTTTCAACGGCTTTGATGACGGGAACAAACAGGCCGTCTTCACTATCAATGGCAAGGCCCAGATTAACAGGGTCAAAAACTTCCCGGCTCATTGAGGAGCCATCAAACCAGGCATTGAGGGAGGGTTCGGCGCTACAGGCAACGGCAATGGCCTGGATAAGCCGGACAGTGATATCCTCTTTTTCCTTCCAGTGATGAATATCTGCGTCGTCGAATAAGGTAACAGGAACCACGGCATCATGGGATTCTGCCATGGTTCGGGCCATATGTTTTCTGACCCCTTTTAATGGCGCCGGGTTTTCCAGTGGATACTGTTTGGTTTGCGGTGGTCTTGTACTTGCGGATTGCTGAGGGAGGTTGACATTAAACTTCCTGGCCAGGGCGGTGATATCCGGTTGTGACTGTTTGTTTGTAGTGTTGGGGGCGGCACCAATAATAAATGATTCATCGGCTTCCTGCTGGTCACTGTCATTGGTCAGTTTGCCCACCACTGTACCGGTGTCTTCACTGTCAGAGACAAACTCCACCAGGGGTTCTCCGGTGAGGATGGTATCTCCGGGCTTGCCGCATAGTTTTGCGATGATGCCGGTTGCAGGGGAGGGGACTTCAACAACCGCCTTGGCGGTTTCTACGGAAACAAGGGCCTGATCTTCCTTAACTTCATCACCTTCCTGTACATGCCACTCAACGATATCCGCTTCCGGTATACCTTCACCCAGGTCGGGCAGGTTAAAAAATTTCATTATTTTTCTCCAGACACGCTTTTTAGGATTTTTAGACCAATTTGCTACGACCGCAGTAGGGCAGTCTATTTTCAAACAGCCTCTTAATTGACCAGAGTTTTTATGGCTGCTTTTACAATATCATCAGTGGCTGGAATATAGTGATCTTCCATTCGGTAGTAAGGCATGGTGATATCAAAGCCTGCCACGCGCTCTACCGGTGCCAGTAAGGCCTGGGGAATGGTTTCACTGAGTTGGGCTGAAATTTCAGCACCTACCCCAAAGCTTTTACAGGCTTCATGAATAATTACGCAGCGGCCGGTTTTACTGACCGATGAAATAATGGTGGCCATATCCAGTGGCTTAATGGTGGCAAGGTCAATCACCTCTGGGGAGACACCATGCTGCTCCAGAATACTGGCAGCTTTCAGGGTTTCCTGTATGGATGCTCCCCAGGATACCAGAGTGATATCTGAACCCTCTCTCAGGGTGAAGCAGGTATCCAGAGGCAGTGCTGGAGTTGTATGGTCCACCTGCTGTTTCACTGCCCGGTAGATGCGTTTGGGCTCAAGGAATATCACCGGGTCCGGTTCCTTGATGGCGGACTGAAGCAGTCCATAGGCCCGGATCGGGGAAGAGGGAATCACCACCCTGAGTCCCGGAATATGGGCAAATAAAGCTTCTGTACTTTCAGAATGGTGTTCGGGCGCATGAATCCCGCCACCAAAGGGTGCACGAAGCACCAGTGGGCAGGATAGCCGACCCCGGGTGCGATTGCGCATGCGGGCGGCATGGCAGATCAGTTGTTCCATGGCGGGAAAAATAAAGCCCATAAACTGAATCTCGGCCACCGGTTTCAACCCCTGGGCAGCCATTCCCACGCTGATTCCGGCAATCATGGTTTCAGCCAGGGGGGTGTCCATTACCCGTTTCAGTCCATACTTATCCCTGAGGCCCTGAGTGGCTCGAAAAACACCTCCGTTGACGCCTATATCTTCTCCCAGCAAGACCACATCCGGGTCTTTTGCCATGGCATGATCAAGGGCCAGATTAACGGCTTCTACCATGGTGATTTTATTGCTCATTCCTGCTGCCCTCCCTTGTTTCGGGCTATGGCTTGCTGTTTTTGTCTTTCCAGTTCCGGGGGGGTGTTGGCATAGTGATAATCGAACAGGTGGGCAAGGTCAGGGAGGGGTGTGTTCAGGTAAGTTTGTACGGCGCGCTCAACAATCTTTTCGGCTTCGTTTTTGAGGGCCTGTTCTTGTTTTTCATCCCAAAGTCCCCGGTGGAAGAGGAAGTTTCGCAGCCGTTTAACAGGCTCCTTGTGCCAGGCGTTTTTTAACTCGTCACTGTTCCGATAGCGGCTGGCATCATCAGCGGTGGTATGGTCAGACAGGCGGTAGGTGATGGCTTCAATCACCGTAGCTCCCTTGCCCCCCCTAGCCCGATCAATGGCTTCTGACAGCACCTCATGCAGTGCCACCGCATCATTACCATCCACCTGAATGGCAGGCAGGCCTGCGGCTGTGCCTTTTTGTGCCAATGTTGGCGCGCCTGACTGGATAGCCCGGGGAACAGAAATGGCCCACTGGTTATTGCAGATCACATAAACAACGGGAAGCTGCCAGGCTCCGGCAAGGTTGAGAGCTTCCGGGAAATCGCCCTTGGATGTGGCACCATCACCCAGTGTGCATAAGGCAACCCTGGGTTCATTACGGATTTTAAAGGCTGAGGCCACCCCGGCGGCATGGCCTGCCTGGGTGGCAATGGGAACACAGTTGGGAAAATCCTGTTTCCAGGCCGGGCTTGAACTGCCTCGCTCATCCCCTCCCCAGTAAAGATAAACATCACTGAGCGGAATGCCACGACCCATAAGCCCCGGCAGGTCACGGTAGTAGGGAATCAGGACATCTTCAGATGTTAACAATGCTGAAAAAACAGTACTGATGGCTTCTTGTCCCAGGCAAGAGGGGTAGGTTCCCATTTTGCCAGTGCGCTGGAGGGCGATGGCTTTCTGGTCACCCTGGCGGGCTATCACCATGGCACGGTAATAATTAATCAGGGTTTGTTTGTCTTCTGTCCATTCCGGCAGAGTCTTTAGCGCTTCGCCTTCAGCACTGAGGTATTGGACAAAAGGAATATTCAACGATGCATTGCTCGACATATTTTTGCTCCTCGACAAACAGCTATGAGTAGGTTGTGTACCCGTCAGGCACTTAGCTGATCAGGGCTGTTATCAAAGAGAATGGCTTCCGCCATATGGTCAGCGATGATATTGCTGGGTTCGCCGCTTTGTTGCTCGCGCCTGAAAATTTCCAGGAGGGTTGGGTGGATGGCTTCTACGCGCCGGGATAATTCCTGTTCAGTACGCCTTTGATGGGACATGGCAACGAAAATCAAGCCACCGGCATTGATCAGGTAATCCGGGGCATAGAGAACCCCCTTTTTATAAAGGGTGTAGCCACATTCAGGGGTCAGTAACTGATTGTTGGCTGATCCCGCTACAGCTGCGCACTGTAATTCACCAATGGTTTGTTCACTTAAGGTTCCCCCCAGGCCGCAGGGACTGAATATTTCACAGGGGGTTTTATGGATATCGCCGGTATCCACGCCCACTGCCTTGAATGCACGTTCACACTGACTGACCTTGCTGTCATCAATATCTGAAACAAACAGCTTTGCGCCCTCCTGGTGTAATCGTTGGCACAGGGCATAACCCACATTGCCGAGTCCCTGGACAGCGATGCGCATGCCTTTCAGATTATCTGCCAACTCAGGATGAGCCTTGAGACTGGCCTGAATACCATAGAACACGCCTTCGGCAGTATGTGGGGCAGGATTACCGCTGTTGGATGTGCAGGTCACATGCCTTGTCTGACTATTGATGGTGTCCATATCACTGACGGAGGTGCCGCTGTCCATAGCGGTGATATAGCGGCCATTTAACTCTTCGACAAAACGGCCAAAGGCAGAGAATAGCCGCTGTCGGTCATAGGGTTGCGGCGGCTCCATGATGACGGCTTTGCCACCGCCAAGATTAAGTCCGGCAAGAGCCGCCTTGTAACTCATGCCTTTGGCGAGTCTGATGGCGTCAGTGACAGCTTCTTCAGAGGAGTTGTAGGGAATAATCCTACAGCCACCCAGGGCTGGCCCCCGGCGGGTACTGTGGATAGCTATGATTGACTGGAGGCCGCTTTCTTCGTCATATCGGCAGTGAAGGTCATTCACCCGGGCCTCGGTAATCTCTCTGAACATGTCGGGATCCCTCCGAATGCTCCAGAGCAGGTGGCTCTGTTGTTGTTATTGGTTTTATTACATTTATTTTAGTATCAAGTGGTCAGTGAGACGTGAACCAGAACTGTCTCCCGTTCCCGGCATCCTCGCTGGGGATGCATAAGCGAAGTACTGGATTTAGCCCCTTTGGGTTAAGGGCTGTTTATATAATAAGAAGCAGGTTTTTAGGGGCTGTTGACGTTTGATCGTGAGCTCAGTGGCTCGTAAAGCGGTTTTCCGCAATACCCAATGGGGCACACCGGGAGGACTGGTGCAGGCATAGTTATTCTACGTCAAGCCAGTCCAACGCAGTCGGAAAGCCGCTTTACGAGCCACCCGAAGGGCCAAAACCAGCGATTCCGTGCCGTCGTTGCAGTAGCTTGAAAGACGTGAGTCTTCCTGCGCTACTGCGTCTAGCCACAAAACCGCTGGTTTTGGCTGAGCACACGAGCAAACGTCAACAGCCCCTAGGACTGCCTCCAAGAGCTGTTATCTCTTAATGGAATTACATGGGAGTTGTATACCCTTTGTCAAGGGAATAAGAAATTTTGTCTTTAGTCAGAAAACTGGTTATCTTGGTGGCTTAACAATAAATAGAGAGAAGACGGCAATGAATAGCACGGTACAGGAAAAACGCCGATTTCCCCGAAAGCAGCTGGATAAGCCTGCTGAAGTACTGGACAATGATACCGGGCTTAGTATTGGTATTCTCGAGAATGTCTCCAGAGGTGGCTTTAGTCTGGTGACAGACCGGGGCATTCGTCCGTCTGAAGTTAGAAACGTGACTCTGATTTTGCCTGGCCCCCATGAGAGTCAACATAACGTATCATTAATTGCCGAGTGTGTCTGGTGCCAGAGCATTAATGAAGAAAAGGATTATGCGGCCGGTTTCTCGTTGTGTGATATCCCTGAACAGGACGCCGTGGCGCTGAACTATTTTATCAGGGACTATAAAGTAACCGGCTGAATAGTCGGCTTATTCTGGTATGGGCAAACTGAGAGTCTCTTTTAACTCCTCCATGACAATATAGCTTTTGGACTCTCTGACCCCGGGCAGTTTTAACAGAATATCGCCCAGGAGCTCCCGGTAAGAGGCCATCTCTGATATACGGGCTTTAATCAGGTAATCAAAGTGCCCTGATACCAAATGGCATTCCAGCACATTCGGTAGTTCGGCAACGGCTTTTCTGAAGTCATCAAAAATATCGGCAGATTTTGAATATAGGCTGATTTCAACAAAAATCAATAACCCTGCCTGCAAATAACTTGGGTTCAGCCGGGCACTATAACCCTGAATAATGCCCTCACGCTCCAGCCGTTTGACCCTTTCCATACAGGGGGTTGTGCTCAGACCTACTTTGTCTGCCAGGTCTACATAGGAAATACGGCCATTGTCTTGAAGGGTGCGTAAAATATTCCGGTCTATCCGGTCCAGTTGACGGATGACTTCTTTTCGGCTTCTCATGATATTACTGCATTTAATTGTTGCCTGTGCCTGGCGGACACAGTCTTTTTTACCTTGATATAAGGACTCACCATTGAGTGGTGTGTCTTTTCCAAGGTTCCAGGCTGGTGGTGCTAAGCGCTAATCTCCATGCCGTTTGCACTGAGCTGGGCAAAGTACATTGGCACCATCCTGGGGAGCGCTATCGTCGCTATAGTGAAAACAGCCCCTAAAGGATGTAATAAGGAATGCCTCTGACTTAACCGGGATGTTGGTTTGCATAGGCTAAATCAAGGGTACGCCTCCGGGACAACGAGGGTAGGGCAGTTGGATCAATTCTTCAAGTAAACCTTGTGTGGTTTGCCGAAAAGACGTTTCAAATTATAAGAAAACAATGGAAAATGCGCGCCTCCGGACTTAACCGGGGTATTTCATAAATTGTCCCGATTTTTATGACTATTCATAGATTTAGTACATTATTTCAATGCGTTTGGCATATTCAGTGGCTCGTCAAATACATTGAAATGATGTGCCGGGTTTATCTGCACTTATAGCGGTTTATGGCAAATAGAAGTATATGATCAGAAAATAGGTCGATCTGATTATGTGTTTAGTTAAATGGAGTACTGCTAATGTCCATTCCTTCTGGCTCTTACAAGACAGACCAGAGCACCAGTGGGGCAAAACATGAAACCCTGGTAAAGATTGATCGAGTCACCAAAATGTTTGATGACATTGTGGCGGTAGATGAAGTGTCCCTGAGTATCAGGAAGGGAGAGATCTTTGCCTTGCTGGGGGGCTCTGGTTCAGGGAAATCAACATTGCTGAGAATGCTGGCAGGGTTTGAAACACCCAGTGCGGGAGCAATTTACCTGGACGGGGAGAATATTACCCGGCTGCCTCCTTATCTGCGCCCTATTAATATGATGTTTCAGTCCTATGCCCTGTTTCCTCATATGACAGTGGAGCAAAATGTTGCATTTGGCCTGAAGCAGGACAAAATGCCCAGGGATCAGATTGAGCAACGGGTACAGGAAATGCTCAATATGGTGCATATGAGCAAGTATGCCAAAAGAAAACCTCACCACTTATCCGGTGGCCAGCGTCAGCGGGTTGCCCTGGCCAGAAGTCTTGCCAAGCGCCCAAAGCTATTGCTTCTTGATGAACCCATGGGTGCCCTGGATAAAAAGCTTCGCACCCGGATGCAGCTTGAAGTGGTGGATATTCTGGAAGAAGTGGGAGTGACCTGCCTGATGGTAACCCATGACCAGGAAGAGGCCATGACTATGGCGGATCGAATTGGCATCATGGATGCGGGTTGGATTGTCCAGGTAGGGACTCCGGTAGATATCTATGAAACGCCCAACTCACGGATGACTGCCAGTTTTATTGGTTCGGTAAACATGTTTGCCGGTGAGATTGTTGAAGAGGCCGCCGACCATGTCATTATCCAGTCCCATGACCTGGAAGTACCTATTTATATTGGACATGGCATAACCTCTGCCCTGGAAGAACGTAAAGTCTGGTATGCCATTCGCCCTGAAAAAACGGTGATGAGTACCACACGCCCAACAGAGTCTCATAATTGGTCCAGGGGAGTGGTGCATGATATCGCTTATCTTGGCGCTCACTCGGTGTATTACATAAAGCTGCCTTCCGGAATGATTATCCAGTCCAATATGGCCAATATTGAGCGTAGCGCGGACAACCCTACATGGGATGATGAGGTGTATATCAGCTGGGAGTCTACCAGTGGTGTGGTATTAAATAGCTAGGAGCCTGTCGGACTTAAGTCTGTCCTACTGCGGTCGAAGCAAATTGGTCTAAAAATTCGCTTTTGCTCGGTAAATAGAACCACTATTCACCTCACAAAAGCGAATTTTTATCCTCAATTTTCTACGATCCTCGCTACGGACGCTTAAGTCCGACAGGCTCCTAGCTGGGTTCCTGATCGAGAGTATGTATACCCTCTGATTACATTCATAGCCTGTTTATTCTGTACGGCAGTTGCCGGATGATTGGGTGTATAAATTTTAAAATGGGTTTTTCTGGAAGTTTAATGATGCAAGCACTGCTACAAGACCGGGTGAGAGCCTTCAAGGCCCTTTGGGGACGTCGGCTCGTTATTGGCGTTCCCTATATTTGGTTATCACTGTTTTTTCTGATTCCCTTTGTCATAGTGGTGAAAATCAGCTTTTCCATGGCAGATATAGCGATCCCACCCTATACGCAGATCGTTGAATATATCGACGAAATGCTGACAATTAACCTGAATATTGGTAATTATTTATACCTGGCTGAGGATAGCCTGTACCTGATAGCCTACCTGACCTCCATCAAGCTGGCTTTTGTTGCCACTGTTTTTTGCCTTTTGCTGGGTTATCCCATGGCTTATGCCATGGCCAATACCTCGAAGAAAACGCAAACCTTGCTGCTATTGCTGGTGCTTCTTCCGTCATGGACGTCGTTTCTGATCAGGGTTTACGCCTGGATGGGCATCCTGAAAAACCATGGGTTACTGAATAATCTTCTTATGTGGCTTGGTGTGATTGACCAGCCCCTGCAAATCCTGAATACCAATATTGCGGTCTATATAGGGATCGTCTACGCCTATCTGCCCTATATGGTCTTACCTATATTTGCCAATTTGGTAAAAATGGATCGCTCCTTAAAAGAAGCATCAGAAGACCTGGGGGCAAAGCCCTGGCGAACTTTTTTATCGGTGACCTTGCCTTTATCGCGCTCTGGAATTATTGCAGGTTCAATGCTGGTGTTTATACCAGCGGTGGGGGAGTACGTCATTCCTGAGCTACTGGGAGGCCCGGGTAGTCTGATGATCGGCAAGGTGCTCTGGCAGGAGTTCTTCAATAATCGTGACTGGCCACTGGCCAGTGCCCTGGCTATTGTGATGCTGCTGCTTCTGTTTCTTCCCATCGCTTACTTTAATCGCCAGCAGGCAAAAGAGCTGGAGGGGGAAGCTTGATGAAAAAACCAAGCCTTGCCACCCTGATGTTGATACTGGGGTTGATATTTTTATATTTACCCATGTTTATACTTGTCTTTTATTCATTTAATGCTTCCAGACTGGTCACTGTCTGGGCAGGCTTTTCTACCAAATGGTATGTTGAGCTGTTTAAAGATAAGCAAATGATTGGCGCTGTCTGGACCAGTTTACAGATTGCTTTTTATAACGCGTGCATGGCGGTTGTGCTGGGAACCATGGCTGCGTTTATCCTGTCACGGTTTGGGCGCTTTCGTGGCAAAACGGTCTTTTCCGGAATGGTGACAGCACCGCTGGTCATGCCTGATGTTATTACGGGGCTGTCCTTGCTATTAATGTTTGTAACCTTGTCCGATATGATTGGCTGGCCGGCAGAGCGTGGCATGTTGACCATCTGGATTGCCCATGTGACCTTTTCAACGGCTTATGTTGCTGTTGTCGTCGGTTCCAGGTTGCGTGAAGTGGATGTTTCCATTGAGGAAGCAGCTATGGACCTTGGCGCTACGCCAATGAAGACCTTTTTTCTGATTACCATTCCTGCTATTGCTCCAGCCATTGCTGCAGGCTGGTTACTGGCATTTACACTCTCTCTTGATGATTTGGTGATATCCAGTTTTGTTGCAGGGCCCGGGTCAACAACACTGCCCATGGTCGTCTTTTCATCGGTGAGGTTAGGGGTGTCACCAAAAATAAATGCCCTGGCTACGCTGATTATTTTGATTGTTTCACTTGCAGCCATTATTGGCTGGTGGTTGATGCGACGCTCTGAAAAGGAGCGGTTATCTGCACTATTAAGTTTGGATAGGTAAACAGTTTAATTGAGAAAATGGTTGAGCGGGGAGTAGGTCTCAAATGGGTGAAAGTCTCATATTGACCACAACTAAACACTGCCACCTTTCTCTGGGAATGGTATGACATTGCTTGTAGCAGCCTTGGTGACTTTCCCGCAATAAGTTGCAGCAAATAACTTCCAGCCATTTTCAAACCAGTGGCTCTGAACTAATGACCGAAGCGTCAATACGCCCTGACCACCCGGATTTCGCCAGCGCATACCTGAGCACTTCATCCGCTGGGTAACTAAGGTTTTACAGGCTGCCTCTACCACACCAGAGCCGATCGGAAGGTTATTCGACAAGTGTTCAGCATAGCGCATACGCTGGCGATTTTTTCTGAAATACTCCAGCTCGGTCTTTAATTTTGAGCGGCGCGGATGCTTTTTATGCTGATAAGCCAGGGCTTTAATAATGCGCTCAACCCCATCGAGTTCCTCTTTTAGGACGTGTCGGTAAGTGACAAACTTTTCTTTGGACTTGATGCTGTTTTCTCCATAAGCCTGGTCAAATGCTTTCTTCAGGTGATCGGCTGCGTGGTAGTAATCAATAACCTCAACACCCGCTGGTAGTTCCTGGGAAAGGTATGACCAGTTGTCCTTGGCGCCATCAGCGACTTTGACCAGTGACAGCTGTGGCTTTTGTCGCAACGCTTCTTGCAATAGTGCTGACAAAGACTGCTTGAGTGTGAGTTTTTTAGTTTCTGGCATTCGTCCTATGCGGACTGTTGATAAACGCTCCCCCTGTTGATCGTAAAACGACAAAGTTCCGCAACTGGCCTCCTTGCAACCTGTTGGCCCTTGAGTCCGTTTGCCTTCAGAAGCGCTCCTGGCTCGCTTTTCTACTCGTTTGCCATCTTTCATGGGCAGCATAACGCCATCCAGGGAGGCGGCTACTGTGACCGCATTGGTGGGCACGTTAAGTTTCTCAATAAGCATCTCTTCAAAAGGCTCACGGTGCTGTTCCCACTGAGTATTAAATTGCCTGGGGAAACGAGCAAGACTGCTTTCTGAGGGAGACATACCTCCCATGAGATCAAGGAGGCTTTTTGCTTCACCGGGAGACATTTGAGCAACAACCCAGGCAGCTTGCTTTGCAGCCCGAGGCGTCCAGAAGCCTTCCACGATCCCGGCTTTCAACTCCATGGGCACGATACACGGCTCTTTGCCGTTACGGTAAAGTGTTCGCATAACCCGGACTGAACCAACCGCTGTCTGGTAGGTTTTATAACTGCGCAACACCTGCTTATAAGTGATCCCGCTGACCTCAATAGCTGGGGTATCAATATCAAGCTCAGCCAGCGCCTCTGCTAAAAAATCTTGCTGAGCTTGATTAAAGAGAGCATTAACGGTCTGCTCAAACTCTTCAAAGTGCCTGATAGGATTGCCAGACTCTCGCAGAGCCTGCAATTGGTGGCCTAACCGTTGAATCGCATCACAAGAAATGGTGGCGGCTTCAGTCCGTAGCTGACATACTTCCATGGGGCGGCCTCTCACTGGCAAGGTGTTGTGTGCTATCAACATCATACCTGTGATTGGCTGCCTTCTGTTTAAGCATTGAAAAAATAGCTGCCTACTACTTTCCCCGGTTGGCAAGCTGAAGAAGCTCGGTCAATTTGAGACTTTCACCCGTCTCAAATGCTCCCCGATCAACCATCAACCCTTGTTTAATAAACTGCATTTTTTATGAAAAGAATTGTTACGTCATCAATAGTAGAGTTTTTTTTGTCTACACTTAGCCTGTTTTAAATATTGTCAGGATGTACAGGTTTTGATTGCACGTAAGTTTTATATAGTGGTGTTTAGCCAGCTATTGATTCTGGGAGGCTGTGCTATGTGGGACAAAAGTGTATCCTGTCAGATAGAAGGAAAAAAAGACGACGAATGTCCTGAAACTTTATTTTCAGCACACAAAGCTGAACCTTCAGCCATTGATATTGAGCATGAGCGTAATGAAGAGAAAAGGAGTGGTTCCAATGAACTCAGGGGGCTATTGAAAAGATGGTAGTCACCACTGACTGACACCAGCAGAAACTAATCATGATATCCGTACTGTTTTCCTTAATAGAAACTGGGGAGCGGTAAAAATGAGATGCACTCTACACTCGTCGCTATTAACTATCAGGCTCAGTTTCTTGCAACTCGGGTTGTGTGGCTTTTGCTGGCAAGTACTCAATGGGAACCCGGTTAAGGTTACATAATAATTGATAAGGTATGGTATCTGCGTAGCGGGCAATTTCAGAGATAGGGAGCTGTGCTCCCCAAAGAATGACGTCATCCCCTATACTCGTCTCGTTCAGCTCCGTCAGATCTACAGCTAGCATATCCATGGAGACGCGACCCACCAAAGGGACTCGCTGGCCATTGACTAATACCGGTGTACCATTTTTTGCATGCCTGGGGTAACCGTCTGCATAGCCCATTGCCACAATACCAAGACGGGTGGGACGCTCAGCAATCCAGGTGCTGCCATAGCCGACGGTGCTACCCGGGGAAATATTTTTGATGCTGATAATGGCAGAGTGTAACTCCATCACAGGGGTAAGACGCTGTTCGATGGTGTGGCTTTCAGGAAAAGGTGAGACGCCATAAAGCATCAGGCCTGGTCGGCTCCACTGCGCCCTGGCGTTAGGAAAGGCAATGAGTCCGGCTGAGTTGGCAATGCTTTTTTCACCAGGTAGCCCGAGGGTGTATTCTTCAAAGGTTTCCAGTTGTTGCATGGTATGGCTGATATCGGGTTCATCAGCACAGGCCAGATGGCTCATCAGAACAATATCACTGACCTGGGGAAGGGCTTTTAATTGTTGCCAGACATCATGGTATTGCCCGGGTAGAAAGCCCACCCGGCTCATGCCGGTATCCATTTTCAGCCAGACCCTTAATGGCTGCGCTAGCCTGGCTTTGGCAATGGCTTGTATTTGCCCTTCATGATGAACAACGGTATCCAACTGGTATTGGTCAATTAGCTGAAGTTCGGCGGCATCGAAGAAACCTTCCAACAGGATAATCGGCTGGCTAATGCCTGCTTCCCGAAGTTCAAGGGCTTCTTCAATACAGGCAACGGCAAAGGCATCTGCTATATCTGCCAGCGCCTGGGCACAAACCGTGGCTCCGTGGCTATAGGCATCGGCTTTAACTATGGCAATGACTTTCCCTTCAGAAATTTCTTTTGCCAGGAGGTAGTTTTGCCTCAGGGCTTCAAGGTTAATTATTGCTTTTGCTGGCCGACTCATTGGTTTGGTTTTCCCCTGGTGCAAGCGGTAACGTTAAGTAATGCTAACACTTAATAACCAACTGCTCTTTATGTGTTTCACGAAGTTAATTTACAGAATAAACAGTGTCTTTTCCAGGGACATAAACTGGACACTTTTGAAGCAATACTTGTGACGAAGGAGAGATGAGTCACCAGGAGGCTAATTAGTAGAGGTTTGAAGCTTATGCTGAGTGGTGTCTCATTAAGCTGTTGCCACTAAGCGATACCGATCAACTGGTTGATGACTGGAGGATTAAAAATATATTAATGGCATATTAAGCGCAGGTTTATTTTATTGCTGAGATAATCGGGCCTTTCATTATAAATTCATGTCTATCTGCAGAAGTGAGCAAATTGTAGATTTAGAAGTTATCAAGCACATATGAGAGGAGTGGTTATGCGGTCGAAGTCCTTGGTCAATATCCTTCTGGCAGTAGTTACTGTGCTTGGGACAACAGGTGCCCGTGCCAGTTTGCTGGATTCCAGAATGGATGCCTATAAAGTTGAAACCAGCAAGGGTAAAGTGACGCTCCACCCTGCAACGGTTGCCGAACCCGGCAATGTCCTCGAATACAAGCTTACCTACACCAGCAAGGCAGACAAGCCCCTTGCGGTGCAACATATTTCTGTCCCTGTTCCACAGAACACTCACTACCTTCCAAATTCTGCTTACACCTCCGTAGCCAGTCAGTTCCAGGTCAGCATTGACGGTGGCAAACACTGGGAGAGCGAGCCGGTCAAGCGCATGCGTAAAGGCAAAGACGGCAAGCTTAAAGAGGTGACCATTCCTGAATCCGAGTACACCCACCTGCGATGGCAGGAGAAAAATGATATCGGCCCCGGTGCCGTACAAACATTTCACTACCGGGTGAAAGTACTCTGATGGCATTCGCTGTTCATGACTAATCGCTAATGGTTAATCGTTAACAGTAGAAAATCTGATTTTCTGGCACAGCCTGGCTGACCTCTGGGTAAAGACGTCAAAGGTTGTCTGTGTCTGTGGAAAACAGATTGGTATGAAATACACGTATACATGCCCGCGGATGAGAGGGTGCCGAAAAGGTATTTTGAAAACCACAAAGGCACAAAGACACAGAGGAAAGCACTCGCTCCCACGCTCCTGCGTGGGAGCGTAAGGCACTACTGCAGCCCGACACTGATAGGTATACACCCCGTTCATCCTGAGCTTGTCGAAGGATAGAGTCTCCGCACGTCGACAGGCTCACTTCGACAGGCTCAGTGCGAACGGTGCGTGGTCTTATCTTGCTCCCATGCTCCCGCGCGGGAGCGCAAGGCAGTCCCGGTATGCATTCCCACAGAGGACCGTGGGAACGAGATGAATATTTAAAAAGCAGTTTTTGTACGACACAACTTACCCAGTGAGGATAGAGAAATAAATGGTTAGGGGATTCCAACGACAACTTTTCCCGGTATGGGCCTACGCCCTGCTGTTGCTGGGTATGCTATGCGGGGCTATGACGGCTCAGGCGGGGCTGACGCCTGCGGGTACACCGATTAAAAACCTGGCGACGGTGACGTATCAGGATACGCTGGGTAATAAGTTCACGGCACAGTCGAATGAGTCTGTGGTGACGGTGGCTGAGGTTTATGCTCCGGATTTGCAAAATGACCAGACTAAAATAGGTACCCGTGGTCAAATTGTCTACTTCCCGCACCAGTTGATCAACAAAGGTAATACCACGGAAGTATTCAGTAGCTTGGGCGCTGAATTCTTTGACAAAGAAATTAAAATTAAGCCTGAGATTTACCACGATGTTAATGGTAATGGTCAGCCGGATGATGGTGAGCGTATTATTGATAAGCTTACAGTAGAAGCAGGGGCTATTGCTAATATTGTGGTTGCAGTACCAGTACCTTCTTCTGCTGAAAATGGTGATTCTTTTAACGTTGTTGTTTCTGCCCAATCTAGCCAAGGTATAAAGCTGCGTAATAGCGATACACTCAATATTGTTAGTGGCAGACCCGTTCTTGTGGTGACTAAAGAAGCACTTGAACACAAGCCTGCCGAAGCCAAGATTGAAGATGCCCAAATCGCTTCTATTAATCCTGGCTCAATTCAATATCGCATTACTGTAAAGAACAACGGTACTGCAATTACTGAGCAGATGGATAGCCATATTTATGATTCTTTCTCTGATCTGTTAGATGTTGAAAGTGTAAAATCTATTGCTGTAGATAGTCCTGATCCCCGCTTAACGATTCAAAAATTATTCAAGGATAAAGTGGAGTTTGAGCGGCTTGTCAATAGTGGTGAAAAACCCAGTTATGACTACACTCATATTCTCGATGCCAAAATTAATACTTTGGCCCCTGGCGCCACTGTTTCTTTGACTTTTACTGTGGGGTATAAAGCTGATCCAAAAAATTTCAAGCTTAACGGCGAGCAGCTACTAAAGAACAGAGCTTATGCAGCTATCAAGCTAGAGAATGATAAGAGTCCAACAATTGTTGCCTCTAACGAAGAAACTACAGTATTACCTCAGTTTTATGCTTTAGAACTATTGGGTCATGATGAGGATGAGGGGGAAAAGCTAAAAACAAGTACTGTCGGTGAGGTAAGTCTTGGAGGCACAGCAGATTTTCATGCCTTTGTGACAAACAGCGGCAATGGCTACGATCGCTATACTTTAATGGCAGATGAAGCGGGTTCAACTTTCCCCAAAGGTACAAGTTTTACATATTTGGATAAAACAGGTTCTATTGAGCTAGGAAAATACTCTACCGATAAGGGGTTGAAGCCTGTTACAGCAAGTATTGCGAAAGGTGAAAAGCTTGAAATTATTATCAGGGCTCATATACCTCAAGATGATAAATTTCTAGGGCTAAAAAATAGTAAGGTTGCCCTGAATGCCGTATCAGTCGGTGACAATCGTGTCAATGATAAAATTCATCTTATAATCGGCAGTATAAAAGAGGTAAATAGCTCAGTTGAGGGTGAACTGGCCGCATGGATCGAAGAATCCTCCACAGCTAAATGGAGTGGTGGTGCTAGTGCTATCAATATTCCTGATTTGTTTGGCAGTGGCAAAGTTCACTCCCAAATACCTGTGCTTGAGGAGACTTACGCCGATGCCTCCGGTCAGCGTTATATCAAGTTCGGTTTGTATGTTGCTAACAAATCAGCTTCCAAAGCAACCAGTTTTGAACTGACTACAGAGTTAGCAAGACCGGATCAAAGTAAGGATGTTGGTGCTTTATGGCCAGTTACTTTTATCAATAAAGGTGTGTTTAATAAAGCAGACTCGAAAACCAATCTCGATGAGCTGAATCTTGATCAGAAACTTTCGGATACAACTCCATCCCTCATTAGTGGCAACTACATGAAAGTCGTTGCTAATGTTGCTGTGCCAGTAGCTTTAGCTGACAGAGAAGCGGGGTTATATAAGCTGGTATTCAGGCTAAGTGATAAATTGAGCGATAAGGTAAAGGATACCTTAGAAGTTCATTTTACGGTCACTAAAACAGGTGCAGTCACTCTGACGCCTAATGGTAGCAATCAGGTTGAAGCAGGTGGCTCTGTTTATTATGAGCATGAGCTTCGTAACCTGAGTAATAAAAAGATCACTGTTACTGATCTGGCTGGAAGTGGTTTGCCTTCTGACTGGAGCTATTTGATCTTTGAATTTGATAAGGATGGAAAAAATCTGGTTGAAAATGGTGTAACAACGCTGCCTCCGACCGAGTTAGCGGCAGGTGACGTAAAGCGTTTTAAAGTTAAAGTGATGTCACCGGCTAATGCCACACCGGGTTCAACTCAATTACTGAAGTTGACTGGTGAATATGTATTGGATGAAAAAACGTTAACTGTTGAAGCATCTGACTCAACTACCGTAATCAAAGGCCAGATTCGCCTTTACAAGCAAGCAGCAATACTAAAAGGTATGTGCAAAACATCTGATAACGCAGATGTTAAGTGGAGTGATATAAAAGCACAGGCTATCGGTACTTTGGCCTTTGAAAAGGATGCTGGAAAAGTTGTACCCGGAGAAGACTGTGTGGTTTGGCAGATTATAGCTACAAACCAGGGCGACGCCCCAGCCAAGCAGGTAACTATCCGTGATGCAGCTCCGGCATTTACAACCTTGGTAGAAGGCTCAGGTTATGTTGAACCAGGTAAAGGTAAAGTCAGCGAAGATACCACTGGTGGGAAGATATTATTTGGTATCGGAGATAAAGAAAAAACTAAGGAAGGTAAAGAAATAGACTTTACCGCAGAAGAAGGCGGCACTCTCCAACCCGGCCAATCCGTCGAAGTCCGCTTCACCGTCAAGGTGAACTAACCCAAAAACCACTGAAGCCTTCTGTTGCCCTTCGGGGCAGCGGCGGGCTTCCCTTGTGCTTTTTCGTAACGACTAAACGGTATTCGTTGATCACACAACGACAATCGTCGTTAAAAAGAGCGCAACGGAAGCCTGATTAAGAAATAATCACTATCTGTCCAGAAGCCTGAGAGCTGTATGAGCCGCCAGACCAAGCCATTAACAATCAGTTTCCGATTAGCACTCAGCTTTTGGCTGATGCTGCTGGCTGTCGGTGTAAACGCAGCGACACCGGCAGGCACGCTGATTATTGGCCAGTCTGAGGCGGCTTATTTTGATACCCGCAATGGTGAGTCTATTACAGTGCTGTCGAATCAATCCTCAGTGATTGTGGCTCCGGTATATGGGTTGAAACTGTTCCAGAATCAGGCCAACACCGTGGCTCCTGGGCAAACGGTCTTTTTTATTCATCACCTGCAAAACCGTAGTAATACGGCTGACCGCTATAAGGTCAGTAGTCGCAGTTTTTCGGGTCATTGCCATCCAAACGAAAACTGCCCGGCGGACAAGTTACTGACCATCAACGGTATTTATTTATATCAGGGTGACCTGCCCCACCAAAACACTGCCACCATTACCGAAACCCCGGTATTGCAGCCCGGTGAAGAAATTCCGCTGATTGTGATGGGCACCATGTCCAGCCTCGCCCGTGGCGGGGATAAGGTTTCACTGGAGCTGTCTGCATTGTCACAGGGTAATAGCCAGATTAAGGACAGTAACCTTGATCATATTACCGTCAGCCACCAGTCAGCCCTGTTAAGAAAAAAGAGTCAGGTATTTATTGGTCATGCGCCCACTACCAGGGGTGATATTCATTACGATATCCGCTTCACCAATAATGGCGACACACCCATGGCGACCCGCTTAATGACGGTAGATGGCCAGCCGGAGCAGGCTATTTTTCTGGAAGATCCGGTACCGGCTAACACCGCGCTGGTTGCACCTGAGATTGATGCTATAGACTTCAGTCCCATTCAGGCAAAGCCTGTCGTGTATATTGATAGCCAGTGGATCAGCTACCGCAACTGGCAGGCAGATAAACAAAAGCCAACCCGTATCGGGTTGATCCTGCCCCAGGAACATTTTGTACCGGGGCAATCCGGCCATCTCTCGTTTAATGTCAAGCTGGATCACGGTGTACAGAAAGGAACCCTGGTCCGCAACCAGGCAGGAATTGACCTGGAAGGGGATGGCTCCCTGACCTTTGTCAGTAATGAAACCGTTGATATCATCCGTGCTGGTGAGTTCCAGGAGGGCGATGTTGAAGCCCTGCGGTTTGTTGAACCGGCAGACCGTATCACCACGCCGGTTTTTGATGGCCAGTACCGGGATTCCAAACATTACTTCAAACCGGATCAGATCAGTGGAGGTGCATCGGTTTTTGAAGATATTTACCTGAGCCTGCGGGTCAAGAACTTCAATACCTCTGCTGAAACAGTTGATTTTGTTGATGTAAAGGTAACCTCGGGCAAAACCGGCGACAGTGTGTGGGTGCGCCTGCGCCAGAGTACCGCCAATAATGGCCGGTTCTACAGTGTTTCCCCTCTTCGATTGAACAAGACCACTGTCGGGTTTGGCAAATTGTGTACTACAGCTGATGATATCCCTGACTATCAGAAACCAGCTCCAAACTGCTATCTCGGCTCCGTGGCCGGTGACCAGTTAAAAGCAGAAGTCGTTAATGAGCGTACCGGTAATCTTTATCAGGATACCGCTGATGTCAGCCCCAACGGTCTTATTTTTGACAGCACGACATTGGCTCCCGTAGCCGGTGCCGTCGTGCATTTCTATGATATTGATGACCACCCGGCCAAATTGCCAGCCCATCTTGTTGGCAGGCAACGTCCGGTGGATTTGATCCAGCCACAGGAAACCAAAAAAGATGGCCGGTTTTTCTTCCCCCGAATGCAGGAAGGGGAATATTACATTGTGGTTGATAGTCCGAAAGATAAACAATATCGTTTTCCCTCAGTGACCCGTCCGGAGGACTACACCGGCCTGAAGGTCAAGGCACCTTCGTTTGGCAAGGAAGGTAAACCATTCTTTGTAGCAAAACCTGTGATATTGCCCCACGCCAGGCCTGTGGAGCCCCACCTGATTGCCCCGGCAACACACCACTTTGCACAACCGGCAAGTACTTTCTTTGCAGCGAAACCTGCCTCACTGCCCGATGCCATGCCTGTGCAGCCGCGCCGGTTTGCTCCCGCAGCCCGCCACTTCGCAAAACCGGCAGGGGCATTCCATTACGATGACAGAACCGAAATGGAAAGCTTTGATATCCCCCTGGACCCCTTGACTAGCGGTGATGAGCTGCAAATTGAGAAAAAGGCATTGCAGCAGAATGTTAAGCCCGGTGATAACGTCGATTACGAAATCACCATCAAAAATAATACCGATGGCCCTTTCTATAATGTAAAGCTGAAAGACCTGATGCCTGAAGACTTTGCCTATCAAGAAAATACAGCGCATATGGAAACCCAGGGGCAGAATGACCGAACCAGCCTGACTCCGGATATTATCGAGCAACAGGGAAGTCAGGGTAATACCCGCCACAGGATGACATTTGTCACCAATCAGCAACCGCAATGGCTGGAAATCCCAGCGAGAGCCATTCTCAAGCTCAGATATCAGCTAAGGGCAGGACTAAAAAAACAGCAGGCAACCAACCGGGCTCAGGCCACCGCTAAAAATTCGGCAGGGGAGTTGCTGGTTTCGGGGGAGAGAAGTGCCACGGTCAATGTCGATCTGCCTGGTGCCATTGTGCTCACTAAAGAAGCTAAACAGAAAACAGTGGCTCCCGGTGGCGTGGTGGGGTATGAGCTGACCCTGAAAAACAATGCCGGTCAGGATATCAGCGGGCTGGCTATTTATGACGACCTGCCCTTTGGCTTCAAGTATGGCAAGAACAGCCTGAAAATAACGATGGATGGTGAGGACATTCCCTTTACCCTCGAACAGGGCCGCACCCTGATTATCAAACCGCAAAAGCCCCTGCTTGCTGACAAGACCATGACCGTTACCTATGTGCTGAAAGCAGGAGCCGGTTCAATAGACAGTGATGGTATTAACCGGGCAACAGTCAAAAAAGACGGCAATGTGATTTCCAACGTAGCCCGCGCACGGGTTGCTGTTGAGATGGACGGAGTGCTGTCTGGCAAGGCCATTCTGTTCGGTAAGGTTTATGTGGATGCCAACTGCAACAATATTCAGGATGAAGGTGAATGGCCGGTTGGTGGTGTGCGTCTTTATATGGAAGACGGCACCTGGGTCATTACCGATGAAAACGGTCAGTACAGCCTGATGGGGTTAAACCCCGGTAATCATGTGATCAAGGTTGATCCGGTGACCTTGCCTGATGGGCTGGAACTCAAGCCTGTTGATAACCGCAATGCAGCCGATGGTGACAGCCGTTTTGTTGACCTGGCCAATGGTGAGATGCACCGGGCAGACTTTGCTGCCAGTTGCCCTGCTGAAAACTACAAATCCATTGTTGCCCAGATAAAAGCCCGTAACCAAAGTATTAACGGTGACTGGCTGCTGGATGATGCGGCACAGTACAACCGCAGCAAGCCAACAGAAAAAGCCGATAATAATGGTGATTTGTCCAACGGTGTTATCCGTTCGCCAAAACAGTCTGGCACTGATAGCACCAGTGATAAAAAAGACCATCTGCAGAATCAGCCAAGCGCAGCCGCCAGCCAGCAACCGGCAAAAAAATCCATGCCTGCCGCAAAAGAAGCGGTTAAAAACATTACCCGTGAACAGGGAGTAAAAGGTACCTGGCTATGGCCTGAAAGCCAGCGTGCCGACGGGCGTTTTATGGCCGTGGTACGAGCCGGTGTGGAACCTGTTTTATACGTCAATGGCGAGGCAGTCAGCCATGACCGGCTGGGAGAACAGCTGCTGAACAATCAGGCGCAGTCACAACTGCTGGCCTGGTACGGTGTCAGCCTGAAAGATGGTGAGAACAAGGTAGAGATTAAGGCAACGGATTTCTTTGGCAATGAACGAATCATGGCTGAAGGGGTGTTTATCCAGTCCGGCTCAGCGACAAATATAGAGATCAAGCCAGCGCAAGACACCCTGCCTGCGGATGAAGGCCGCAGCCTGTTGCCGGTCACCATCAGGGTGCTGGATAACAATGGCCTGCCCGCCAGTGGTGTTTATTTTGTCACCCTTGAAACCACTGCCGGGCACTGGCAGGAGCCGGATATTCAGGATCAGGAGCCGGGGCATCAGGTGCGGGTTGATAATGGTGAGCTTACTGTTCACCTGCGCTCCGGTGGCACATCCGGCCCGGTGAAATTGCAAGCCTCCACAGGCGCATTAAAAGCCGATACGAAAATTACCCAGATAGCAGCGCCCCGCCCGCTGGTAGCCGCAGGTATTATCGATATCAATGCCAGTTATGGACATATTTCCGGTTCCGTACCGGCGCTGGATGAAATATCCGATGGTACAACCACAAATAGCCGTGCCGCCGGATTCATCAAGGGTGAAATTGCTAAAGATACCCAGTTAACCCTGTCTTACGACAGCAAGAAAAATAAGGATACGGAACTCTTCCGTGATGTCGATCCCGATGACTATTACCCCATCACCGGTGATGCCAGCCAGAAAGGTTATGAAGCGCAAAGCCGCAGCAAACTCTACGCAAAAGTCGAAAAAGGCCGCAGCAGTGTTATGTGGGGGGATTACCAGACGGACAGTAATGGCTCCGACAACGACCTGGCCCGAACCCAGCGCAGCCTGACCGGTGTCAATGGCATTTATGATAACGGCAAGACCCGTGTGCAGGGGTTTGCCGCCAGGCCGGAAGATAATCATCACTCCGAAATTATTGCACCCAACGGCACCGCCATGCATTACCGGCTGGAAAGGGCACCCATTGTTCGTAACAGTGAGGCGCTGGTGCTGGAAACCCTGGACCGTAAAGATGGCATTGTCCTGAAAACAAAAAACCTGAGCCGGGGCACGGACTATACCGTGGATGAGTTCAGCGGTTACCTGAAGTTTACCTCCCCGATCCACCGTAAGGATGAGGAGGGTAATCTGCAGCAAATTCGTGCCAGTTACGATATTGATGGGGATGGCGAGGCTTATACGGTAGCCGGTGGACGTATCGAGCATAAAGTAAACGATAAAATAACTGTAGGTGGTAGCTACACCCATAACGGTCATAATACTGAAGGCAGTGAAATCGGTGGAGCCTGGGTTGAAGTTAAACCGTCTGACAAGACCACAATTGCTGTCTCTGTGGCGGCTATGAATGGGGAGGAGCCAGATAAGGATAACAGTGATATCAGTAAAAGTTATTCAGGCAATGCCAGCCGCATCAAGGTCAAGCATAAGTGGGGCAATACCGCTGAATCTGAACTGACCTGGGCTAAGGCACAGCCGGGCTTCAGGAACAGTGCCGGTGGTGTATCAGAAGGCCGTGAAGAAACCCGCCTGCAACACAAGCAGCAAGTTGGTAAAAGCACAACCCTGCGGGCGGAGGCAGAAACCAGCCGTTCCCTGAAGGATGAGGCCAGTGCCCAGGGCGATAGCATTGGTGCCTATATTGACCAGAACATTGGTAATGGCTGGAAAGTCACGGCGGGCAGTCGTTACATACAACAGCGCAGCACCGATGATAAAGAAGATTATATGACTGCTGAAGCCGGTGTCGAAAAGCAGTTTAAAGTGCTGGGGAAAGATGCATCCATCAAAGCCGAATACGAGCAGGCACTAACCAATGACCGTACACGGGCAGCACTGGAAAGTAACTGGAAAGTGCACGACAAGGTTAGTTTGTACGGACGTTATGAACGGGATGAAAACCTTAGCCCCGGCTCGGCTTCCGGCGATAAAAACGAATTCTCCATTGGCCTGAAAAGCGACTGGTTGCCCAATACCAAAACCTATACCGAATACCGGATGCGGGGAGCCACTGACGGCGACAACCTTGAATGGGTCAATGGTGCTGAAACCCGACTCGATCTCGTTAAAGGGTTTTCCATTACCCCCAGTGTCGAATGGATCAACACCGTGCATGGCGATAATGGCAACGATGGCCTGGCGATTTCCATGGGCTTTCAGGACAAGCGTTATAAAAACCAGCGAGCCAACGGGCGTATTGAATACCGTCACGGAGCCAAACAAAATTATTACGGGCTGGACACAGCCATTGCCAGGCGGCTCAGCCTGGACTGGAGCGCCCTGCTAAGGGAAGAGTACCGCCTTGAGCTGCCAAAAGCAGACGATAAAGCCAAAACACAAAAACATGCCATGACCATCGGCATGGCCCGTCGCCCAAGGCTGAATAATCGCCAGCACGGCTTATACCTTTACCAGTGGAAAGAAGAGCGGGGCCAGAACATAGCCGATAACCGCACCGTACACCTGATCTCCACCCACCAGAACCGACAGTTCACCAGTGACCTGACACTGTCTGGCCGTATTGGCAGCAAGTGGGTCAGTACCGCACTGGAAAACTATCGCTATGACAGCCAGGTCTGGGTGACCGATGCCCGCCTGACCTGGGACCTGAATCGCCGCTGGGATCTCGATATTCGTGCCGGGTTGCTGGCAGTAGACGGCACTGACAGCCTGCGCTGGTCTGCGGGTGTGGGTGCGTATTATCTGGTTGTGCGCAATCTGCGCGTAGGGGCTTACTACAACCTTGTGGGCTTCTCGGATAAAGATCTGGACAGCGAAGAATATAATGCTGAAGGCATTCATCTCAGCCTGCAGTTCAAGTTTGATGAATCCATTTTTGACTGGTTTGCCTCATGATCCACCGCTACCGATTGATGCCATTTATATCGATTTTTATATTGCTTTCAGCAGGGCTTACCGGTTGTGTGAGTACTGAGGAATTGTATGCCCGCTATGACAGCCGGGTATGCCCTGTGGTGCAGGCCGAAGTCCCCCCCGGAATGCCCTGGCATAATGCCGTGTTCTTTCCCTATAACCAGTCTGAAGTAACAGCAGAAGAAGCGTTAAAGCTCAGGGAAAATCTGGCGCTGTTGAATAAAAACCCGGACTACCGGGTGATACTCCGTGGTTTTGCAGACAGCGTTGCCTCCCAGCGCTTTAACCTCCCTCTTTCTGAACGACGGGCGCTGTTTGTTTCCGGCTGGCTTATAAGTAACGGAATCTCCAGAGAGCGCATTGATCAGGTCGGTCTGGGTAAAGAGCTGCTATTAATACCGCCCGCCGAAGGCCAGGATGAACAAACCAACCGTCGTGTAGAAATGCTGCTGGTGGACGCCCATGGCCGCCCGGTTTCCCTTGAGCAGCCCTATAGTGATAGCGCTGAAACAACCAGTGTCGCAAAAGAACAGGCTGATGAAGAGGACGCTACATAATGTCGATAGCGGCTTTTTCACCACAGAGACACAGAGATCCCTCCACATTTCCACACGAAGCGTGGAAATGTATAGTCTCGTTCCCACGCTCTGCGTGGGAATGGATATGGCAGGTGTTTTTTATACTGCTGGTGCTTTTTATGGCGGGCAATAGTTATGGTGTAACACCGGCGGGTACTATTATTCGCAGTCAGGCGCAGGCGACCTTTCTTGATTTATATGGTGAACGACAGCAGGCGACGTCTAATGAAGTGCAGACGTTGATTCAGGCTGTGCCCGGTATTGACCTTCAACAGGATCAGACAAGGTATGCAGCACCTGGCGGTGACTTTGTGTTTCCGCATGTGCTCACTAATACCGGTAATGTTGCAGCAAAATATAAATTATCTGTTCCTGAAAAGGGTGGCTCTCAGGAAGTAAGGATCTATAGGGATGATAACCATGATGGGCAGATTAATAATGAAAGTGAAGTTAGTGATACTGTTTCATTAGCCGCTGGAGAAGCATTTTATTTTCTGGTGAATGGCAAGGCACCAGATAAAACCGGAGACCGAACACTGGTCGTAGAAGCTTCTGTTCAAAAAGACTCAAAAAAATACATTGTCACGAACACGGATACGCTCAAGGTGTTCAGGGGCGTTATGTATAGAGTTACCAAAGGAATGGATAAAATAGAGGCTAGGGCAGATGAAGATGTCTTGATCTCTTTCCGTTACCAGCGTCTTAATAACAAAAAAAAGAAGAAAACAGAGCTAGTCATTACTGATGTTCTGCCTCTCGCTATGCAATTGGAATCTTTCGAGAGTGCAGAGATATGTGATGCTGATGAAAAAAAATGCGTCCATATCAAAGACCTCGCAGAGGATCAGAAAGAGAATATCAAGCATTCTATTAGTGATGATCGGCGAGAGATTAAGCTGACTTTGACCCATGGTGTAGACTCTCCTGAAAGTGATGGGGTTATTCGATTCAAGGTGAAGATTCAAAATAACTTCAGTGGTCAAACAGTATTCAATCAAGCAACTTATCAGCATAAAGTTTGGCTGGATAAAGACAAATTATGGGGCAAGCTCAGGCCGAAACAGACCACTAACCGAGTGCCTTTGTTTATTAACGGTTTAGGCGTCACCATCAACGGCAGCCGGTATAGTTCCGCTAAAGACCTGGGTGAACCGGTAGCGCCAAAAGAAGGTGCTATAGCCAAGCCTGGAAGTGAACTGACGTTTATCAATTACCTGTGGAACACAGGGACAGAAATAACCAGTTATACGGTTTCTTTCGACACAGCAGATAGCGATTTCCCAGGCGGTACCTTATTTTGGCGTAAGTCGGAAAAGGGTGCGGATACGGCACCCATTATGAAAGGAGAAAAGAACGAACAACTCAAGATAACCGTGGATGATCTCAGCCCCGGTGAATTTAAAAAGATTCTCCTGAAGGTAAAACTGCCTGAAAACATAGAAATTAAGAGCGATAAAAAAGGCTACGAAGCCAAACTGAAAGCAGAAGTGAAAGGCAACTCTGCGGTTACAGACGAGGTGGTAAACAAGCTGCCGTTTATCAGTGATAACCGTGCCTCAGTGGATTTAACGCTGGGCAGCGCCTTGCAAACCGATAAAAACGCTACGGGTTTGGGGAGTGATACAGACCCTGAAGCAAAGCCAGCTATCATACAGGCGGATGGAGCTGTCATTATTGACAAGGTTTTTGTCAATAATACAGGTGGAGTCGCAGATAGCTACAACCTGAGCTTTACCGGTAAAGCCCTGCCCGATGGCTTCAACCTGACATTTTATGATGCCGAGAGTAATGTCCCTCTGGCTAATACCGGGGTTATCGCAGCAGATGGCAAAGGTAAAGATAAGAAAAGTTATAAGGAACTGAAACTGAAGGTCTCGGTGCCGGTTGGCATAACACCTGACGAATATAAGTTTACGATTAAAGCGTTATCACCAGTAACCGGAGCCGAAGACACTCTTCCACTGTCCGTTGAGGTAGTAAAAAACTCAGGGCTTACACTGGAACCCAACGGTGAAGGTCAGGTAATGCCCGGCAGTTTTATCACCTTTGCTCATCGGCTGACCAACACAGGTAATACAAATATTACGGATATTACTCTATCGTGGTCTGATTCTTCTGAAGGCAAAGGTTGGCAATCTGTTGTTTATAGGAGAGAACAAGCTAGTGAAAAAGACAATATCGATGGCAGTGCTGATCTATTGAGCAGTGATGAGATAATTCAGTCTGGAACCTCGCTTGCTGTTGATCCCGGAAAAACAACAATCCTCATAGTAAAAGTCTTTGCCCCGGCAAACGCCATGCAGGGCGCAAAAAATATCACTGAAGTGAAAGCGTCTTGGGTAGATGATAATGGAGTAAATGAGCTTATCGTCACTGATACCGCTACTGTCAATAACACCAATGTAGTCATCATAAAAAAACAGGCAGCATGGGATTGTAAAAGTGATCCTCTGAAAGGTAGGCAGTTTATAACAACGCAATTTCCCGTGAAGCCAGGACATTGCGTGGTGTACAAACTCACAGCCACTAACCGGGGAGCAGAGACGGTTAGTCATGTGGTGATCCATGATGCAGCACCGAACTTTACTGTATTTGTAAAAAAGTATGGGTTGCCAAAGACTGACAATGTCAGCAGCAAACTTTATGACGACGATGGCCGAATCATAAAAGCAGAATGGTCAGAACTCTCTCCCGGTGCATCCGTTTCCCTGTATTTCGGTATCCAGATTCAGTAGCTAGTATTTTATGAAGCCATTATTTCACCACCTTTTGTCTTTTTTCCTGCTGTTTCAGAAACTGGGCTTGCTTGTACATTCTTATACGCTGGCAGGAAGCCAAAAAATACGGGTAGCCTTGGGGTTGCATGGTCAATCTGCTTTTACTGCATTTGCTGGTTCCCATGCTCTGTGTGGGAACCTTTTTGGCTTGGGTGTTGTAAGTCAAAAAGTCCTCATTCCCACGCAGAGAGTGGGAGTGAGCATGAACTTGCTTATCCCTCTACTTCTTTGGGTACGCTCCTCATGCTGGCTTGTGCTGAAAACTAATGCATACTTCCTTTTTTTTGGAGTGCTGGCTGCTGGTTTTTATTCTTCTTATGCTTACTCCCAAAGCGCTGAAGTTAAGATAGAAAAAAAAGACTTTATTAACGCCACTATTCCGGAAGGAGGTGACTGGGTTTCCTCGGGACAAAGTGAACATGGCTGGTTTGTATTAACAGAAGCACGTCAGAATCAGAGAGGGTATACATATTACAAAACACCATTTTCCAATCAAGATGGTTTGATTATTGAATTTGAGTTTGCAGCAAGCAGAGGGTGCCAGAAGAGAAAAATTAATAGAAGGACAGAAAAATGTACTGCCGGCGATCAGCCAGCGGACGGCTTCAGTGTTTTTTTGTTTGATGCTGATATTGTCAAGGCGCGTGGCTTTAAACTGGGGCAGTACGGTGGTGCTTTGGGGTATGGCTGGGGGCAGCAAAACGCTAATTGTGGTAGTACGCATAAAAACCGCCGTGAATGTGGTTTAAGAGGCGGGTATCTGGGGGTAGGTTTCGATAGCTATGGTAATTTTAGTACCAAGAATGCCGGAGCTGAAGAAACAGGGGCAAAGTTCACTAAGGACTCAATAGTGATTCGGGGTTCCCAGTCTCAGAATTATAAATATATCAGCGGCAAACAATTGAATGAGGGAATTGCTACCCGTGATGCGGACAGGCGTGTACAAAAAGCAATCATAAAAATTGTTCCGAAAAAGAATGGATCTTATGATAGCTATGAGGTTACAGCCCGGCTTGAAAAAGACCGTACAGAAGTAATAGGTACGATTGAACAAAAGTTGCCAGAAAACTTGCAGCTCGGTTTTGCTGCTTCAACCGGTGCTAACTTTGCCCGCCATGAAATCAGGAACGTCAGGGTCAGGCGGCCTGTTCAACTACAGCTCGAGCAGGTGGGAGCAACTGAATACTCTAAAGACAAAAGGGACATGAAGGAAGAGCAGCAAAAAGTACGTTATGTGCTGCAAGTCAGCAATCTGGGGAATAAAAGTGGGGTTAATGGTGCAACCTTGCGGTTAACCGTACCTGAGTTTTTGGAAGAAAAGCCGCCGGTATATACCTGTGTAGAGCAAACTGCTGGTGGCTCATGCGAAATTAAGAATGGCAAGCCTGTGTTTGACTTGCCTGTGGGAGCAACGGCAACAGTTAAACTTACAGCCACGATGAGTGGCGTTAAAAAAGATGGTGAACTGGTTGCAGAACTGGTACCTCCATCAGGCTACAGTAATGAAGACTTCGATAATATCGCTCATATGAGAACGGTGTTTTTGAGTGGCCGGGTGTTTGAGCAAAAAACCATTACTACTGACGAAGGGAATAAAAAGCTTTCGTGGACTACACCGCAGAATAGTGAAGGTATGGATTCTGTTGAGCTTGTCCTGGTCAGTCAAGAGAAGAGTGGCGGAATGAAAGTACGCGCGACAACCACGACCAGTCAGGATGGTGCTTATAGCTTTCCGGTATCTGTAAAAGAAGCAAAAACAGAAACAGAAGCGGGAACAGATGCTGTAGCAGAAGAAGGAACAGAAAAAAACTTTAAGATTGCTGTCCAGGCAAGCAGTCTTGGTAAGGATGGTAAGCTACCCGAACAGTCGTGGAGTGGACCCGGCGGTATATGTATTCATGATCCGAAAAATAATGACTACAATCATGCAACACCCACAAAGTCCAGCTATTGTTTTGGCGGTAAGAAAGGCAATATGACAGTTGCGTTAATTGAAAGCCAGGTTGGTTCTCCAGTTGACTTATCTGAAGCCAAGCATGTTATTAATGTGACGCTGGAAGGAATTAAAGACGGACTGCCAGAAAAGCAAATCAATAACCTTGATTTTGGCTTTAGTTATGATGTGGTTACCAATTCTAACGACAGTGGTCAGGGAAGTTTGCGGCAGTTTATCATTAATGCCAACGCTGGAGCCGGATCGGGTAAGATGCTGTTTGTGCCCGCAGTAAACATTACAGGCAATGGGTTCTGGACTATTCCTTTAACAACAGCTTTACCAGAGTTAAAGCGATTAAATGCTAAAATTGATGGTAAAGCTTTAGCCAATGCACCATTTAAGCCTACCGAAGGTGAGCCACTAATAGACTCTTCGTCAAACTCAGGCCCTAAAGGGAATGATGAAAGTTTGACTAATGGTGGCAAGGCGGAGCGACCTGACTTGAAGCTTGTTTTTAACGCGGCGGGTAAGCCCATCGTAACGTTGGCGGGGGAGTCTCAAACAGTACAATATGTTGGTTTCATGGGAAAAGAAAGCCTTGGTATTAATGTTACAGGTATCGGAGCGCCTGTCATACAGTACAATTATTTTGGTGGGCTAGGTGAAGCAAATAGTTGGCTATCGACCGGCATTAAGGCAGATACTTCATTCTCTGGCTATAAGGTGAATGATAAACAATTTACCATCAGAGAAAACAAGTTTATTGGCCTGTATAAAAGTGCCATTCAGGTTGCAGGAAGTGTCGATATCATCAGGAATGCAATAAACGAAAATATTAAAGATCACTTTACCGGCATCGATCTCAACGAAAACGGTGAAGGTAGCAGTGACAACAGGAAAATAACTATCACCGGTAATCATATTCAGTTGGGGCATGAAAATAACATTGCGATTGATGGAGCATCGTTAGGTAAGGTGGAAAAGCTTGTGATTAATCTGGAGAATCTGATTTCTGGAGGAAGCGTCAGGCTTTCAAGTAGTGGTAACATCGAGGTTGCTAATAACACCTTCAAGCATGATCTTGCTGCTGTCGTCATTGGTAATTACGACGGTAGTCCGGCGGCGCTGAATAATAAAATTACTAATAATAAGTTTATAATGCTAAATGGAACGAAAGCTATTCCTATTGACCTAGCTGATGGCAATTGGGAGGGGGATGGTGAAACGGCAAATACTGGCGGTTATGTTCCGGGTAAGCCTAACAGAGGGATTGATAGACCTGTTTTTAGCAGTGCACTAAAAAATGGTAAAAATGTTAAGGGTGAAAGTCTCAAATTGACCGAGCTTCTTCAGCTTGCCAACCGGGGAAAGTAGTAGGCAGCTATTTTTTCAATGCTTAAACAGAAGGCAGCCAATCACAGGTATGATGTTGATAGCACACAACACCTTGCCAGTGAGAGGCCGCCCCATGGAAGTATGTCAGCTACGGACTGAAGCCGCCACCATTTCTTGTGATGCGATTCAACGGTTAGGCCACCAATTGCAGGCTCTGCGAGAGTCTGGCAATCCTATCAGGCACTTTGAAGAGTTTGAGCAGACCGTTAATGCTCTCTTTAATCAAGCTCAGCAAGATTTTTTAGCAGAGGCGCTGGCTGAGCTTGATATTGATACCCCAGCTATTGAGGTCAGCGGGATCACTTATAAGCAGGTGTTGCGCAGTTATAAAACCTACCAGACAGCGGTTGGTTCAGTCCGGGTTATGCGAACACTTTACCGTAACGGCAAAGAGCCGTGTATCGTGCCCATGGAGTTGAAAGCCGGGATCGTGGAAGGCTTCTGGACGCCTCGGGCTGCAAAGCAAGCTGCCTGGGTTGTTGCTCAAATGTCTCCCGGTGAAGCAAAAAGCCTCCTTGATCTCATGGGAGGTATGTCTCCCTCAGAAAGCAGTCTTGCTCGTTTCCCCAGGCAATTTAATACTCAGTGGGAACAGCACCGTGAGCCTTTTGAAGAGATGCTTATTGAGAAACTTAACGTGCCCACCAATGCGGTCACAGTAGCCGCCTCCCTGGATGGCGTTATGCTGCCCATGAAAGATGGCAAACGAGTAGAAAAGCGAGCCAGGAGCGCTTCTGAAGGCAAACGGACTCAAGGGCCAACAGGTTGCAAGGAGGCCAGTTGCGGAACTTTGTCGTTTTACGATCAACAGGGGGAGCGTTTATCAACAGTCCGCATAGGACGAATGCCAGAAACTAAAAAACTCACACTCAAGCAGTCTTTGTCAGCACTATTGCAAGAAGCGTTGCGACAAAAGCCACAGCTGTCACTGGTCAAAGTCGCTGATGGCGCCAAGGACAACTGGTCATACCTTTCCCGGGAACTACCAGCGGGTGTTGAGGTTATTGATTACTACCACGCAGCCGATCACCTGAAGAAAGCATTTGACCAGGCTTATGGAGAAAACAGCATCAAGTCCAAAGAAAAGTTTGTCACTTACCGACACGTCCTCAAAGAGGAACTTGATGGGGTTGAGCGCATTATTAAAGCCCTGGCTTATCAGCATAAAAAGCATCCGCGCCGCTCAAAATTAAAGACCGAGCTGGAGTATTTCAGAAAAAATCGCCAGCGTATGCGCTATGCTGAACACTTGTCGAATAACCTTCCGATCGGCTCTGGTGTGGTAGAGGCAGCCTGTAAAACCTTGGTTACCCAGCGGATGAAGTGCTCAGGTATGCGCTGGAGAAATCCGGGTGGTCAGGGCATATTGACGCTTCGGTCATTAGTTCAGAGCCACTGGTTTGAAAATGGCTGGAAGTTATTTGCTGCAACTTATTGCGAGAAAGTCACCAAGGCTGCTACAAGCAATGTCATACCATTCCCTGAGAAAGGTGGCAGTGTTTAGTTGTGGTCAATATGAGACTTTCACCCAATGTTAAGTTGTCGGGTTTTTTGAACCCGAAAAGCTTTGGTTCATTAGAGTTATACACAGTAAGAGGAGGTGTATATGAACACTTTGATACTTATGCAAAATCTGAAAATCCTGAAGAATCAGATGAGATCTTTACAGGGGCAGAGGGTTCTTATATAGATCCTGTGAGTAAAAAAACAATAAAGACGCAAGCCATATTCGTAAGCTTTCGATTTACAGGAGAGGATGGAACAGGCATAGCAGCCATAGCCATAGATAAGGAAGGAAACACCTCAGAGTTCAGCCCACCAATAACGATTCATAAGCCTGCAAGTATTGAGGCAACCGTCTGTAAAGTTAAGAACAAGGAGGGCAAATGTGATTCGACTGAAATGCCCTTGGAAGGGGTTAAAGTAAGGCTATACCGTGTACGCCCCGATGAAAATTCCGTGCCTGTAGTTGTTGATCAAAAGGAGTATCTGGTAACAAACAGTGAGGGGAAAGTTACGTTTAGTGGCCTGTATGCGGGTGACGACTACCAGGTTGAAGTACAGCCAGACCAGCCAATGCTGAAAGGTCTTTCACTGGGTAAAGGAATCCCGAATTTCAGGGTAGTTCGTGAAAATGATTATATATATGATGATAAAACAGCCAAAGTGGACTTTGGCTATATCGATGGCACCCCCACCCTGTCCCTGACACCCAACCACCACCGTACCGTTCTGCCCGGCACAAAGGTCAGCTTTCTCCATACCCTGAAAAGCTCACAAGCCGGTGAGTTTACGTTATCCGCTGACTGGGATGCTGATAAAGAAGAGCAAAGTCAGGATCAATGGCCGGTGATGATCAAGTCCTTCTCCTGCGATGCAACGGCGGATACCGCTACCGTCCTCCCTGATAACAAGCTGACTATAGCGAAGGCCGATGATGGTGCCCAACCATCATGCCTTGAAGCCAGCTTTTTTGTACCGGCGAATACTCCCTACGGGTTAAACCGTATACTCACCCTGACAGCGACAAAGGTCAAAAGTGCAGATGACGACAGTAAAGATCAGGAAGAGCCCTTGATTGCTAATGCCTTTGACCGCATCACCGTCACCGACCAGAATGCAGGTAAACTGGTCTTGAGCAAGTGGGTGACTAACACCAGTGAGACAGGAGCAGGCGGAAAACCATCAACAGCCAACACCGCAGCCCCCGGCGATATCCTGAAATACACCATCGGCTTCACCAATGCCGGTGCATCACGCATTGATAAAGTAACTATCACCGACCAGACACCACCGTTTACAGTCCTGGAAAGCTGCGAAGAGAGCAGTTTGAAGCAGCTAACATGCGGTAAAGACAAGGGCTACCGGGGTGAACTAACCTGGTCAGTAGAAACACTTAAGCCGGGTGAAAGCGATGAGGTCAGTTACCAGGTGACAGTTGAATAATCAATCTGTTTATATTTTACCTGCTATTCTTTTTGGGCAGCCAAAAAAATAGTGGGTGATATATGTCCTTGGAAGCTAGAGTTGAATCCCTTGAGTTTCGGGTTGATACCCTGGAAAAGGGGATGGAGCGCCTGGTGCAAATTTCCGGTGAAACCCATCAAGTTATGCTGGAAACCCGACAAGAAATGCGTGAGCGGTTTAAACAGCATGATGCCCGGTTTGATCAACAGGATCAGCGATTAGATCAGCATGATCATAAGATTGATGCCCTGGCCAGAGGGTTAAACGCACTGACAGAGGCAACCCTGGCAGGGTTCAAGCGTGTAGATGAGGAGCAGGCGGCTACCCGGAGGGATATTGCTGCCCTTGAAATGCTGGTTCGCCAGAGATTGCCAGATCATTAACTTATTATGATTTTTTAGGGTGTGACTTTTAACGATCGGATATACCGGCAGGCTTGTATCCGGATGATGAAATCGTGCTTGTATTCTATAGCCTCTCATCATATTGTGAGACGGCGTAGAAAAAAAACAAGAGGTGGCATATGGGAAAGGGTGATAAAACCACATTCAGGGGCAAGATCAATAATGGTTCCCATGGTGTAAAGCGTCGTAAGGGTAAAAAGAAAAAGGGATCAGCCACAGCGCAGGAAAAAAGCTGAAAACGGGAAGTGTTATGACTTTAAACCTGTGAGGCAGAACTCACAGGTTACGGGGCTTATATATTAACCATTAACTGAAGAACGCTGTGAGATCAGTCAAATAGGGAATGGACGTTTGGGCTCCCATTTGGGTGACAGATACCGCACTGGCTTTATGGGCGAATTGAATAGCTTCTTCCATGGTCTTATCTTGGCTCAGCCCCACCAACAAAGCACCATTGAAGGTATCACCCGCTGCGGTGGTATCAATAGCATCCACTTTATGGCCAGGGATTAACTGGCCCATACCATTTTCGTAGAGATAAGCTCCCCGACTGCCGAGAGTGATGACTACCTTATTAACACCTTTTTCCACGAAATACTGCGCTGCTTTTGCCGCGGTCTGTTCATCAGTGACTGCAATACCAGTGATCTGAGTTCGACATAACGGTTAAGCAACCAACTCAACCAGCCCCGTATGTTGAATGTTCAGAGAAGGCTTCTTTTTTTGAAACGTATAGGCTACAAGCCCTGCCAGCAAGTTCACCATAAAATTGAACTTTGAGCGGTGGCGGGTGTGCTCTATCTGAGAGATATTCTTCAACTGATCGTTGACTGTCTCAATGATTGCACGCCCTCTCAGCAGTACTTTATCAAAAGCAGGCAGGTTCTGAGGTTTCATGTTTTTCCTGCGCGTCGTAATCAGGTCAACATCGTATTTTTCTTTTAAAAGCTGGGCTTTGGCCTTGGATATATAGCCTTTGTCGCCGAACAGCTTACCAAACAAGTGGCAGCACATATCTTCAAGAACAGCACGATCATCGGTATTACCTGATGTACACTTAACCGCCAGCAACTCACCGGTATCATTGATAATCAAGTGAAGCTTAAAGCCGTAATACCAGTGTGTAGAAGACTTACCCCAGCCTGCTTCATCTTTAAACACTTTATGGCGCAGAGCCCGACTTTTTTCACAGACAGCGATGCCGGTTGAATCTATATAAGAAATGCCAGACACCTTGCCATATCGTGTTTGCAAGAAAGCTGAGAGTACCATAAGCGCTTGTGGCATCAGCTCAACAAACCGATTGTAGCTGACTAGCCCGTGAAAGTGCTTATGCCAGTATTTACAGACATGATTCATATAGAAGTGCTTCAGACAACGATAGCCTTTAGCATGAAATAGGATAACGATCGTGGCCACTTCGCTGATTGATAGAGACTGTTTACGAATGCGCTTGCGGCCACAATGCTCGATCAGATACTGGTTTAGCTTTGGTTCAAATTGCTTGCAAAAATCGTCTACCCTACAAAATACCTTGGTCAGCACAGTACTACTCCATCCCTAATCAGCGTGGTAGCTATGCTATATAAAATCAGTTCCTTATGTCGAACTCAGGTCACATGATAATAGCCATGGCGTAAGAACTGACAATAAACATAGGTATTCTTTCAGTAATGTTTTGTGAATTTGAGGAATAGTCTTGAAAAAGGCTAATAACATTTGATGGGTTGGTGATTATATAGTCAGAAAATAATAATAAAATACGATATAAAGAATATTTTAATAATTTTTTGTATGGTCAGAATCAATATCAATGAGGGTAAATTCAAGCTGGAACCGAATGTATCAGACTCAATCCCTCCTTTGAATTTATGGCTGTTTTAATTTTCTTATTTTATTGGTATAGACCGCTGCCAGCCTGATGGCTTCGGTCATGCTGACAGGGCTGGCTGTTCCTGTACCTGCAATATCATGGGCGGTGCCGTGATCTACCGATGTTCTCAGGAAGGGCAGTCCGCAGGTAATTGATATGGTTCGCTCAAAATCGACCATTTTAGTGGCTATATGCCCCTGGTCATGGTAAAGGGAAAGTACGGCATCAAACTTACCTGAGAGGGCCTGGTAAAAAACAGAATCGGCAGGTAGGGGGCCGCAAACCTGTAGCCCTTTTGAAGAAGCGCGGTTAACAGCAGGTACAATGGCAGTGTCTTCTTCATCCCCGAAAAGCCCATGCTCACCACAATGAGGGTTAAGCCCTGCAACAGCTAGCCTGGGGCTTGTAATTCCCAGCGACTTAAGGGTATTGATTGATCGAGTGATGTAATTGTAAACCCGTTCTTCCGTAACAGCATTGCATGCCTCTCTAAGAGACAGGTGTCTACTAAGAAAAAAGACCCTTAGTTTTTTAACCTGAAATAGCGTCAGTGGGTCGTGACTGCCTGTTAGTTCTGCCAGCATTTCAGTATGACCAATATGGGGAATACCGGCAGCCTTTAATGACTCCTTATTAATAGGCGTGGTTGCCAGGGCGTCCACCTTTTTACTCATGGCCAGGATGACGGCCTCTTTTATAAATTGATAGGAGGCTTTTCCTGCTGCGGCAGAAATCTCCCCTGGTTTGATCTTACCTGCATCAGCCAACGGTCGATTTAAAAGGTTTATGGCACCGGGCACCAGGGATAAATGGGAGGAGCAACTCATTTTATGGATGGTAACGGGCCTGTTGCAGACTTCAGCGGCACGCTTCAGGAAAGATTCACTGCCGATCACCAGTATTTTACAGCGGGTAAACAGGTCGGATTCCGTCAGGGACTTAACAATTATTTCCGGGCCGATACCGGCAGGGTCGCCCATAGGTACACAAATAATAGGTTTCATTGGACTTATATTCATATGAGTAAGTGCTTGTGGCCAGTACATCATTTCAATACCTTAAACACATTGAAATGATGTACTAGGGGGCGTTCTCAATTAGACATGTGACCAGCCAGCCGTGATGAGCGCCAGGCCCTTCGGGTTCCTCACACAGGCATTCATGCCCCGTTGTACGACTTGAACAGGGAACCACCCTGCCCTGCGTCGTACGCCTTGCCTGAATGCCTGTGTGAGGAACTGGTCTCATGACTAATTGAGAACGTCCCCTAGTTTAGCCTGTCTACCAATCAAACTACGGTTTTCTAACGGGGTACAGCTTGGCTTGAACGTTTTTCTTCGATTAATGCCTTAAGGTTGGCAAAGTCTATTTTAAGATCTTTTCCCAGCTGGTTTATTTCAGACCGGGCATGCTCAATACTTAGCTTTTGTTTGTCGTCCTGCAAAGGCAGGGTCTTTATTTTACGTACCGACATTGCCATGGTTTGCCCTGTCTGACCATCTTGCAGTTCGGATTCTAATAAAAATGTAACATCTTTATCGCGCCAGCCCATTGCCAGCTCCGCACCGGAAATGACCAAGCGAACCGGAATGATTTCACGTATCTGTAAATCCTGTAGCTTGACCGATAGGGAGGTGATGGCGGGTTTTATTACCAAGACACCAGCGCCTTTTTGTCGGGCTCTGGGTAAACCAAGGTGGTTAGCCACATCAAGAACCTTGGCTTCCATGGCCTGTCTGATTGTTTCCAGTGCTTCACGGCTAACCTGATCCTGGGTATGTGGCTGTGGAAAAAAGATTAATGGTTCAAAATAAACGGCCTTATAATGCCGGGATTTAATGTCCGGTGATATCCAGCGCCAGACATCACTTTCTGATGGTGTTTCAACTTTTTCAAGCCGGGAATAGTTCTTCAAAAAGCCTGAATAGTCATCTGCTATGTATAACCGGGAAACACATCCGGTAAGAGCGACTAATAAAAATGGAATACATAACTGGCGCACTGCTTAGACTTCCTGGCAAACGTCAACAGCCCCTATGCTATCAGGCTCCTGCAAACAAAAAAACGGGCTTGGTAGGCCCGTTCATGGGATTTAGCGGTTGTTGCAATCTGGATCAGGAGGCCATAATCAGGTTGCCACCGACTTCCTTGATAGCCTGCACATTTTCGTCACTGAATTTGTTGTCAGTGACGATTACATCCAGCTCATCCAGAGGACAGATGGTTTTCATGCTGGAGGCACCGTATTTGCTGGAATCAGCCAGCAGGACTTTTCGGTTGGCACGGGCCAGCATCTTGCGACGGATATAGTAGTGGTCCGTGGACGCGGTTGTGACACCGTGTTCCAGGCTCCAGCTGTTAGTGGCCAGGAAAGCAATATCGGCATTGATGCTATCCAGGAAACTGAGTGCAGTGACGTCTGTGTGAGCCTTGGTGATGGCACTGACATTGCCGCCAGTGGTGTAAACCTTGGCAGTGGATGAGTCAGACAGTTGCAGGGCAATCTTCAGGTCTGTGGTGATAATAGTGACCTTCATACGCATCAGTAACTTGGCCAGGGCCATGGTGCTGGTGCCTGCGTCAAGTAATACGATTTGTCCTTCCTTTACCAGCTTATGGGCTTCATAGGCAATGGACTTTTTTTCTTCAATATTGACGGCGTTCTTTTTCTCATAGGGGATATCTTCCATAAGGAAGCTTTTGGAAACCGCGCCGCCGTAAGTTACCCGAAGCTTATCTTCCTGCTCCAGTGTACGGATATCTCGACGAATCGTCATTTGCGAAACATCGAATTTCAGGGCCATCTCTTCAATGTTGGCGCAGCCTTTTTCTTCAACATAGGCAAGAATGTGTTCGCGACGTTCGACGGGAAGCATAGATGTACCTCTTCAACCTGGGGAATATGGCTGTCCTGATAAGGCAGTGATAATACCAGTTACATCCTTGAATTACGGCCAGTACCGCCTTTCAGGGTGTCTGGTATAAAGAACGGAACCCGATAAGAGGATAATAGCGATGTGCCAGGCTCAGAACAGGTCATAATTAGCGACCGGCTATTATATCCCAGAATAAAGACAGAAACTCAAATTTATGGCCGATAACCGTATTATCCCTTGGGTGAAAATCGGTATTTGCTAGGGGCTGTTGAGGCTTTATCATGTGCTCAGCCAAAGCCAGCGGTTTCGTGGCTAGGCGCAGCAGCGCAGGAATACTGATGTCTTTCAAGCTGCTGTAACGACGGCACGGAAGCGCTGGCTTTGGCCCTTCGGGTGATTCGTAAAGCGGCCTTCCGGCTGTGTTGAACTGGCTTGGAGTAGAATAACTACGCGCTGCGCCAGTTCGCCTTGCGTAAGGCCGCTTTACGAACCACTGAACTCATGATAAAGCCTCAACAGCCCCTAAAGAGCATGAGATAATAGTGATTGCCTTTCTGCCTTATTGGGTAAAACATCCGGGTTAGATTAGGGTAGCAAACAGATTCTAAACATAAGCTTTCAATAACTGACTGAAATGGACTCAAATTGGCTTCAGATTTAACGACTTCTTCTCCCAGTGTCTGGTTGTGCCCTGATTGCGACCTGATGGTTGACGCTGTTTCGCTATCAGGCCGACAGAAGGCTTGTTGCCCCCGCTGTCACCATGTCATTGCCCGAAGTAAACCGGATAGTCTGGGGACGGTTCTCGCCCTGGTGATTACCGGGCTGGTTTTGTATATACCCGCTAATTTTTATCCTGTGCTAATCATGGAGTTACTGGGAAATCAGCAACATAGCACTATCTGGAACAGTGTGGTGGCGCTTTGGCGGGGTGGCTTGCCGCCTATTGCGGTATTGGTATTTTTTTCTGCCATGTTGGTTCCTCTGGCCCGCCTGGTCTTTCTTCTCCCGATTTTATCGGCCGCATTTTGGGGTAGAGGTCATGCCCTGGCTCGTTCATTCATGCGAGCCTATGTTCATTTAAGCGAATGGACCATGGTGGAAATCTATTTGCTGGGGGTATTGGTGTCGGTGATTAAACTGGCAGACATGGCGGTGGTTCATGTTGGCATCGGACTGTTTTGCTTTGCGGGACTGATGGTGGTGGAAATTACCATCAGCCTGAACCTGAATAAGGGGGAAATATGGAGGCGTATAGGTTTTGGGTAGCGGTTTGAATACCGGCTTGCAGCGTGGGCTGAAACTTTGTCGTGACTGTGGTCGGGTGTGTCAGGTGAGTGATACGGTTTGCCCTCGTTGTGGTGCCAGGGTTCAACCCCGGATAGAAGGCAGTATCACCCGCTGTTGGGCGCTGACTATAACGGCAGCCCTGCTTTATATTCCAGCCAATGTGTTGCCAATGATGACGGTTGATCGCTTTGGTACCGGGCAGCCGGATACTATCATGTCAGGGGTTATGGAATTGGTTAATCATGGCATGATCCCCATTGCCATCCTGGTTTTCACCGCCAGTGTGCTGGTACCTTTGCTGAAGCTGGTGGGCATGTTCTGGTTGTTATTATCCGTAGGAAAGCCGGGCTTGAAGGTGGGGCGACAGATGCAGCTGTATCGTTTGATTATCTGGGTAGGGCGCTGGTCAATGCTTGATATTTTTATCATTGCCATTCTGGTTGCCATTGTTCAATTTGGTCAGCTGGGATCGGTAACCGCCGGGCCGGGTGTTTATGCCTTTTCTGCGGTAGTGGTGATTACCATGCTGGCGGCCGCTGGTTTTGACCCCAGGTTGCTATGGGATTCAGGAGAGCAGGGTGCAGGGAAAACTGAATCGATGGCCCAGTTGTAAGGAGAGACACAATGAATGATGGGCCAGAACACGCCAGGCCGGTTATTAACAAAAGCCGTCGCTTAACACCCATTTGGCTGCTGCCACTCATTGCCCTGCTGATTGTTTGCTGGTTAGGCTGGAGAACAGTGGCTGAGGCAGGGCTGGAGGTTCATGTCCAGTTCGAAAGTGGTCGGGGTATAAAAGCCGGAAAAACTGAAGTGGTTCATAACGGGCTTGTGGTGGGGATGGTCTCCGGGCTTTCCCCTACCCGTAATATGAATGCTGTTGATGTGACCATCGATATAAACCCGGACTATAAAAAGTATCTCCGGGAAGGCAGCACATTCTGGCTGGTGAAACCCCAAGTATCCATGGCCGGTATCTCGGGACTGGAGACACTGGTTTCAGGCAATTACATTGCCTTCAAGCCTTCCCAGGAGGGCAAAAAGGCCTCTCATTTCAAGGCACTGGAGCAGGCTCCCCCCCTGGCAGAGGCGAATGAGGGACTGCGGCTCACGTTAAAGGCCAAAGAGCTGTCTTCTCTACAGGTTGGCAGCCCTGTGCTTTATCGTCGTTTTAAGGTTGGGGAAGTGACCGGTTACTCATTGGCAGCCAGTGGAGACTATGTAGAAATTCAACTGTATGTTAATAAGCAGTTTTCAGGTCTGATCAAGCACAATACCCGGTTTTGGAATGCGGGTGGCATTGATATTTCAGGGCATCTTCCCAGCTTAAAGATTCGAACCCAGTCCCTGCTTTCCATGATTCAGGGGGGCATTGCTTTTTACACACCCAATGAAGGCAGCAATGAAGAGAGCGCACAGGCTGTGGCAGATGGTGATCAGTTTGTTCTTTATCGGGACTATGAGCAAGCTGAAACAGGAATTCCCATCACCATAGAGTTTCCCCTGAATGTTTCACTGAGGGAGGGGAGCACGCCTATTCTGTTCCATGGCTTTGAAGTGGGGCGTGTGCATGAGCTGGATATCAGTGACGATTTATCAAAGGTGATTGCTGAAGCGGTGGTTCGTCCTGAAATGATGCCAGGCCTGGTAGAGGGTGCCCAGTTCTGGGTGGTTGAACCCCGCTTTGGCCCGGAGGGTATTTCGGGTCTGGATACTCTTTTGGGAGGACGCTATATAGCGGTTGATGTCAGTCAGCAGGATATAGAGAAGCAGCGGGCTGCCCGGCACTTTAATGGCCATGCCCGGCGACCTCCGGCTCCGGCTTCGGCGCCCGGGCTACATTTGACCCTTAGTGCTGACGCGTTATCCGGTATCTCTGCCGGTAGCCCTGTCTTGTTCAGAAATATTCCTGTGGGTTCAGTGCAAGATTACCAATTAAAAGATGCCGGTGTGGATATCCGGCTATTAATCGAACCCGGGTTTAGTCACTTGGTGAACAGCAGCAGTCGTTTCTGGAATGTCAGTGGAGTGAGTGTTGAGGCTGGCCTGGATGGGGTAAAAGTGCGCTCGGCCACACTTAATACGCTTATTTCAGGCGGTATTGCCTTTTCAACGCCCGCTAAAAAAGCGAATAAAGTAGTTAATGGTAAGCACTTCAAGTTGTATCAGGATGAAGACAGTGCCATAGAAAATGGGCTATTTATAGCTATTCGCTTTGAAACGGCAGAGGGCTTAAGTGTAGGTTCATTAGTGAGATTTCGGGGAATGCGGGTAGGGCGTGTGACTGATCTGGCTGTGAGTCCTGAACGGGATGGTGTCCATGCCCGAGTTTTTTTGGATAAAAAATATCAGTGGCTGGCATCGGAAGGGAGTCTTTTCTGGCTGGTTAAACCGAAGCTGGGACTGGCACCTCCCACCTGGAAACGCTGATAACGGGGCCATATATTAGTGTGCAGCCGGGGAAACAGTCAGGAACGGCGAAACAAACCTTTGTGGCTAGCCATCGGGAGCCTGATAATTTCAATCGCTCGGGGGGCTTGCACATTGAGTTGGTCAGTTCAGGCCTGGGGTCTGTCCGACGGGGGAATCCTGTTTATTATCGGGACATTCCAGTGGGAGAGGTGATCGGGTACAGGCTGGGTAATCCTGCTGACCATGTGGTGATTTTTATCACTATTGAAGACCGGTATGCCAGCTTGGTCAGTGATAAAAGCAAGTTCTGGAATGCCAGTGGCATTGATATGAAACTGGGATTATTTTCAGGTGCCAAGGTGAGGACAGAGTCGCTTGAAGCTTTACTGTCAGGCGGTATTGCCTTTGCCACACCCAAGGTGCCTACACAGTTGCTTGTTGATGGTCAGCAATTCAAACTCTATCGAAAGGTGGATAGTGACTGGCTGGACTGGGACCCGGAAATTATTCTGGATAATTAAAACAGGGTTGGAGACAATCGGGAACAGCTCAAGGGTTGTATTGCATCAGGCCTGACAGTATCCCGTGCTTTGGACAGAGGGTACTGTTATGGTGCCCGCCTCTTTGACTATGATCGCCAGAAAGCAGTACCCATTTCTGATGATATTCGTGTGTTTTTGCTCTTGATATCCAAAGAGTACCATAAAAGATTTTTTCCTTTTTTATTGTCCATGTTTACTATACTGCCAAGCGTTAATATCTATACTATTGGCGCTGGGTATTTTAAATTGTTCAGTATCTTGCATTTTGAAAAGGTCAGGCAGTTATTTAACTATCTGTTCACGATTACACTTCTAATGTCTTCTTATTTCTTTTCTGAAAAAATTGAAGCAGGGAAGAAGAAAAAGCTTACCCGTCAGTCCACTGTATACTCAGTGAGTGAAGGCGTTAAACTACAAAGTTTTAAAGGGAGGCGGGAGCAGGGTGATACCACCATTACTATAGAACCTGACCCGGAAAGCAGACCTGAAAGAGAGATGGCTGGAACATCCACTAGTGCTGATGATCAATATTCAAGAAAAAAACCAATAACTAAAAAAGTATTTGTTGATTCAACAGTCAGCCAGGCTTTCAGGGAGTTTTTATCTTTTTCAAAAGGCTCGGAGAGAAGGTATGCAAGAGAGGCGCTTAAAAAAACCAGGGAGAAATTTGAAGTTGTTCAGCGGAAATATAAAAGAATGAAGGAGATAGTGGAAAGTGATAAGAGCACTGAATATTTTTTTAAACAGCGTCCTGAGATGTTTTCCAGAATGGATTTTTTAATTCGTGAACACTGTCTTAGGGATTCAAATATAAAAAACAGGGCGATTGAAGTTTTAAAGGATGAAGAAGAGACAATGGAATTACAGAATGAAATGATGGGCCTGAATCTGGAAACCGCTGTGTCCGGGAGTGGAAAAGAACTGATCACCCGATTAGTGGAGAAACTTAAAGCTCGGGAGAGTTATCAAAATGCGGAAGTGTATCGTGAATATCGTGAGGCTCTGGAACAGGCGGCAGACTTGGAAAGCCTGGCCTATAGAGAAGAGTTTGATCCCGTCATAGTAACGTTAGTTTCAGTAAAAAGAAAAAAAGGCAAGACTGATCTGGCAAAGAAATTCAGGGAGGCATTACAAAAGCATATCCAACATGGGTTTCAGAGTTATGTTGATGCCCGGGCAAAAACCCTTTCACAGAGAGCCAGTGATATTTTTAATGTCAGGGAGCCAATGGGAGAAAGGTCATCTTGCGAGTTAGCAGAAGGTATTATTGACCCAAATGATGATTTATACCCTGGTCCGTGCACGCTGGTTTTATTTGGGCGTGCATTACAACTGGGGGGGAAAATTTTAGCGCTCATAGAGTTATCGGATAATTACAAAGATAATATCATTCAACAAATGAACGCCACCGTTCTGGAAGGGGATAGAGGGCCAGATTGCATGGAAACATTTAATAATGAATGGTCTATTGCTAATGGTGGTACAACAAGGGATGAAAGCCTGGTTCTATACCGGGGGCAGTTTTCCAGTGTAAGCTATGACCCAAGTTTTCATCCTGAGAGCCTGTTAATTCCTCTGGTTGCCTTGGGAATAAGCGCAGTTGATCCTCTTCTTGGTATGATTGCCGATGCCTGGAACTCAAAACAATTTAAAAGAGAGCAGGAAAAACATGGAGCAGTACGAGAGGAAAATAGAAAAGAGACGCGAAAGGCTTTTGAACAGGGCGTATCCAGTAATGTCGAGGGGTATAAGGTGGCGGTTGATGCCTATAATATAACAGACCCCTCTATAATTATTGAGTATCTTGCTTTTTCACACTTGCCAGTATCCGATGCAGAGGATTTAATAGAAGAGTTGGAAGAACTAAAAAAATTATGTGGAAAAGAAAAGCAGCAGGCAGGACCCGATCTCACCACAACATATACACCCAGTATTTTTTCCGGAGTCTTATTACTTGCCAGGGATTTTTACTATCTTTTCCGTTATGGTAATCCCCAGGGGCTTATATGTCGCTGCAACATGCATGTGTCATCGCTAATCTATCTACTGGGCATTCAGATATTGATGCCTCGGTATGCAATACCTGTTTATATGGCGGGTGAAATTCTTAATACCGTCGGTTATGTCCAAAGTGATCAGCCAAAACTACAAGGTGAATGCTATCAATGGGTTCAGGAAGAATTCAATGCAGGCGGTGAAAAAAACCGGACTATTCTTGATGTATTTTATGCGGTGTATAACAACGAAAGTTCTTCTGAAGAAAAGGAGAGGTATCTTCATACAGACCATGAAGTCTCTGGTTCGTTGGCGGTCAGGGAAAGTGTGAATACAACGGGAACCGATGTGATGTTGTTTTTTGTAACCGCATGGGGAGACCAGGTTTATCAAGTGGTACAACTAACAGGCAAGGGAGGCAGCAAGCTTTTAAGAAAAATAAAAAAATCCTGTGGGGCGATGAATTGCCGCATTCCATGGCCACTGAACCCATTTTCTCGGGCAAATTAACTTTATCAGCGGCCTTAAGCTCAATAGTCCCAAAATGCGCTCAGGTAAGGAAAAAATACGAGCTTAATGCAAATTATTATCATTCAACTTATTGAATAGATCGCGGACTTCCAGTACTCTTTATCACTCTCACAGAGATGCCTGAACTGTTTCTAACCAGCCTGGATCGATTGTTAATGTAATGTCCCGTAAGTTGATTCTGACCTTGCTTATTTCCCTGTCTGCCCATGTGGCGGCTGTGATGCATTTTAGCCAGCAGGAAAAGCAGGTTGAGCGTATGAATACAGGAAGTATCCAGGCACCGGTAAGCCTGACCTTTTCTGTTGTCACTGCTCCCGAGATACCAAAAGTTTCAGAAGAGGCTAAACCTGAACCTCATCCTCAAAAAATTCTTAAAAAGCCTTTGCCTAAACCTCAGGCCAATAGCAAGCCAGTGCTGAAAAAGCCTGAAAAGCACATTGAGAAAAAGCCGGAAAAGGTAAAGCCCGGGAAAGTTAAGAAACAGCCTGAAAAAAAGCAGGAAATGCCTGAGCAAAAGCAGTCAATAAAAACAGCATTGGTGGAAAGCAAGGTTGATGACTTGAGTGACGAACCTGTGCTGGTTTCTCAGCCGCCCATTATTCATCGGGTGCAGCCCATGTATCCTAATCGCTATCGTCGCAGGAATATTGAAAGCCAGGTGACTCTTGAATTGCTGGTCAACAGACAAGGTGAGGTGATAGACATTATTATTCTGGAATCTTCCGGCTATCACCAGATGGACAGGTCTGCCATTTTAGCAGTCAAACAGTGGCGGTTTAAACCTGAGCAGCGCAATGGCCACTTTGTTCAGGCACGATTTCAAGTACCTGTAGAGTTCAAAATTAATTCAGCTTAGGCAAACCCATCATGTTGGCAGATCAAATTTCTTCATTAGGCGTTATGGCATGGCCGTTATTGGCCGTTTCCTGTATTGGATTTGCCATGATTCTTGAGCGGCTGATTACCTATGCCATGCTGCCTTCCCTTGGCAAAAAAAGTCTGAAGGCGCTTTACCTGGAAATAAAACAGTGTGCCCATTGCAATAGCAGCCAAAAACAGTTGTGTAATAATCTGTGTAAAAACCGTGGCATTCGCCAGGGCATTGCCATTTTATTAAGTCACAATGCTTGCAATAAAGAGGTGCGGGAAGAAGTTGCAGGTCTTTGGCTGCTCAAGCAGAAGCAAGCTTTACATGCCTGGCTAAAGCCCATAATGCTCATTGGTATTCTCTCGCCCATGCTGGGGCTTCTGGGAACGGTACTGGGCCTGATTAACATGTTTCAGGGCATTGCCAGTATAGCCGGACCCGTGACCCCGGATGTATTGGCCGGAGGACTCTGGGAAGCCATGTATACCACCGCCTTTGGCCTGATAGTGGCCATTCCTGCGCTGACTGCGGCCCATGGTTTGGGAATATGGGCTAACCAGTATATTGGCAAACTGGAATTTGCCATGAACCATGTTAACTTGTTGCTCGAAGGCCTGAAAATGAATGATGACGGGCTGGCTGAAGGTAGCGAAGTCAGTCATAAGCCCTGTAGTAAGGCTTCAGGTATTCAGGAAACCAATGAAGCGGTGCTGGCATGATCCGGATAAAAGATTCAGAGGAAACCGGTGCGGCTTTGCCCTTACCGGATTTAACGCCACTATTGGATGTGGTCTTTATTGTGATGGTGTTTTTGCTGTTTACGGCAAATGCCCAGACCCTGAGCCTGCCTGTGGAACTGCCCCAGGCAACCCGGGCAGATACCACTGTGACCCGGGAGCCAAAGACGCTGACAGTGAGCCTTTTGTCGGAAGGTGAACCCTGGGCGCTAGAGGAACAGCGCTTTGACAGCTGGAACGTTTTTTCTGGCAAGCTACTGGAAAGTGTTAGGGAAAAACCCGGCGTTACTGTCCTGATTGCCGGAGACAAGGAGGCACCTTTAGGCAACCTGGTTAAATTAATGATGTTCCTGGGCAAGCATGACATTCAGGCGGCACAGGTATTAATGGATGAATCCTCTTCCTGAGCGACAAGGGGGGATGGCTAATGTACGCTCCAGCTAAGCAATTTCCCCCGTGATGGTCTACTCTTCCCTGAAGTTTTTGGAATTTGATGTTCCGTATTGCCCTGTCCTTAAAAGCACTTGCTCTATTATAAAGATGTCAGAAATGAAGGGCCGGATAAATAAGCTTCTTGGGTTGTATCAATATGATTAAACGTGCCTTTTCCAGGCTCTTTGGCTTGCTGGTGGTTTCATTGCTAGTGACAGGCTGTGAAAAATTTCAGCCAAAGGGTATAGCTCGCTCAGGTATTTGGGACAGTTTCAGACAAGACTGGATAACAGAGGAAGAGTTCTCTGAAAGTCTTGGCAGTGCAGATTTTATTATTATTGGGGATCTCCAGAATGCACCTTCTCTCGGTCATCAGTTAACCCTATTAATGGACAGTATGAAAAAAAGGGGGAAGGTTGAGTTGCTAGCACTGGATGAGCTATCCGCAAGCTACAGCCATGATGGAAAAAAAGCAGCTGAAGGGGTGTTCCGGGAGAAATATGATGCTGCGGCGTTTGAAAAATATAAACCACTGTTCCAGTGGGCTGACAGGGAAGGTATTTCTATAACGGGTACTGCATTACCACCAGAGCAACTGCAATCCTTAAAAAATAAAGAGGAGCGTAAAAAGTTTGCAGTAAAAGTCGAGGGTTCGCTTACCCGGGAAAGTTTAAGAGAGCTGACTCAAACCCTTGAATGCTCCCATAGACCCGGAAGTTTGTCCACTGACTACCTGGTGCTTGCCCATCAGTTTAAGGACTATACCATGGCTGACCGGTTATTATCTGAAGGTAAAAAATCCTTGTTGGTAACCCGTGCATTTCATGCTCGCCTGGATCTGGGGGTTAATCGCTATATCAAAGTAAGGAAACCCAGTTCTTCAGTAAAATCAGTTCTTATGTATTCATCACTGGATGACAGCCTATCCTCTCCCGGGGATGAAGAGATGAAGTCCTGGTACGACTATATCTGGGTTAATCCGGGAGCTAAGGGAAGGTAATAGCCATTGTCCTTTTTTGTTAGAAAGGACAATGGCTATTACTTATGATCAACGGCTGCTTTCAAGAACTGAGGCTATATAGGCTATATGTTCCTGGGGAATGTATGGGTAGATGGGCAAGGACAGACATTTCCTGGACACCTTTTCAGTTTCGGGAGTCCTGTCATCCCAGTTAATCACAGACTGACAGTGTGATAAGGAGGGCTGGTGGTAAAGGGGAACAGGATAAAAAACAGAACTGGCAATGCCTTGTGTTTCCAGATGTTTTTTTAGGGTGTCCCGATTCTCTGCAAGTACTGTGTACTGGTTAAATACGTGGTGGCAGTTATCTGCGGGTTCTTCGGGAAGGCAAAGCCGGGTGTTATTCAGGTATTCACCATACCACTTTGCAACCTGTCTTCTGCTCTTATTGTAGGCATCAATATACCTGAGCTTAACTCTTAATAATGCCGCCTGTAATTCATCCAGACGACTGTTATAGCCTATCGTTTTATGATGATATTGGCGCAGGCTACCATGGTTACGCAGTTCCAGAAGTCGTTCTGCCACTTTCGGGCAGTCTGTTACCACAAGCCCGCCATCGCCAAACCCTCCAAGATTTTTACTGGGAAAAAAACTGTAGCAGCCCGCCAGGCCGAATGTGCCTGTTTTTTGGTTAGCGAAGGCTGCTCCGAAGGACTGGGCACAGTCCTCCAGAAGAATCAGGTTATGAGTCTTGCATATGGAAACAATGGCATCTATTTTGGCCGGACAACCGAATAGGTGAACAATAAGCACTGCGCGGGTTTTTGGAGTGATTGCTGACGTTATTTGTTGAGGGTCAAGGTTATAGCTTTTAGAGTCAATATCAATAAATACGGGGTTTGCGCCCACCTGGACAATGGCTTCCGCTGTGGCAAAAAAGGTAAAGGGGGTGGTAATCACTTCATCACCGGGTTGAATGCCTGCCGCTTTAAGGGCCAGAATCAAGGCATCAGTGCCACTGGCGCATCCTATGGCAAATTCTGATCCAAGATAGCGTGCTGCCTCATGCTCAAAGGCTTCCAACTCCGACCCCAGGATAAAACGACCTGAGCGTAAAACCTTTAAGGCGGTACTTTCAAGCTCTTTCTGGATTTCAGTATGCCAGCGGGTCATATCAACCATGGGAATAGGGCGTGTCATTGGCTGCTCCTGTGAATCATATCGGAAATCTGGCAGGCAACATCCAGGGCTTTCTGACCATCTTCCCCACTGGCTTTAGGGCTTCGGGAGTGACAGATACACAAGAGAAAATCTTCAATTTCTTTTTTTAACTGGTCATCATCCACGTAGCTTTTTTCGTGACACTCAATGGTTGGAATGCCAGGGAACTGTTCACCGGAACCTTTAAAAAAGTAACTGGTTTTCAGATCCTTAAAATCCACATAGATACAGGAATCTTCCTGAAAGATACGGATTTTTCGCTTGCTTTTATGGCTTATCCTGCTGGCAGTAATATTGGCAACACAGCCACATTGGAAGGTCAGCCTTGCCTGTGCGATATCAATGCTATCAGATAAAACCTTAGTACCGTTTGCAGCGATATTTACCAGAGGGGCGTCAAGCAGGCTCAGGATAATATCCAGATCATGAATCATTAGGTCCATCACAACATTAATATCCATGGATCTGGGCTTGAAGCCAGCTAACCGGTGAGACTCAATAAATTTTGGCTGCTTAAGGAGAGGGGCAATATTGCCCAGGGCCGCATTAAACCGTTCAAGAAACCCCACTTGTAGCACGAGCTTTTTATCCCGGGCAATCTTGACCAGCTCCCTGGCCTCTGCCACACGGTTGGTAACGGGTTTCTCCACTAAAACATGGACACCGGCTTTCAGGAAGTCCCGTGTTATTTCGTGATGGTAGGCAGTGGGAACGGCCACACTGACGGCATCCACCTTACCCAAAAGCGCTTTATGGTTAGGGTAGTATTGGGTATTGAATCGCCGGGCAATTTTGCTCCCGTTTTCATGATTGGTGTCTGCAACCCCAACGAGCTGGCAACCGGCTATCTGGGCATATTTATGGGCATGAAATGATCCTAGGTAGCCCGTACCTATGACTGCTGTTCGTAGCATGATCCGTACCTTGTACTGGCCGAGTCTGACCGGTTTTAATCATTTGCTGGTCTGTTTTGTCATGAGCCCCGATGTGAGCTCCCAGTAAAGATAGACGCTTATTTAGTGGCTTGGGGGGATGGTTAAGGGTTAATGGAGCGTATTGGCGGATACTGCCTCCATTAACCATCAACCAGTAGCAGTACTACATGATTACAGGCAGTGGAGTGGTCAATGTGATGGCCGCAGGAGATACCTCTGCTCCCCATGCCATAATTTCCACACCGGCTTGCGCGGCTTCTCTCAGGGTTTTTCCGTAGAGAGGGTCAATGTCATCGGCCGGGGCTACCTTTTCAATACCGGTATGCTGGACACAGAAAAAAAGCACCGCTCTTTTTCCCTGTTCTTTAATATGCATCAGCTCCCGCAGGTGTTTTACACCTCTGGCGGTTACCGCATCAGGAAAAATGCCCAGGCCATCACCGGTTGCCAGGGTGACACTCTTCACTTCAACATAACAGTCGGCAAGGTCGTCACCCTGTAACAGTAAATCAATGCGGCTGTTTTCCTGGCCATAGCGAACTTCCCGGGAAATGTTCTTGTATCCGGAAAGCTCGGGAACCAGGCTCTTAACCAGTAGCTCTTCTACCAATGCATTGGCTCGATGGGTATTGAGTCCAGCCAGTGCGGTTTTCTGCTGGCCGTTAAAGCTGACAGGAATTTCCGCTTGCTCCCAGGTGCAGGGATGCTTCCTCTTGGGGTTGTCCGAATCGGAGTACCACACCTTTCCTCCGGGAAAAATACAGTTTTTCATGGAGCCGGTATTAGGGCAGTGGAGGGTTATCTGGCTCCCATCCGGGAGCTCAACATCCGCCATAAACCGCTTGTAGCGTTTGAGCAAACGCGCCTCATAAAGCTCATGTTGATATTGCATAGTCAAATTTTATAAATTAAAGGTTTGATATTCTATCGCGAAATTTTATGATGTTAGTTTGCTGGCTGTTTAAAAACAGGCTGCAAATGTCATGGAAGAGCGTCATATTGACAAGATGTCGAAGCGAATAGCGATTTTTGTGGCGTCTTGTCATCGGTTTTGGTAGTTTTTGCGCCTCTATGAGGAAGGCAAGAGGCATGTGCCAGGCTATTTTGTTCGTCACCAGGCACCCGTAGTGTTGGCCTCAAGTTAAAACGCCGGTACTTCGGCAGACGAATGGAGATGCCGTGGATCTTCATGGCTCATTTACGAGAAGGTGATGAGGCTGTAATCATGTCAGCACAGAATAAAGCAGACCAGAATAATCTGCTCAAATCCTTTACCCCCTACCAGGAGTCAGAGGGTGAAGAGTACATGAGCGACCAGCAGATGGAACATTTCACCAATATCCTGCATAGCTGGAAGCGGGAGTTAATGGAGGAAGTGGACCGGACCGTAAACCATATGCAGGACGAGGCAGCGAATTTTCCTGATCCGGCAGACCGTGCCAGTCAGGAAGAAGAGTTTAGCCTTGAGCTTCGTACCCGTGACCGGGAGCGGAAGTTGATTAAAAAGATCAATGACACTCTGGGGCGTATCGAAGAAGGCGATTATGGCTTTTGTGACAGCTGTGGTGTGGAGATAGGCATTCGTCGCCTGGAAGCCCGCCCAACAGCAACCCTGTGTATTGACTGTAAAACCCTGGCTGAAATAAAAGAAAGGCAGCTGGGTTCCTGAGTGTTGTGAATGCAGAGCTACTGCCTGTGAATGGGGTGGCTCTGCCAGCTCGGATACAGCGCTTGCTGGTTCTGACAAACCCTTTTACACCTCGTTCCCGGCGTTCCGCCGGGAATGCATACGGCTGTTTCAGCTTATTGGATTGCTGCCGGGATATTAATCTCCCTTGCCAGTAGCTGTTGGCTTGAACGCTATAGTTTCGGCTTTATTGCCATGATGAAAACTGTATTTTTATAGATACAATGCCCATAGCGAAAGAAAAACCGTACATCGGTCGCTTTGCCCCTTCCCCTTCAGGCCCCCTGCATTTTGGTTCGCTGGTGGCGGCACTTGCCAGTTATCTTGATGCCAAAGCCAGTCATGGACTCTGGCTGGTGAGGGTGGAAGATATTGATCCCCCGAGAGAGCAACCCGGCGCAACAGAAACTATCCTCATGGCACTGGATGCCTATGGTATGCACTGGGATGGCGAGGTGCTCTACCAAAGTAAGCGGGAGGAGGCTTATCAAAGGGTTCTTGAGCAACTATGGGAAGGTGGCTTGCTTTACCCCTGTAACTGTACCCGAAAAAAACTGGCAGGACTGAATGGGGTTTATCCCGGATTTTGTCGACAAAAAACATCTTACCCTGATAACGAGCCATTTGCCTTACGGCTGAAATGCACTGATAGCAAGATCTCGTTCAGGGATAAGATACAGGGTGATCAGTCTGTTCGGCTGGCCGACCTGGGTGATTTTATTCTTCGGCGCAAAGACCTTCTCTATGCCTACCAGCTGGCCGTATGTGTGGATGATCAGTATCAGGGCGTGACCCATATTGTCCGCGGCTATGACCTGCTGGACTCAACGCCAAGACAGCTTTATTTACAGTCTTTGCTAGAGTACCGGCATCCGGTTTATGCACATATCCCTGTGATTACCCAGGTGGCTGGTGGTGAAAAACTCAGCAAACAAAACCGGGCGAAAGCGTTGCCGTTGGATTATCCCCGGCCATTACTGGTAAAAGCCATGAAAGCCCTTGGCTTACAGCCGGACAATGATTTGCTGGCGAGTTCTGTGGATGAGATTCTGCTGTGGGGCGTTGAACAGTGGGATATTAATAAAGTACCCAAAGTGCCAGAGATTCCTATGCCAATGCTTTTATAGCATATACGAGGATGGTATAAATTAAGGTAACCTCAAGTTTTGACGTGTTCAAGGAGCGAATATGTCGAGAACGAATAGGCGTTTTTTCTGCTTAATACTGGCGGTATCCATTACCCGCCTGTCCGCAAACCCAATGGATCTCACACCTTCAGATCCGTTAACCAATCCTTTTGATGCCGTTGATATTATTGAGCCGGTTCCGGAAACGGTACAAACCGCCAGGGACTCAGCATTCTGCCGGCAGGCTCGCACCGAGCGGGAGCGGCATCTTAATGCCACCGCCGATCTCAAACCGGGCGGCACATTATTGGCTGATGACTCGGCGATTTGTTTTACTTCCGAAGAAAATCTGCTTTATGTTGCCAGTCAGGAGGCTCAGGTTATTCTGGGGCCTTATGCCCCCTGGTATCTGGCCCTGAGTCAGGAAAATCGGGAAAGGGTGGCGGAAGCCTGTGAGGTGATGGGGTTTGAAACGGAAAGGAACGAACGGGCTTACCAGACCTGTCTTGAACACCGTTACAAAGAATTGATGGGGCCTTATGAGGATCGTTATCGCCGGGAATCCCTGGGCTATATCAGTAAAAGAAAGCAAATGGCAGAAAAGCTGGTTGGTCAGTGCCATGCGGCACTGAGGGTGAAGAAAAACCTGCTACCTGAAGATTTAACCTTCCCCGTGGCCTATTATGACCGGAACCTTAACACCGTCCCCAGCTGGATTCTGGAAGAAGGCCTGCTGGATGACCTGTGGCTGAAAAGAAGAGGAATTATCAAGGCCAAGGATGTGATGCAGGCGGTACTGGGCAGTGACTGCCCGGGAAATATGGTGCTTTGGGCCACTTATAAGCCGCTGGGTTTTTAATATCAGTCTGCTTTTCTGAATATACTATTGAGCCAGCTGCCGGTACACTTTGTAACTTCCACGCTAAAAAATGGATGTCAGGAGTGAGTACTCAGGTCAGACAGTACAAGTAGCTGGCTCAAGGGCAGCAACGATATCAGATTGAAGAACTCCTTGAAAATGTCATTTTCAGAAAGTTAAGTGACTCTCTTTACTCAAACAGCCTGAGTAATGAGTTAGGTTCTGTAAAAGGGGGCTGTATACATGCATATATTTAGCTGATTTGATGCAGTTTATCACCAAGATAATAAAGTCCAAACATGGTTGACGTAATCATTTGCCAAAGCATAAACATGAAAAATGTAACGTATCCCCAAGAAGCTACAGCTCCAAGATTCATGTTTATGGACTGATCACCTATAGCTATGGTTGTTAGTTGTGGTTCGCTATTTAGTGTTACAGCAAGGCCGAAATGCCCATATAAGTTTATCAACAGACTTTCAGTTGTCAGAAAGGCGAATAATAAACATAAAAGCCTGCGTCTAGTTAGCTGGATATTGATGAACTGGTTGCTGTTTAGTATCTTGACTTCAGCTTTTTTCCCAGAGACAAGCTGATCTATATCTTTTCGGTTAAATGTTGCTATAGCAGCTAACGCAGCAATAAAGAAACCTGGAAGATTACCGGTAAATCCTAATATTGACGAAAGCAGCCCATTATCGCCCACAACCTGCTCTAATCCAGAAAGAAAAAACAAAAAAGCAAGGCTTAAACACGTGAATATACACGGTATAGCCCAGTCATAGAGCCACTTATCCTCATGCTTGATTTGTAGATAGGCAAACGGTCTGGTTAATTGATAGATTATAGTTGTAGATTTTTTCATATTTACTCATGCCTTAGAGACAACATCTGCTCTTTTATTGGCTGGTATATCGACTCGTACGAGGTCGCCAACCTTACTTCAAGGCTTATCTTGTTTTTCTTCACATACCTTGTGTCATCTATTAGATTCATGGTTTCGGTATCAATCTGGGCAGAACGAGATACACCATCCACCTTGAACTGAATCTTCATTTTCTTGAAATTTCTATCGCGCCCTATGCGACCAACTTTGGTGATGTACTCTATCCCCTCCTTTTTGACTTCAACCTTTATGATCCGAGCTTTAAATATGTTTGGCACATCTTCATCAAGACAACCCGGCTGTCCTAGATCTTGTATTAGTTCAATATTCGAAAAAGACCCTCTAGCAAGATCGCTGGCAAACTCATCATCCATAAGTCCTTGATGTTTGATCTCAGGAGCTACCTTAACAGAAACAGGGTTTCCGTCTTTATCAACATGACCGGAAGGGTGCGGAGCTTGGAAACCCTCAGGGAATTCTTGAGATGCCTTAATATTTAAGGTGTTTAAGAACCTAATAGTTCGGCCTGATGATATACTCCCTCCCTCATGCAACATCCTGTATGTTCCATCATCATTAGGCTTTTTGGATATGACAATATGACAAGAGAAGTCAGGGCCAGATGTAGGAGTTCGCTCCTCTTTCGTTCTTTTATTAGATGGAATGTCACGGACAACTCGTGTTGGTGCGGTAGTATCTGTATGGTTTAGCAATAAAATAACATTATCGTCTGATATATCTATATCGGCGATATATATCTGCTTTCTCTTTTTATCCTCTTCCTTCCAAGCCTTATCTTGCTCCTTTAGCTTCTTCCAGTAATCAGCCAACTCCCCTAAGTCCACAGGACATCTGGGCTTCCATTCTTTCAGTTCTGGATTTCTTGTTTTGTACACCTTCGCCGATAAGGTCAGGTCATAAAAGAAAACTACTCGATCATTTTTGTTCATCTGTCGCTAAAATCTACATAAATCCTTTAATGTGATTGATTGTACATGCCGGGTCTATAGCTTTTCTATATAAATATTATTTGTCCGTCCTGACAAGTCTACCTGACCCCTTCATTTACAACTCTGCGACCCAAACCTCAACCCTCCGGATAATGGGAACGTATTATTTCTTCAATATATCCTATCATGTAACTATAAATTTCTGCCTGTAAGATGATGGTCAATCTTGCGCTCATTGCTTACGATAATTGATAGCATTCTGACTTCGTTTCTCATATGCAGCATTACTGGCTGATGACAGGGTGGCGTATTAACAATAGGTTGCCTTTCTGGTGGACTATAAATCTGTCTGAGACAAGATAATTGATAGTGAACCCTCTTTATTTGGCAGATTTTCAGGGTGTCAGCTATCTTAACCGGACGACTGGCAAATAACCGGGAGATGACGATGTTAAATGAAGCCTTGTACGACTGTTTAGTGGAATTAGGTGCCAATAAGACAAGAGCCCATGAGGCAGCTAAAGAGAATGCCAAGCTGAATATTATTGAGTTGAAAGTGTCAGAGACGCACCAGGGCGTATATCAGCTTACCCGACAAACGGCAGAGATAAATGACCGGCTGATTGTTTTGGAAAGGGGTATGAAAGAGGTGAAGGGAGAGGTTAGCGGGTTAAAAGATCGGGTAACAGGTCTGGAAACCCGAATGGAGAATATGGAGACCCGGATGGAGAGTATGGAGACCCGGATGGAGAGTATGGAGACCCGGATGGAGAGTATGGAGACCCGGATGGAGAGTATGGAGACCCGGATGGAGAATATGGAGACCCGGATGGAGAATATGGAGACCCGGATGGAGAGTATAGAAACCCGGATGATAAATATAGAGGGTATGCTGAAGATACTGGTGGATAGAGGATAGAATGCCCCCTGTTTATGTAGATTGTCGTGAAACTCAGTGTGTTTTGCGGTTTGTAGCGGTTCACATTACTATGGAGACCCAATAAAAAACTAAAGTACTGGCGTCGCATGTATATCTACCGTCTTGTACTGCTACTCATTATAGGTATCTACCTTTTTTCCCCTGCCATCATGAGCTGGTGGATTCACTTTGGTGATCGATGGTATCAGCCCTGGGTGCTATGGCTTATCCTGGTGTTTGCTGCGTTTGTACTACAGCCCAGGAGGAAACCGGATGAGTTTTGATCTGCAGTCACTGGTTTTCTTCAGTACGATTTATCTTTTCTTTTTATTTTTGTGTGCATCTCTCACCGAGAAGGGGATTATTGCCCAGAAAATTGTCCGGCATCCTGCGGTTTATGTGCTGTCCCTTGGTGTTTATGCCAGTAGCTGGGCCTACTATGGCAGTATTGGTGTGGCCCATGATACCGGTTATTTTTTTCTGGCGTTTTATTTTGGTTTAAGCGGTGCCTTTCTATTAGCCCCGATTCTGTTAAGTCCCATCTTGAAAATTATTCAGAACTATCAGCTGGGTTCACTGGCTGACCTGTTTGCCTTTCGCTTTCGTAGTCCTGCGGCGGGGACACTGAGTACATTGTTATTACTATTTACGGTAATGCCACTGCTGGCCCTGCAAATACAGGCCGTTTCTGACAGCATTCACCTTATTAGCCAGCAGTCGTCTCCCGAAACCCTGGCTATTGGTTTTTGTGTTCTGGTAACGCTGTTTGCCATGCTGTTTGGTACCCGCCCTATCACCAGCCGTGATCATCATCAGGGGCTGGTCTTTGCGGTTGCCATTGCCTCGCTGTTAAAGCTTGTGGTGATGCTCGTGCTTGGGGGAGTTATTCTGTTTCAGGTTTTTGGTGGCTCTGATGGGCTGGAACAGTGGCTGAATATCAATAGCAGCAATATTGTTAATATGAGTACGGCATTGGAAGATGGTCCCTGGCGAACCACTCTGCTAATGTTTTTTGCCTCTGCCATTGTTATGCCGCATATGTTTCATATGACCTTCACTGAAAACCGGGACAGCTCTGCCCTGCATGTTGCCAGTTGGGGACTGCCGCTGTTTTTGCTGTTATTGAGTCTTTCTGCACCGCTTATTCTCTGGGGCGGGTTAGCATTGGGTGTAGATATGCCCCCGGAGTATTTCCCGTTGGCTATTGGGCAGGTTCTGGATATTCCCCTGCTAACCATGAGTGTTTATCTGGGAGGGTTATCCGCGGCCAGTGGTTTGATTATTGTGACTACTCTGGCTCTGTCCTCTATGTTGTTAAACCATGTGATCCTGCCATGGTATCACCCTGCCGGACTTACCCGGATGCCGGTTAGTATTTATCGTCGATTGACTTGGTTAAAGCGTTTGTTAATTGCTGCACTTATCATGGCATCCTATGGATTCTATCGTCTGCTGGATAGCGGTCAGGATCTTCATAGTCTGAGTATTGTCGCTTATGTGGGGGCATTGCAGTTGTTGCCTGGCGCACTTTGTACCCTGTATTGGAAAAGGGCAAACAGCAAGGGGTTTATCACAGGGCTATTGGCCGGAACTCTGGTCTGGTTTGTAACGCTGATGCTGCCATTGGCATTGGGCAGTGGTGAGCATTTTCAGGATTTTCTGCCTCTTTTTCATTCCAGCTCTTTTATTTCTGATAATTGGTACTTTGCTGCAACCAGTTCTTTGCTGGTGAATACCCTGGTCTTTTTTATTATTTCCAGCACCACCAGAATGCGCGAGGTGGAGCAGCGTGCTGCGGGTTCCTGTCTGGTCCAGAGTGTGCCCATCAACAATCACAGTGTTCCCAAAGCGGCTTCAGCCATAGAGTTTCAGGAAGTACTTTGTACCCCTCTCGGTTCCCAGGCAGCCCGGAAAGAAGTGGAAAAGGCATTGTCTGAGCTGAAAATGAGGGCCGATGAAAGACGTCCTCATGCCCTGGCCAGACTGAGAGATAAAATAGCCCGGATATTTCATAAATAAAGGCAAGTTCCGCCCAACCACTTGATATGATTGGGTCGACCAAAAAAATGCTTCGGAAAAAGCAAACCGGAACTTGCCATGACTCAATCTACACAAGAACAGCTTCGTTTTCACCCCTCAAATGGCAAAACTGTCCGTGCCGACTTCAATGGCGGGGCGTTATCTTCAGATTTTGGTGCGCTTTTGTTACGGGAAACCCTGCTGCATAGCGGACTTATTTCCAGGCTGAGCCAGAGCATTGATGACAAGCGCCACCCAGCCTACATTGACCACTCCCTGCAAGACCTTCTGGTTCAGCGAATCTTGCAAATGGCTTGTGGTTATGAGGATGCTAACGACAGCAACCGCCTGCGCAAAGACCCAATGCTCAAGCTGGCTGTCGGAAAAAATCCTTTGGATGAGGATAACCATATGGCGTCTTCCCCCACCTACACACGACTGGGGCAGTCCATGCGGCGCAAGGATATTTATCGGATGGCCGAGGCGTTTGTTCACCATTTTATCGCCAGTTACGACGTGCCGCCCATGGCTATTGTGATTGATCTTGATCACACGCCCGCCATTACTCATGGTGGTCAGCAAATGAATCTGTTTAACGCAAAATATCAGGATTATTGTTACCTGCCTTTACTGGTTTTTGAAGGGCTCAGTGGCAAGCTGATCACGGCTATCCTGCGTCCGGGCAAGACCCCGACAGGCAAGGAAAACGCTGCTATTCTCAAGCGCATCATCACGCTCATCCGTAAACGGTGGCCGAAAACCCATTTGCTGGTACGTGGTGACAGTCATTTTGCCCAACCTGAATTAATGCATATTGTTCAGGCTAACAAGCATTCTGATTATGTGCTGGGCAAGGGTGCTGGTCATAAAACAGCCTTACGCCCCAAAGCCAAAGAGCTGCTGGGTGAGGCTCGTCAGGCTCTCAAGACCAAAACGGCGCTGGCAAAGTTGAACGATATGCCAGAGCCTGAGCGACTCAGGCTGTACGGAGAGGCCGACTATCAGGCTAAAAGCTGGAAGGGGCTGGATACCCGGATAATCTATAAGGCCGAGGTTAACCAGAAAGGCGACAATCCCCGCTTTATTGTCACATCGATCAAAGAGGCTTCCTCTGAGGTGATTTATGAAGATTTGTACTGCCCAAGGGGGCAGGATGAGAATTTCATTAAGCACCTGAAAAGCGACCTGTCCGGTGACAGGTTGTCGGATCAACGCTTTCTGGCAAATCACCTGAGGCTATTTTATGCCTGTGCGGCTTACGTCTTGCACTACGAGTTAAGAATCAAGGCTCTGAAAGGAACAGAGCTGGAGAAAGCCCAGCCATCAACGGTGATAACAAAGCTCTGCAAAGTAGCGGTCAAAGTGGTTGAGTACAAAGACCGAATCAAACTACACCTACCCCGCTGCTGCCCGTTCAAGAAGCTTTTACAGCATGTAACGGAGGTCTTTTATCTAATGCCGCTGCCTCGGCCCGGATAGTACTCTTAATAACGCCCAATCTAATCAAATGGTGACCAGACGAGAGTAGTTTGGGGTATTCATTTGTCCTGAAAAAGCCAAATTGACTGATAATTATTCAGATTGGAGCCGAGTCGGAGCCTGAAGAGCTTTTGTCACAGAAAATAAAGCAGCAGCCCCACAGCAAAGTCAAAATTGAGTGGTCTGGGGTGGTGTTTCTGCTGCTTTATGAAATATCCGGGATAGAAACCAACCTGTCAGGTCTTATGGGCCCAACAGTGGCCCATGAGATCGTCAGTACTTTTTTACCCCTGGATCGTACGAAAGGTTATGTCACCCGGGATTTGCACTTTTTGGAAACCCGGCTTGAAGCCTATCAATCCAAGCTGACAGGTCTTGCGGCGGAGTTTGATAGCCTCAGGCGCTATCACCGGGATACATTGAACAGTATTCCCCTTGGGGTTTGTGCTGTGGGTAATGAAGATGTGCTGCTCTGGAATCACGCCATGGCTGAAATGACCGGGGTGAAATCAGCTGATGTTCTGGGCTTACCCCTTACCCGGCTGCCGGAGCCATGGCGCACACTAATGAATGAGTTTCTGGTCAGTGATATCCATTATTTAAAAAAATACTGCCTGGAATATGGGGGGGAAACCCGCTGTTTTAATCTGCATAAAGCCACCATTGAAGCTCCGGTGTCAGGCGCGGCTGGCAGTCAGGTGATGTTATTGGAAGATATGACAGATCACCAGATGCTTGAAGAGCAATTGGCACATAGCGAAAGACTGGCGTCCATTGGCCAGCTTGCGGCAGGTGTCGCCCACGAGATAGGAAATCCTATTACAGGCATTGATTGTCTTGCCCAGGAGTTAAAGGTGCTTTCTTCTGACAGTGATGTGAAGCAGGCCGCCAAACAAATACTTGACCAGACCAAGCGGGTCAGTGATATCGTGCAAATGCTGGTGAGTTACGCTCACCAGGGGCCCAGCCTGCAAGAGTCAGCCCAGCAGAAACAGGTTGAGTTATACACCTGTGTCCATAAAGCGATTGGCCTGCTAAAACTCAACAGGAAAAATGATCGCATTATTTTTCGAAATGAATGTAGCCGAAATCATGTGGTTTTAGGTAATGGTCAAAAGCTGCAACAGGTATTTATTAATCTGTTAAGTAATGCCGCCGATGCTTCTGAGGATTATGGTTTAATTACAATTAAGTCTCTTCAGACACATCATGATGTTACTATCATGGTAGAAGACAGAGGATATGGAATTCCCAAAGAGATACAGGAAAAATTATTTGATCCGTTCTTTACAACTAAGGAAGCAGGTAAAGGCACTGGCTTAGGGCTTGCTGTGGTCTGGAATATTATCGAAGAACACTGTGGCTCAATTCGTGTGGTAAGTCCGACCCATCAGGAAAGCCTCAGTGGTTCCTGCTTTATTATATCCCTGCCGAGGTATGAGCCTGTGAAGGCCGAGCTTAAGCGGGGCTTTGAGTTTAAGGGGGAATCTGTATGAGTCAGGCTCGTATTCTTATTGTTGAAGATGAGGATATTATTCGTGCTTCGCTGCGCCGATTGCTGGAGAGAAGTGATTACAGCGTCAGTGAAGCGGGCTCTGTGCAGGAGGCAGAGCAAAACAATAATTTTGGCGAGTTTTCATTAATCATCAGTGATCTGAGGCTTCCGGGGGAGTCCGGTACAGAATTAATTTCCAGGGCTACAGGTGTGCCGGTTTTAATAATGACCAGCTATGCCAGTTTGAATTCGGCGGTAAGTGCCATGAAGCTGGGAGCGGTGGATTATATTGCCAAGCCCTTTGACCATGAAGAAATGCTTCAGCGTGTTGGGGAAATTGTTGCCTGCAGGGAGAAAGAGCTTGGTGCCGCTTTAGCCTCGTCAGAGGGGGCTGATCAGGAAAAGCCGTGTGATGATGGAGAGGAAGGGTTCTGCGGTATTATTGGCCGACATCCTGCCATGCGACAGTTATTTAATCGCATTGGGAAAGTAGCACCCACAGATGCCACGGTTCTTATACAGGGAGAATCAGGCACTGGCAAGGAGCTGGTAGCCAGGGCTATCCATGAAAACAGCCAGCGCCGTTCAGGGACAATGATTTCAGTAAACTGTGCCGCTATCCCTGAAACATTGATTGAGTCTGAGCTATTTGGTCATGAGAAGGGTTCATTTACAGGTGCTACAGCGGCAAGGACAGGGTTGATTGAAGCGGCTAATGGTGGAACATTATTTCTTGATGAGATCGGGGAGCTTCCCCTGGAAGCCCAGGCACGTTTATTAAGAGTGTTGCAGGAAGGCGAAATCCGTCGTGTGGGATCGATTCAATCCCAGAAAGTGGATGTCAGGCTTATTGCGGCAACCCACAGAAATCTCCATCAATTATCCAGTGAGACTAAATTCAGGGAAGACCTGTACTATCGGTTAAAAGTGGTTGAACTCCGTATTCCACCTTTAAGGGAGCGTGGTTCAGACATTCTATTGCTGGCAGAAAAACTGTTGCAAAGAACCTGTGAGAAAATGGATAAACCATTATATGCGTTTTCTCCTGAAGCAATGGTTGCAATCAGCCAGCACCCGTGGCCGGGGAACGTGCGGGAACTTGAGCATGCCATAGAACGGGCTGTTATTTTGTCTGATGATAATATTGTCACCCCGGAAAACCTGGATATTGAAACCCGGGTTCGTCAGATACTGTTTAAATCCGACGCTAATGAACTTCAGGATGGCTTGACTCTGGAAGATTATTTTCAGCGGTTTGTGCTTGAACATCAGGATCAGATGACTGAAACCGAATTGGCTCAAAAACTTGGCATTAGTCGCAAAACCCTGTGGGAACGCCGACAGCGACTGGGTATTCCCAGAAAAAAGGCAAACTCATAAATGGTGGATGGTTTCCTCTCGTTCCCGGCGTCCTCGCCGGGAATGTATACTGATGCATCTAACCGGCCTTAATTCGACATACTTTTAATTCATTTTCCAGAATGTTTTTTTCGGACCCTATCCTGAGCAGCTTGCTTTGTAATTCACGTTCGCGGGCTAAAAGGGTTTGGTGGTAAAGAGATACTTCCTTGAGAGTCTGGTGAAGTTCTTCGGCCTGTTCTGGAGCCTGTACCTTAAGTTTGTCTGATGCTTCCAGCCTGGCCAGTTCAGCATTAATGCCGGAAATGCGCTGGGGTATGCCATCAGTTTGTTGCCTTAGCCCATTAAGCTCTGTTTTAAGGTTGTTGTAGTGGGATGAAATTTCCTGAAGCTGCTTTTCCAGCTGCCGGATATCATTTTCAGGTGTTAAATACGTTGCAGGGGAGTGAGGCGAAGAGGGTTTTAAGAGTTTATCATGGGAATTATCCATTGACGTGTTTGCACCTTTTTGACCAGTTATATTTTCAGGCTAGTACACCAGTAGGGATTTAGCTATAGAGCAGAACAAGTGTCCGGTAAGATCAAACTCTATATTCCTGGCTCCCAGCGTCCCGAGGGTTTCGCGACACCCTCCGGAGCCTGGGAACGAGTCTGTGCGTTCTTAACAGCCTCTAGCAGCCTGTCGGACTTAGCTCTGACCTACTGCGAAAAAGCCGGATTTGGCCATTTTTTATGCTGATTCTCGTTAAATAGAACCACTATTCGCCTCGAATCAGCACAAAAAATGGCTCAAACCGGTCTTTTTCTCGCTACGATCGGCTAAGTCCGACAGGCTGCTAGGCAGTCAGTACCAACCCTACAAGCCAGTAACCCGTTAATGTCACTAATACGATGCCAGCAAGGTTCAGGGCAAATCCTGCTTTAATCATATCCTTGATATCCAGCTTTCCAGAGCCAAAGACAATGGCATTAGGTGGCGTGGCAACAGGCATCATAAAGGCACAGCTGGCAGCAAGGGCCGCAGGCACTGCCAGAACCAGTGGGTCGACACCCAGGGTAATTGCCAGGGCGCCCATTAATGGCAGGAAACCGGCGGCAGTGGCGGTGTTGCTGGTGAGTTCGGTCAGGAAGATAATGACAGTAACCACGGCAGCTACCACAAGGATTATGGGCAGCCCCTGAATCACACTCATGGCATCGGCCACCCAGCCAGCCAGACCGGTACTTTTTATCAGGGAGGCCAGTGCCAGGCCACCGCCAAAAAGAATGAGTACTCCCCAAGGAATTTCCCGGGCTTTATCCCAGGACATAACATAAACCTTGTCGCTTTGGTTCACAGGAATAATAAATAGACTCACAGTTGCCGTTATGGCGATGACGGTATCAGAAAGCCCGGGAATAGAGTTGGCTAATAATGGGCGGATAATCCAGGCCAGAGCCGTCACCATGAATATAGCGGCAACGGTTTTTTCTCCCCGGGTCATTGGCCCCAGTTCTTTCAATTGTTTTTGAAAAATTTGAAGCGCTTCAGGATTTGCTTTAGTTGATCTGGATCAAGAATGTGTGATTCTATGGGTTTTGATGGTTGGGTTTGAGAGGCGAAATATTCTCCAAGGGAAGTCCACTTTCCATAACAATAAATGCTATTTGGGGATGATATCCATGGTTTTTTTCTTCCATCGCCTGATAAAGTTTACAGTTCTTGCTGCGTTGTTGATTTTTCTGGTATCCATTTCTGTTTGGTATTACCTGAATCCAATACCTCCCGACAGGCTGGTTTTTATTAATGGGCCGATCCTGACCATGGATAAGAAAAATCGTATTGCTGAAGCGGTTCTTGTGGAAAAAGACAGAATCGTGGCGGTGGGGGACAAAGAGGATATTCTTGTGCAGGCGGGGCCTGATGCAAAGGTTGTTGATCTGGATGGAAAGCCATTGTTGCCCGGTTTTATAGAAGCTCATGGGCACTTTCCGGGCAGCGGGTTGGATGCTATTGCCGCTGACCTCAACAGTCCTCCCATAGGTCGCGTTGTCTCCATTATTGATGTTAAGGAAAAACTAAAGCTTCAGGCCAGGACAGTTTCCAGCGGCGAGTGGATTATTGGTTTTGGTTATGATGATACCTTACTGCTTGAGCGGCGATTTTTGACCAGGAAAGAGCTGGATGCTATTTCAAAAAAACATCCGATTATGGTGATGCATATATCCGGTCATATGAGTATGGTGAATAGCAAGGCCCTAAAAAGACTGGGTATCTCCAAAGATACACCTAACCCCAAGGGAGGCGAGGTTGTTCGCGATATTAATGGACAAGCTACCGGTGTGTTAAAAGAAACTGCTCATAATAAAGCCAGAAATAAGGCCCTGAAATTATCCGCTTCCCGATTGCTGAAGCTTTTGCAGAATTCCGTTGAAGATTATACCGTGGAGGGCGTCACCACCGTTCAAAGCGGTTTGACGACACCTGATTTGTATAAACCAATAACCTTACTGGCTGGAATCGGACTGATTCCCCAACGGCTGGTTATCTGGCCAAACCTTGATTTAGCCAAGGGTTTGAGCAATGGCAAATTGGAGCCAGTCAATAATGATAAAGTATCCACAGGGGCACTGAAGATAACAACCGATGGCTCCATACCCGGTTACACTGGGTTTTTGTCACTGCCTTATTTCCGGCAGGCTCAAGGCGTGAATACTAATTATCGGGGTTACTCCTCGATATCATCACAAGAACTGAACACGCTGGTCAATCAGTGGCATTCCAAGGGATGGCAACTGGCATTACATGCCAATGGAGATGCGGCAATTGATATGGTGATTGATGCTATAGGAAGAGCCCAGGATACCTCTCCCAGGAAAGACTCCCGCCATATTATGGTCCATTCTCAAATGGCCAGGCCGAATCAGCTGGAAGCAATGGCTGAATTGCAAATTACGCCAACATTTTTCCCATCGCATGTTTATTACTGGGGGGATCGCTATCAGAATCTGTTTTTGGGTGGCTCAAGAGCTTCATTGATTAGCCCCCTAAACACAGCGGATAAAATGGGAGTGCGTTATAGCATCCATAGTGATACCCCAGTAACCCCTATTGAGCCCTTTAAAATGGCACATCATGCCGTTACCAGGACAACCCGAAAGGGTTCTGTACTGGGTAAAGAAGAAAGAATCAGTGTTATTCGTGCCTTACGAGCCATGACCATTGATGCTGCATGGCAGATGTTTTTGGAAGACGACAGAGGGTCTATAGAGCCGGGGAAATGGGCTGATTTGATCGTGATTTCTGAAAATCCACTAGAATTACGCAGAGAGCTATCTGATATCACTGTTGAGCAAACATGGATTGGAGGCGTTTTGCGCTATGATCGAAATGAGTTAACAGAATGAAATCAAGTTATTCTGTGTGAAGCAGTTGCAGCATTGCCTGAGAGTTCTAGGGGCTGCTGATGTTTCTCTCGTTCCCGGCGTCCCGAGGGTGTCGCAAAAGTATGCTTTGTGTCTCCGTGGTTAATAAAAATAACTTTTGCGACAGCCTCTCCCCGCTGGGAACGAGGCGACTCGTGCAGCTAAGCGTTAAAGAGCAGATCACCTCCGTTTATTGTGCAGAGTTTTTTGCTTCATTAATTAACTTGATAGATGTTTCTGTAATATGACTAACTGCCTGCCAGTACTTTGATCTCTCCTTATTCCCTCTTGGTTCCTGTTCCTGGAAGTTCATCAAAGAGCGTTGCAACTCGTTTGGGCAGACTGATGTTCTCAATGGGGCAAGCTGCTCAGGAAAGCAGTCCTGGTAAAATCGAGGCCAGTCAAAGCACAAGCCCGGGTCTGCCTTGCCACGAAATCCAGCTATATGTTCGTGGCCGACAATTCGTCCAGGATCATTTAAAGCCGGGTAGTGCCGCTGTAGCTTGTTAACTATCCAGGTTAAGGTACTGTATTGCTCATCTGTGAATGGGAATATATTGCCGTTGTAGTTAACCAGCTCAATACCAATGGAAAAATCATTAAATTGTTCTTTGAGTTTTTCTCCCTGTAGCCATTGACTAGGACCTGAGTGTCTGCCCCTTAAGGTTTTACCCTCAAGACAGTCCACCAGTTCATAGATGCTGCCATCCCTATCAATCACAAGGTGTGCAGAAATAACGCCCCCAGGCTTCATAAATATGGCAAGGGTATCCTGCAGATCCACAGCAGTATAATGGAGCACCAGGTATTCCACAGGGATTTCCCAGTCATCCCGATTAGGCGAAGACATCCTGTTAATTTTCATATGGCGTCAGTATTTGTAAGTGTTAGGGGCTGTTGAGGTTTTATCATGAGCTCAGTGGTTCGTAAAGCGGCCTTACGCAATACCCAATGGGGCACAACGGGCGAACTGGTGCAGCGCGTAGTTATTCTACGTCAAGCCAGTTCAACACAGCCGGAAGGCCGCTTTACGAATCACCCGAAGGGCCAAAGCCAGCGCTTCCGTGCCGTCGTTACAGCAGCTTGAAAGACATCAGTACGAGTGACCTTTAGGTTATTCCTGCGCTGCTGCGCCTAGCCACGAAACCGCTGGCTTTGGCTGAGCACATGATAAAACCTCAACAGCCCCTAAGGTCATGATTACCTGCCAGAGTCTGAGTTACAACAGGAAATGTGGAGTGAAATGCTGTAAAAGGTGCGGGTAATTAAATGGTTTGGAGTGTGAATCATGGCTAAAGGGCTAAAAAAACACCAGGAACGTCAGGGGATATTGAGTTTGCTTGGGAAGGATTTGGCTCGTCGCAGCAAGTCTTGTTGTGAAATCTGCGAGGCATCCGGTGTTCCTCTGAAAATATACGAAGTAGCGCCAGTGCCGGAGGAGCCTGACTTTGATCATTGTTTGATGGCCTGTGAAGAGTGCTGGGAACAACTGGCCAGCCCAAAGAGAGTAAAGCCCGATCACTGGCGTTGTCTGAATAAAACGATTTGGAGCACATTGCCGGGAGCCCAGGTGGTTGCCATCCGTCAATTACGGTCATTGTCCAGTGAATACCCCTGGGCAGCAGAACTTCTGGAACAAGCCTATCTTGAGCCAGAAGTACTGGAATGGGCAGATAGTTGCTGAAAAGTGGACGTTTAATTTTTTTCCCATACCAAAGTGCGGTTATTAGCGGGCATGGCAATGTCTTCCAATAACTGCATGCCTGACTGGTGAGCCAGTGTTTCTATGGCTTCATAATCACGAATACCCATTTCTGGTGCTAACGCCTTGAGATGTTGGTCAAATAGCTTATTGCTTTCGCTGGTATAGGTATCATGGTAATTAAAAGGGCCGTATAGGCAAAAGACCCCTCCTGGGGACAGTTTTTTTCCAATCCCCCTGAACATGGATTTTACGGTAGGCCAAGGCATAATGTGGGCTGTATTTGCTGAGTAGATTGCATCAACGTGGATATCAGGCCAGTCATTTTCTGCCACATCCAGTTTAATGGGAAGGTTCAGATTGGCTAACTTTGCTTCATTGATCCAGAGTTTAATGCCGGTGAGGTTGGCATCAAGATCGGAGGGTTGCCAGGTCAGGTGGTTCAAGTGACTGGCAAAATAGACAGCATGCTGGCCTGTTCCTGAGCCAATTTCGAGCACAGTCGTAGCTGTTCGGAAGTGTTTTTTTAATAGGGATAAGATGGCAACTTTGTTGTTTTCACAGGCTTGGGAGAAGGGTTTATTCATTTAACTACACTATTAAAATCGTATATCAATTGTAATTGTTTTAATAGTTTATACGAATTTTTCGAACAGGTACTTATCTTTTAATAATTTGGATGGCTTTTAGAACGGATACCTTTGGTTGCCAGCATGCAGTCACAGTAAGGGTCAATGTTTAGTCGGCTGCCATCCGGAAAGAAATAGTCTGATCCAAGCAGCAGGTCTTGGGCAGAGAGATCCTGGAGAATAGTGTCAAATAGTTGTTGGCTTTTATTAATGTTACGGCTTTCAAATGTTTTTAGAAAGGCTTCTGCTAAAGAGAAGCCATTATCCACAAGAATCTTTATTTCTGCTTTGTGTTGTTTGATTTTCGGGTTCATTGTTTTTTTACTTTAATCCTTTAATTATCAGTATAGAGTAAAATAATTATTTCTTATGGGGCTTCTCAGCAATAATGGCAATGTTTTCCCGGCCTGTTCTTAAACTTCTTTCTTCAGGAACGGCTGTTTTTTGGGTTGTGCCGGGATGTTCTATATGTTTGATTTGAAATCCGGTTTCCTTCAGGTAATCAAGAAAATCATCTTCAGATATGGCTATAACCGATTTTGGGAGAGTATAGGCTTGAAGTGGTAACCCTTCTTTTGCCATGAATTCAAGCATTCCATTATTGTTTGATAGTATCTTTTTAGGATGTTTTACTATATTAGTTTGAACTAAATGGTGCTGGTCAGATAAGGATGCAATATAAACCCGTCCGCCGGGTTTGACTATCCTGTATGCTTCCCTTATGGCCATGTTGGCTTGTTTTGGTGTTAAAATAGCGATTACTCGATGGAGAATAATGCTGTCAAATGTATTGCTGGTTATATTTTTGAACTGATCAGGAAAAACATAATTACTAAGATAAAGGCGGTTTAAATATTTTGGATGGGTATTATAGGCTTGGTCATAAATAGCCAGCAACTGACTCGCTTCAATTTCATTACAGAATATCTGATTATTATTCTTTAGCAGACTGAGGCTAATCTCACCCCAGCCAGCACCAACATCAAGAACCTGTTGTTGCGAAAGCCCCAGCAGTTCCCGGTAAAAAGGTTTTTTCCTGACTTCATCCAATAGGGCTATATCAAATCCACGGTGATTAAGTGATAGCCGCACATGACTAAGTCGGGTTTTACTTAAGGGGATAGGGATGCTGCTTCCTTTTACATTTATGAGATAGTCCTGGGCTATCCCTCCGGTTAATTGTGATAAATCTTTTGAGATATCAGTGGTGATTTTAGTAACAGTCACTTTGTGCCGGGATATGAAGGGATACACACTTAGATTGTCAGCTCTGATGGCTGTATTATTATATGCTATTTTTTTTAATTGATCGAAATCCTGATTAACTGTGTTTCTAAGGCTTGTAATGGTTGGCATCTTATGGGTGCTTTTTTGATGGGTACACCCGCTAACAATAAAAATAAAAAGGGCCAGTTTTGGCAGAAATAATGATTTTTTATTTTTTAAAAATAAGCCTGGGTAGCTGATTGACATGGTGTATCCCTTTATTGGAAAGGACTAAATTTATTAGAGTGATAGATTATAGCTTGTTGAAGTTTTGAATGTTCTCCGTCGCCACTCTTTACAATCTCGGCAACTGCTCCTTGCTTTGCTCTAGATTTTACGGCTTGGAGAGGTATGCATTCCCAGGCTGGAGAGGATGTCACAAAAGACACTTTATTCACCACAGCACCCTAAAGGGCATAATAAAGGCACAGAGGGCACGGAGAGTTATTTTTTAAGAGCAATGAAAGCTCTGTGTTCTCTGTGTCTCTGTGGTGAATAAAGAGTAAAAACCCTACTTTTTATCTACAGAATTGGGTTTCTCGACAGTCTCTGGAGTCTGGGAACGAGTCTATATTCACGCTTCCCTGCACTAGCAGCCTGTCGGACTTAGCTCTAACCGGTCTTTTTCTCGCTACGATCGGCTAAGTCCGACAGGCTGCTAGAGCTAAGAACCCTCGTTCAATCAGGAGGGCAGTGTCAGCAGTTCACTCAATGTTTTAGATTCAATAATTTTTTGTGCAGACTCTATATCAGGGGAAAAGTATCTGTCTTTATCATAAAAGGGCACTTTCTTTCTCAGTATCGACTTGGCTTTCTCCAGTAACTTTGATGTTTTCAATGGTGCCCGGAAATCCAGTCCCTGGCAGGCAGACAGGTATTCTACTGCCAGGATTCCCGAGGTATTTTGAGCCATATCATTCAGGCGTCGGGCAGCAAAGGTCGCCATAGAAACATGGTCTTCCTGGTTGGCCGATGTTGGCAGGCTATCCACACTGGCAGGGTGGGCAAGGGACTTGTTTTCACTGGCCAGGGCGGCAGAAGTCACCTGGGCAATCATAAAGCCGGAATTAACACCACCATTATCAACCAGGAATGGGGGTAATCCACTGAGCTGGCTGTCAATCAATAGTGCCATTCTTCTTTCAGACAGGGCGCCCATTTCAGCAATGGCCAGTGCCAGGTTATCGGCAGCCATGGCCACCGGTTCAGCATGGAAGTTGCCGCCGGAAAGAATAGTTTCATCATCGGCAAATACCAGCGGGTTATCTGAAACGGCATTGGCTTCCGTTAACAGGATTTCCGAGGCATAACGAATCTGCTGCAGACAGGCTCCCATCACTTGGGGTTGGCATCTCAGAGAGTAAGGGTCCTGAACTTTTTCACAGTTTTTATGGGATGCACCAATTTCACTGCTATCCAATAGTTGTCGATAAGCTGTGGCAATATCCGATTGTGACTTGTGGCCTCGTACGGTGTGAATTCTTGGATCAAATGGTTTTCGGCTGCCTTTTGCCGCGTCTACAGACAGGGCGCCGATGACAACACCCGCATCCAGTAGTGCCTCAGCCTCAAACAGTCCACGCAGGGCAAAGGCAGTAGAAGCCTGAGTCCCATTAAGCAAGGCCAGGCCCTCTTTAGGCCCTAACGTCAGTGGTTCAATATTAGCGATTGCCAGTGCTTCGCTGGCTGGTATTTTTTTGCCTTTATAAGTGGCTTCCCCTTCTCCCAGCAATATTGCGCTCATATGAGCCAGCGGGGCAAGATCACCCGATGCTCCCACTGATCCTTTCTCGGGAATACAGGGGTATATCTCATGGTTTAATAGTATTATGAGTGATTCAATGACCTGGCGCCTGACGCCAGAGAAACCCCGGGCAAGACTGTTAATTTTCAGAACCATCAATAATCGGACGACGGCTTCGTCCATAAATTGCCCGATACCAGCGGCATGAGATAGCACCAGACTCTTTTGTAAGGTGTTCAGGTCCTCCTTTTTAATACGGGTATTAGCCAGTAAACCAAAGCCAGTATTAATGCCATAAACAACACGTCCTTGGTCCAGTATCTGCTGAACGCATTCAGCAGACTGGTCAACTGCTTTCCAGGCATCAGAATCTATTTTAATGTTAACTGGCTGGGAATAGATTGTTCGTAAAAGAGGCAGGGTCAGTTGCCCTGGTATCAAGTTTAGTGTTTCGGACAGTGACGACTGCTTTGCTGTTAAGTCCTGTTTAAACAAAGATCTTCCCCCTTGATTTAGTTTTTAGTCCATTGATGATTTTTTTTAGATAGTTCCCATCTGAACCAGCGGGAACCCGTTTTATAAATTGGCTAGCTTGTCCCCTCGTTCCCAGCATCCTGAGGGTGTCGCGAAAGTCTTAACGCAATATCCTGTTTTTTGGAACCACGAATGTCCTTTGTGGTTCCAAAAAGCCTTTTGCGACAGTCTCTCCTCGCTGGAAATGCATTCGGATGTCTCTAGCTGTTCAGGCTCAGAGAGGTATGCTATTTGATGCTGAGTGGCACTAGCTTATTCAACCATTGGCAGATCAAGCTTTTGTTCCCTGGCACAGTTGATGGCAATATCATAGCCAGCATCAGCGTGGCGCATCACACCGGTGGCGGGGTCATTCCATAACACGCGGCCAACCCGCCTGGCGGCATCAGGGGTGCCATCACAAACAACCACCATTCCTGAGTGCTGGCTAAAGCCCATACCAACACCTCCACCGTGGTGCAGGCTTACCCAGGTGGCACCACTGGCGGTATTCAGTAGAGCGTTAAGCAGTGGCCAGTCAGAAACGGCATCAGAACCATCTTTCATGGCTTCTGTTTCCCGGTTAGGGCTGGCAACGGAACCCGAATCCAGATGATCCCTGCCAATAACAATGGGGGCTTTCAATTCACCCTTAGCCACCATTTCATTGAATGCCTGCCCCAATCGTGCCCGGTCTTTCAGGCCAACCCAGCATATTCTGGATGGCAATCCCTGAAAATGGATACGTTCTTTTGCCATCTTTAGCCAGTTATGCAAATGAGGATTGTCCGGGATCAACTCCATCACTTTCTGGTCTGTTTTATAGATATCTTCAGGATCACCAGAGAGAGCTGCCCAGCGGAATGGTCCAACCCCCTCACAAAACAGTGGTCGTATGTACGCTGGAACAAAGCCTGGGAAGTCAAAGGCATCTTTTATGCCCTCTTCTAAAGCCATTTGCCGGATATTATTGCCGTAGTCTAAGGTTGCAGAGCCCCGTTTCTGCAACTCAAGCATGGCTGCAACTTGCTGTGCCATAGAGGCCTTGGCTGATTTAACCACACCCTCTGGATCAGCCTTGCGCATCTGTTCTGCTTTTTCCAGTGTCCAGCCTGCGGGCAGGTAACCGTTAAGAGGGTCATGGGCACTGGTTTGATCCGTCACTATATCGGGGGTGATATTGCGTTCAACCAGTTCGGCAAATACTTCTGCTGCGTTGCCAAGCAGCCCTATAGATATGGCTTTACCGGTATCACGAGCATCAACCAGCATGTTCAGGGCGGAGTCCAGGTCTTTAACCTTGTAATCGAGATAACCGGTTTCCAGTCGTTTATCGATACGGGTTTCATCACACTCAATGGCAAGCATGGATGCTCCTGCCATGGTAGCGGCTAAGGGTTGGGCTCCACCCATGCCTCCCAGGCCACCGGTTAAAATCCAGCGGCCATTGAGATCACCGTTAAAATGCTTTTTACCCACTGCCACAAAGGTTTCATAGGTGCCCTGGACAATGCCCTGGGAGCCAATATAGATCCAGGAACCGGCAGTCATCTGGCCATACATCATCAGACCCTGACGATCCAGTTCGTTAAAGTGCTCCCAGGAGGCCCAGTGGGGAACAATGTTGGAATTGGCAATCAGTACACGGGGTGCATCTTTATGGGTTTTAAACACACCGACGGGTTTCCCTGACTGAACCAGTAGTGTTTCGTCGTTTTCCAGCCGGTTCAGGGTTTCAACGATGCGGTCATAACAGGCCCAGTTTCTGGCGGCACGTCCAATGCCTCCATAGACAACCAGCTCAGAAGGCTTTTCGGCAACCTCTGGATCAAGGTTATTCATCAACATCCGTAGGGGCGCTTCAGTTAACCAGCTTTTTGCAGTGAGCCGGGTTCCTGTTGGTGCCTTGATGAGTCGTGATGTATCCAGTCTGTCTGTCATGTTATGCCTTGTTATGTTTGTAATCTTGTATATACAAGTCTACACAAGTAGCATAATAAAAAGCTATTCTTTTTGAGGAGCAATTTCTTGAATAATTTGGCCATGCAGCCCCGTTATCAGGCCATCAAACAACATATCATCGATATGATTGAGTCTGGTCAGTGGCCTGCTGCCTATCGAGTCCCTTCCGAAAATGAGCTGAGTCTAAGCTTTGATGTTAGCCGCATGACCGCGAGGCGAGCTGTAAAAGAATTAACCGACGAAGGCTTTTTAGTGCGAAGCCAGGGGATTGGAACTTTTGTTGCAGAACAGCGGCCACAGGGTTCGATGATGGAGATACGCAATATCGCCGATGAAATTGCCAGTCGAAACCAGCGTTATTCCTGCAAGGTTCTTCTTCTGGAGGAGCAGCCAGCCACTAGTGAAGTGGCTTTGGCATTAGGTGTGCAGGAAAACTCCTCACTCTTTTGTTCAACTATTGTTCACTGTGGTAATGAAATACCGCTGCAATGGGAGAGTCGTTATGTTATTCCAGGCCTGGCTCCAGATTATCTTAGCCAAGATTTTTCATGTTTAACCCCTAATGCTTACCTATCCCGGATAGCTCCGATTACCCGAGGTGATCATATTGTCCAGGCTATGCTTCCAAACGACGATGTATGTATAGAATTAGGTTTGACCGATAAAGAAGCCTGTCTTCAGGTTAAGCGAAGAACCTGGTGCCGAAAGGGCGTCATCAGTTACGCATTGCTTATTCATCCGGGCAGCCGTTACCAGCTGGGGGCTGAGCTTGAATTCAATCAGCAGGTTTAAAACATAATGAATAAAGATACCGGTGTACTGATTCGTAATATAAAAATCGCAACTATCGATCCTGATGTTTCATCCCCTTATGGTGCGATCAGTCAGGCGGCCGTTGTTATTGAAAATGATGAAATTAGCTGGGTAGGTTCTGAAAAGGCATTACCTGATGAATACAGGAGTCTTAATGTTTTTGATGGTCAAAATAAGTGGCTGACACCCGGTTTGATAGATAGCCATACCCACCTGGTTTTTGCCGGAAATCGGGCTCGGGAGTTTGAACAGCGTTTGCAGGGTGTTTCTTATGAGGAAATTGCCCGGCAGGGGGGCGGCATTCAGGCCACGGTTAAAGCAACCCGGCAGGCATCAGAACAAGAGCTTTTTGAACTTGCAAGCCATCGTATACAAGCCTTTCTGAAAGAAGGGGTGACCACGATGGAGATAAAGTCTGGCTATGGCCTGAACCTGGAAGCCGAGTGTCGTCAGCTACGGGTAGCCAGACAGTTAGCCAGACATTTCCCGGTTACTGTTAAAACCACGTTTCTGGGCGCCCATGCACTACCTGAAGAATATAAAGGGAAGGCTGACGCCTATATCCATTGCATCTGCCATGAAATGATTCCTGCGGTTGCATCTGAACAGCTGGCTGATGCGGTTGATGGCTTTTGTGAGTCAGTGGCTTTTAGTTGTGAACAGATTCAACGGGTTTTTGAAGCGGCAAAGCGACACCAGCTACCTGTTAAATTACATGCTGAGCAGCTTAGCAACCTTCAGGGTAGTGTGTTGGCAGCACGTTATCAGGCGCTTTCTGCTGATCATCTTGAGCACCTGGATCAGGAAGGGATAGAGGCAATGGCTTCTTCCGGAACGGTTGCAACATTATTGCCCGGGGCTTTTTATAATCTCAGGGAAACCTGTTTCCCACCTGTAGCGGCTTTGCAGAGGGCGGGAGTGCCCATTGCCATTGCCAGTGATTTTAACCCGGGTTCTTCACCGCTGGCCTCATTAAGGTTAGCCATGCATATGGCCTGTACCCTGTTTCGCCTGACCCCAGAAGATGCTTTGGCCGGAGTAACAAGAAATGCAGCCAGGGCGTTGGGTATAAATGATCGGGGAATGGTTAAGGCTGGGTATAAAGCGGATTTGGTCCTTTGGCCAATAGAGCATCCTGCCGAACTGGCCTGTCACTTTGGTATACCTGCACCGGAACAAATAATGAGAAATGGAGAGTGGTTGTGATGCACCAACAACCCGATAAAGAGCTATGGCAGGGGCGAGTAGATACTGAAGATGGTGATGCAGGCAAACGCTGGCATCAGCATATTCAGATGCTTGATATAAACGACGAAGCATTTCCTTCAGCTGGAGCCGCTATCATTGGTTTTTGTTCCGATGAGGGCGTCAAAAGAAACAAGGGAAGGGTGGGAGCTAAAGAGGGACCTGACCATATTCGTAAAGCCATGGCGGGGCAGGCATGGCACAAAAAAGGGCTGCCTTTGTATGATGGGGGCAACATTGTTTGTGTGAATCAGGAACTGGAAGCGTCTCAGGACGGATTAACCGATACCCTGATAAAGTACCTGAATGCAGAACTTTTTCCTGTTGTTCTTGGTGGAGGCCATGAAGTAGCCTATGCGTCTGGGCGTGCTGTTTACCAGCACCAGCAAAGTATCAGCGCCCAGTCAGTCACAGGCATTATCAATTTTGATGCGCACTTTGATCTCCGCCTGCCCACGCCAAAAGCCAGTTCTGGTACGCCCTTTTACCAGTTAAGCCAGTTTTGTCAGGCAAATAACCAGTCATTTAATTACCTTTGCCTGGGTATTTCAGAAACGGCAAACACTGAGGCACTGTTTAACCGAGCTGATGAAAATCGGGTTAATTGGGTCATGGACAGTGATATGCATTGGGCAAATTTGTCTTCGAACCTGAAGGTGATTGATGAATTTATGGCCACCTGTGACCAGCTCTATTTAACCATCGATCTGGATGTGTTACCGGCAGCCACCATGCCAGCCGTCAGTGCCCCTGCCTCTAGAGGGGTATCACTGGACTATCTTGAACGGCTGCTGGATCGAATAATTGAGAACCACCATTGTGGTATTGCCCGGATAAAGCTGGTGGATCTGGCTGAGTGCAATCCCCGGTTTGATAGTGATAACCGGGGAGCAAGAGTTGCCGCAAGACTGGTAAATAAGCTGTTAGCTATTCCATTTAAAGGGGATGCTAAATAACTTCTATTTCCCCGTGGTCATCGCAGTGATCACCATGCACATGGTGTAAGCGACCATCTACCAGATAGTCAAAATGATCGCCATGGGGAACCATTTCATGACCACAGCCTGGTCCGTGTTTGTGGCCTGAGCTGACACAGCCGTATATTGGATTACATTTATCGGGATTCTTATCAGTAACCTCGATAATATGTTCATCATAATGATCTTTATGAAGGTGGTGGAGGTGGCCATCATGAATATAATCAATATGATCATTATGCTTTATCGCGGTATGACCGCACCCCTTGCCATGAGTATGATCAGGATGGCAGTGTACTTCGTGGTCAATCATATTGTTTTTCCTTTTATTGGAGTATGACTAGCCTTATATCAACGAAGTATATTACTCCATTTCTGTTTGTTTAAAAGACTAATGCCTTCATATAATCCTAAATATAAAAATACCCGGCAGGATCAAACATTATGAAAATCAACTGCGATATGGGGGAGAGTTTTGGTATCTGGAAAATGGGGCGTGACGAGGAGATTATGCCCTATCTGGATATGGCAAATATTGCCTGTGGCATGCATGCTTCAGATCCGTCAGTGATGACAAAGACCGTTAAAATGGCAAAGCAGTATCAGGTGAGTATTGGAGCCCATCCCGGATATGCGGACCTTCAGGGTTTTGGCCGTCGCTGTATTCAGATGATGCCGGAGGATCTTGCAGCCCTGTTTATTTATCAAGTGGGAGCTTTGCAGGCTATCTGCCAGAGTGAAAATACTTCCCTGAGTTATGTAAAACCTCATGGAGCCTTGTATAACGCCATGATGGAAGACGACAAGGTATTTACCTGCCTGTTGAATGGATTAAAAAACTACAACAAATCACTGCCGTTGGTGATTATGGCTATTCCTGATTACTCCAGATACCAGGATCTGGCAGAAGCTTATGGTATTAAACTGTGGTTTGAGGCTTTTGTTGATCGTGCTTATGGTTGTGATGGCCGCCTGGTTCCTCGTTCAGAACCTGGTTCTTTACACACCACCATAGGGGCTATTGAGAAGCAGGCGCTCCAACTGCTTGAGCAGGGTTCTGTAACCACTCTTACCGGGAACAGGATTCCGGTTTATGCTGACACCCTGTGTATTCACGGCGATGGGTCTCTGGCTTTATCTGTGGCAAAGCTACTGTATGACCGGGTGGCTCACCTATGAAAATATGTCGGGTCAACGAAAACAGCCTTATTATTTATTTTGCCGATACCGTGAGTGAGGAAACTGCCGATAGAATTCGCAGGTTATTGCCCCTAATTAAGCATAAACTGGGTCAATATCTGATTGATGTTATCCCATCTTACACATCACTGTTTATCAGCTTTGATTTACTGGCAATGGAATTCAGTCTGTTTGAACAGGAGCTATGGGCACTTCTGGAAAATATCAAAGAGATCCAGACAGATCAAACCGAGGCACCATTAATTGAATTGGCTGTTTATTATGGGCCTGAAGTTGCATTAGATGCGGGTGAAATTAGCGACCATACCGGTTTGAGTTTTGAAGAGGTGGTCAGTATACACGCTTCAACTCTTTACCGGGTTTATGCTATCGGCTTTGCTCCGGGCTTTGCCTACCTTGGTAATACGGACCAGCGTATAGCCATTCCCAGAAAGCAAACCCCTCGACTTAAAATTCCGGCATGCAGTGTAGCTGTAGCTGAACAACAGACAGCTATTTATCCTAATGAATCGCCAGGAGGGTGGCAGATTATTGGTCGCGCTCCTGTAAACCCCATTGATTATCAGCGTGAGAATCTGACGTTGTTTGAAGTGGGGGCAAAAGTGAAATTTAACCGAATCAGTAAGGCTACTTTTCTTGATATGGGTGGAGTCATTTCACCAGAAGAGGAACGGCTATTTTTATTGGAGGCTGAATGACACTACGAATTATTGAACCCGGCCCGCTCAGCCTGATTCAGGACCTGGGGCGTTATGGTTATCAGCATATTGGTGTCAGCCCTGGCGGCCCAATGGATGAACAGGCTTTTTTGTGGGCAAACAAGCTGCTGGCGAACCAGAGTAATGATGCACAGATTGAAATAAATCTGGGGATGTTTCGCTGTGAGTTTCTAGCTCAAACAACTATTGCTATTACCGGTGCTGATATGGCAGCGGAGCTGAATGGTGTTGTAATAAAGCCCTGGCAGAGCTATTCGGTAAAACCCGGAGATACCTTGTCTTTTAAAGGTTCCCAAAACGGTTTGAGAGTCTATCTTGCTGTTCGGGGTGGTTTTGAGGTTCCAGAAATTTTGGGAAGTTGCTCTACTGTAGCACGTGATCAACTGGGAGGTTTACACGAAGATGGCAGTAAACTGCGTGCAGGAGACTGCCTGAATTATACAGCAAGTGATCCAATGCTTACCCGACAGGTGCCAGAGGTATTTATTCCCGATTACAGCCAGGATATTACCCTGGAAGTTATTCCTGGTTACCAGTATGAGTGGTTTGATAAGCATGAACGTTATCGTTTTTTTAACGCTGCTTACACCTTAAGCCAGCAAATAGACCGTATGGGCTATCGGCTTTCCGGTGAAGCTATTGGTTGCCGGGAGCAGGGGCTGATTTCAGAGGGTATTGCTCTTGGGGCGATACAAATTCCAGCTGACGGTCAACCTATCATCCTGATGCGGGATCGCCAGACCATAGGAGGCTACCCAAAAATCGGCTGTGTTAAAATAAAAGACCTTAGCCCATTGGCGCAGTGTATTCCTGGCGCCACTATCCGCTTTGTTGAAAAGGATTTATATAAAGCTGAGGCTGAGTATAGGCAAATAAAACTTTTCTTCAGTAGAACAGCTTCTTCCTATAAGTAGGGTGAGTCTTGGTCTAAAGTAATCAATGAAATCTTTATTAGAGATAGGTGTCCACTCATTTGAATGTTTTAACTGTTTATAAGAATAAAAAACAATCAGTATTCAGGTGGCTAAAACCAGCAGGTTCATTCAGGGGAAACAGCTTGATTGTTTTCGATGAGCGTGGTTGTGAGATCCCCAAAAGTCCTGTAGAAGATTACTTTGCTAAAGGAGGTATTATTGGCGTCAAATTTTATGATACATCCAGTGAAGTTAGCTGTGTATCATATATTGGCAATCAAGATCCAGTAAGTTGTATGTTGACAAGTTTTGCCAAAATGGAAATAAAAAGAGGTGAAAGATATAAAAAAAGTGCAGAGCCAGCTAAAGGGGCAGGTGTTTCTAGATCAAAGTCAAAGGTCAGTGAAAATAAGGAGGTTGATAGCAAAGGGAAGCTAATAAATGAGTTAGAAAGAAATATAAGAACAAGAACTGGAGAATCAGTTTTATCTAGGTTAAGAGCCTCACGCAAAGGTTCTTTTACAGTGTCTGATGCCCATTATAAATTAGAAAAAGACATAGATGACCTTCGTAAAGGGCAAGGAGGTATGGGGAAAAAAGGCAGGCAGGACTACCAGACAATCACGCAAATTATCGCCAATACGCCTCGGTTAGGAGAAGTCGGAGAGCATTTTGGTTTTTTTAAATAGAGAGGTATTTTCTGGTCACCAATGATAATGATTATCATTGGTGTAATGGCTCTCTCTATGAATAGCCCTTTTGTATAGTCAAGGTTTACTGCCGCTATGACATCCTCAATAATTGTTGTCAATATTGCCTACATCCTGCGGTGCTGCTTATATATAAGAGCTGTCGTTGCCACTGGATGAGAAAAAAATGTCGTTTACCTATGGTGTTATTGAGGGACTCTATGATCAGGCGCAATCATGGGCCTGGCAGGATCGTAAGGGTTATATAGATTTCTGTTGTAATAAAAAGTTCAATTTTTATATCTATGCACCAAAAAATGATCCTTACCTGAGAGAACTGTGGCGTGAGCCCTGGCCTGAGGATGAATTTGAAAGGTTGAAATCACTGAGTCGGGCTTTTCAGGCAAGAGGTATCGACTTTGGCATAGGTTTTACCCCCTACGAAGTAAAAGAGCTGGATAGCAAAACCCGCCGTGAGCTAAAGGTTAAGATTGACTTGATTAATAGTATTAATCCCTCAATGCTTGCCATCCTTTTTGATGACTTCAGCAATGATACCCCTGGCCTGGCGCGAGTACAGTGTGATATGGCCGAATATATTGCAGGAGAGAGCACAGCCAGGCACTTCCAGGTGGTGGGAACTTATTATTCCAGGGATCCCTTACTGTTGAGAGCTTATGGTGCCATGCCAGAAAATTACTGGGTTGATCTCGGCAGGTATTTGGATCAACAGTTCGATATTTATTGGACAGGCGACCATGTTATTTCACTGGGGTATGATCAAGCCGGTATTGAGCAGATCACTGAGATGTTTCAGCGCAAGCCCTTTTTGTGGGATAACTATCCGGTAAATGACCCTGCCTGGTTGCAGGGCCGGTTACGAATTTTCTCTTTTACAGGACGGCCATGGCGACTGAGTCAGTGGTGTAGTGGGCATGCTGTTAATCCGTTAATTCAGCCAAGACTATCGATGATTCCCCTGGCAACACTGGCTGATATTTATCAGCAGAAAGATCAGTTTGTAGCATTGAACTCATTTAAGTCTGCCCTGCATGATCTTTGTGGCCAGGAACTGGCGGGTGCCATTTATGACAATCTGATTTATTTCACAGAAGAAGGGGTGAATCACTTTTCAGATTTCACAAAAAAACGACTGAGAGAGACTTTTTCTGCCTTTGACAGGCCTGACCAGAAAGTATTCACTTCAGAGATACTTCGGTGGCTAAGTGACTCTGAGTTTGACCAGGGGGCACCAGGGGATTAGAGAGTAGCTTCTTATCTTAGCTGGAATAAGAGGGTTTGGCATGGACAATAAATGGTCCACAGGGAGCTGGCTTAAGCCTGGGAATGATAAGCTTTCTGATGACTTAACGTCTGAGGCGGTGTCACCGGTTTCTCAGTTGAGAAGAGGATTGGATAAACTGTTTGATAAAGCCTTCAGTGGCTCCAGTCTGGAGGTGGGGGTCGGGGATGAATATGATGGTTTTCATCTCAATCTGGATATCCAGGAGCAGGATAGCCAATATAAAATCATTGTTGAAGTGCCTGGAATGGATGAGAAGGAGCTGGAGGTTTATATTGAAGGTGACCTGTTAACAATAAAGGGAGAAAAGCTACAGGATTCAGTGGTTGGTAAGGCTAATATGCATAGGGTCGGGCGAAGGTGTGGCTCCTTTTGCCGTGCTTTCAGCTTGCCTGATAATGTCGAGCAGAATTCGATCTCCGCTAACTTTAATAAGGGGGTATTAACGTTGAAAATTGATAAGCGTAAAGATATCAGGTCATCTGCCAGGCAGATTAAAATTAATAAAGAGTAGAATAGTCCCGGGAAACAAAATACTACCTTCAGGGGCTTCTAGAATGGTGTTGATTCAGTCAATATAACCTTTTAAGACCTATTTCCTAACAGCGATTGGACAATGCAGTAAATGACAGTAGATAAAAGTAATACGTTGACGCAAAAAAGCGAACTATCCGAAGAAGCAATGAAGCTTCTGAAAAAGCTGGAAAACAAGCCGGCAGCAGAAATTATGAATTCCGAAGCGCTTCGTGTTGTTCGTGCTGCATGGCCTGAGGCCTTCCATGTTTCATCACCAAAGCCCTTAAAGGTGGGGATTCATAAGGATATGGAAAGTGAAGGGTTGATACCGCCTCATATCATTAGTACTGCGTTAAACTTTTTTACCACCCTTGAACGTTACCTGGAAGCGGTTAAACCCGGGGCTGCAAGGATTAATTTAAGCGGGCAGACTGCCGGCAGAGTCCGGCTCAGAGAGGCGGTGGATGCAGAGATTAAGTTGTATCGCCAAAGCGAGGCCCACACCAGGGGAAGAACCCGGGTTGTGATTAATCGCATCAAGCTTCTTTCAGTAAAGAAGGCCAGTTAATCTGGAAGATATGCTGATATCGTATAGAAGCGTTACCCGGGGTGACACATGGCCATACCCACTACCCGTTTTAGTAGGCAGGTATTACCAGGCAAAGCAATAACATACTGATAATATCGGGTATTTTTATTTTGGCATGGAATGTGCTTTTTTATTTGTGCATGTTGAGTTCGGCACAGTTCCAGGAAGGATGTATTGGCCAAGGATGGCCACCTCAAGGAAGAATAAGAACAATTATGGCAATGCCGAGTATTTGAACCCCGCAATAGCGGGGTTTTGTTTTACTTTTCTTTCCCACTGTTTGTGCGCCATATTTTTGACTATTCTCTAGAGCAGGAACCGCTCGGTTCTCCATTTCCCAATCAGCTAAAAAATTACCTCATGGTTTAGGGGCTGTTGACGTTTGATCGTGAGCTCAGTGGCTCGTAAAGCGGTTTTCCGCAATATCCAATGGGGCACACCGGGAGGACTGGTGCAGGCATAGTTATTCTACGTCAAGCCAGTCCAACGCAGTCGGAAAGCCGCTTTACGAGCCACCCGAAGGGCCAAAACCAGCGATTCCGTGCCGTCGTTGCAGTAGCTTGAAAGACATGAGTCCGCGTGACCTTCAGGTTATTCCTGCGCTACTGCGTCTAGCCACGAAACCGCTGGTTTTGGCTGAGCACACGAGCAAACGTCAACAGCTCCTAGCTCTAAATGACCAGGTTTGGATGGCTGCTAGACTGAATAAAGTTAATATTGCTTTTTGAGTATTAAGTTATGGAGTTTTTCGCTGATTGGGTGGCTTTAAAGGTATTTAGCCAAGGATATATAGTCTGGTTAGGTCAGTGTCTTGTTATTCTATCAACTGCGGCCATTGGCAGCTATTTGGCTCGCAGGGCTATAGGACGTTTATCCCTGGGGGTTAATAGCCAAACCAGTCCCTACTTTAGCGCTGTTGCCAAGGCTGCACGGTTGCCAGCCAGTTTATCTGTATGGCTGATGGCGCTGGGCTGGATACTCAATCTTTCCGGCAGTACGACGCAGTTACCGATTTTGCAAGCTATTCCTCTGATTCAGAGAATTGCCCTGATTCTTTTGTTAGGGTGGTTCCTGATTAGTTTTACTAATACCTGCTATCGAAACCTCCAGTGCAATCAATTTAAAAACAGCTCTCTTAATGCCAATAGTGCAGAAGTGATTTATAAGCTGGTACAACTGCTGATCGTTATTTCATTTGGCTTGATGTTGCTGCAGAGTGCGGGAATCAGTATCTCCGGAATCCTGGCATTTGGTGGTATTGGTGGTTTGGCTGTCGGTCTGGCGGCCAAGGATATGATGGCCAATTTATTTGGCGGACTGGTTTTATATCTCGATCGGCCTTTTCATGTTGGCGAAAAAATCAGAATTATCAATACCCAGATAGAAGGCTGGGTAGAAGAGATTGGTTGGCGGCAGACCCGGATCAGAAATTATGATCGCCAGCCTATTTATGTACCCAATGCCCTGTTTGGTAATTCGGCAGTGATTAACCCCTCAAGAATCTCAAATCGTCGGATCAGGCAAATGATAGGATTAAGATATCAGGATATTGCCAGCGTCCCTGCCATCACAAAGAGCATTACTGAATATATTCGTAACCACCGGGAAATTGATCAGGTGAGGCCGGTTGAGGTGCGGCTGATAGAGTATGGTGCTTCCTCTCTGGATCTACAGATATACTGTTTTGCGGCATGCACTGACTATGAAGATTTGTTACGAATACAGGAAGACATTCTTCTTAATGCAGGAAAAATTATTCATAGTCATGGTGCTGATATTGCCTTCCCCACTAGAACCCTCGACTTTCAATGGCCTCCAAATAACAACCCCTAACCCTCTTGTGAAACCACCAGATGAACATCCTGCTGTGCGTGTGCAACGACGATTCCGTTTTCTGCAAACAGCTCTTTTACCCTTGTGTTTACTTGATTTTTGGCTGGATAACGATCATCCACATGATTAACGAATATTCGAAGTTCATAGCGTTCTGCATGTTCTGTGTACTCAATAAAATAAACTTCCGGAGGCGGCTCCCTGAGTGCTTTCTGGCATTCATCCGCAGCCAGCATCAGTAATTGAAATACCAGGTCATTATCACTGCCGTGGGCTACGCCGAACCATAGCACTACCCGTAATACATTGGAGGAAAATGACCAGTTGGTCACTTCTCCGGTCACCAGGGTTTTGTTTGGAACGATTAATTCTTTCCGGTCAAAGTCTTCTATTACCGTGGCCCTGATATGAATCTGTTTCACTTCACCTTCAACTGTGCCTACAGTGACAGTATCTCCAACCCGAAATGGTCTTTCCAGAAGAATAATTAACCCGGAGAAAAAGTTTGCAACAATCTCCTGAAGTCCAAAACCTATGCCAACAGTGACTGCAATAATGAGCCACTGTAGTTTTTCCCAGCTGATGCCGAGTGTATTCAATATTAGAAGGGTACTTGAAACCCAGAGGGTATAAATACTAAATCGACTCAAGGTATAGGCGCGGGCAGGCTGGGCAAGAAATTTCGCAGGTACGGATAGCCTGATGAGACCGGTTAGGTTTCGGCTGAGAAGCAAGGTAAGCAGGAGAATAATGGTCGCCTGGGTTATGCCTCCGAGAGCAACAGATAGGTTGCTATCAAGGTTAGTAAAAGGCCAAACCTTGATTTTACCAATGGGCTCAATCAGGTTAGTAAAGTCCTGTGTCAGCCAGGCGATAGAAAAAAAGAAAATGGATAGTGAGACCAGTTGAAGTAACCGCTTTCCCTGTAGTTGAAGATCTCCAATATGAGATCGTGAAACTTCAAGGGCGTCCTCAGGGCCTATATCACCTGATGCCTGTCGTCTTTCATGCAAGGCATGCTCAAGGGTTATTTTCCGGGTTCTGGCATACAGAAGATAGAGCGATAGTTCATAGACAAGTATTGTCAATCCACACACCAGCATGATGACCTGCTTCTGGCTGAAAATAGCCCAGGCTGCAAGGTTGTATCCCAGTGTTGCCAGGGAAACTATCAATAAACTACTCATTGGGAAAATCAGGGTTAAAATAAACTTCAAGGAGTAGTAACCAATTTCAGGCCGGGTGTCTTTTATCAGCTTCCATTCAATGCAGGCCTGAACCAGGGCGCAAATCAGTAGAGTCACTTGAGTGATACGGTCATCATAGGGATTGCTATACCAGTATTCTGCAAATCCACCAAGGAGCAAGCCCGTGATTGACATGATACCAAGGATATTGGCCTGTCTGTGCCAGTGGTGGTATCCCTCCTGGCGTACACCGATTTGTTGTTGAACGGACTCCCTCCCGAAAGCTGCAATGATCGTCCAGCCAAATGCCATCAATGCGGTACTTTGCAAGACCTGTCCGAAAGTGAAGGTATAACCACTGGTTTCTTTTAATACAATGCCGCTTAAAGCCAAGCCTATAGGGATGGGGGTGCTGCCAATAATAATCATTGCAACAAGCTTGAATAACTGAATGACAGACAGTGAGCCTGATTTACGGTTATTATTTAAAAAGCGCTTCTGGGCTTGATAGAAAATGTGGGACAGTATCAAGCCAAAGATGAGGAGGAATAGGATTAATAGATATAATTTACTGAAATGGTCGGTGTCCAGCTCAAGCTGGAGTAGTTTCAGTTGTTCCTTGACATCAATCAGTGCTGAAAATAGTTGCGATGGCGTCAAGGCGGGAGCAACGGCCATCCACATCCTTCGTTGTTCCAGTACCGACATAACCCGCTTGTGATGTTGAAATAATTCCTTTTCCAGTTCCCAGAGTTCTACAGCCAGAGGAATCAGGCCCTCAATTTTATTAATTATTGTTTCCAGGTGCCTTCTTCGGCTCAGGTTGTCCATGGTCAGATCCAGTGATCTTATTTTTTCAGACAGTATTGTTTGTTTGAGCCTCAGCTGGTGGATGAGTGATTTGCCGGAGTTGGTCAGGTCAAGCCTCATCAGGCATTCACGCTGGCTTTCAAGTAGCTCATAGACTTCACTGACATGACCCAGCTCTTTCATCTGGAATTCCAGGTTGAACCCCAGCCTTTGAACCAGGAGCAGATCTTTACGGGCTTTTGTCAGGCTGTTCCGTAATTCCTGTTCGGTACAGGCCAGGTTATTCAAGCTTGGATCATCAAAGAAGTTATCAGACAATGAAGTGGTGCAAGATTCGGCAAGGGAGGCCGGTTTGCGCAGGTTTTTGATACGGGATTCAAGCAATGCTTCCAGTATGCTCTTCTTTTGCAGGATCTGATCAAGCTGAAACTGTGTCAGTTGCAGTTCAAGTTCATAGCGTTTATTGCTTAGGGGTAGAAGCCTGGCCCTTCCTTCCAGTTGCTCCACAAGATTTTCATATTTGCTGGAGGCATCCGTAGTGATGCCATCAGGATGAATTTTTTTTTGATGCTTGTTGTTTAAGTCGGTAATTTCATTCAATGTTTTTTGGATATTACTCCGCTCTCTGGCGTGCTTAAGTAGCAGTCTTTCTATTCGGTCAATATCTTCGCGTCTATCTAGTTGCTGGCTGGTCAGTTCCCTGAGTTCTGACTCAAGTCTGTGCCAGCTAAACGCTGTCAGTCTTTTTTTATAGGCACTGGTATCCAGTGGATAAAACCGTGAGAGCTCTTCCTGTAGTTTTGCTATTTTTGTTGAGAGTTGTGTGGGTGTCTCTGGTATGGGTAAAAGCGCCGAGATTAATGGCACCGAAGCACTTAACGGGTTTTCCTCCTTCTCCAATGAGGGGGAGGGGAACTGCTTTTGTATTTGTTCATAAACACCACTGAAGGGAGAGGGAGCTGCATGGCATATCACAGAAGTGGGAAGCAGTATCAACCAACAGATAAAATAGCAGTAACGCGCCAAGGACAATGGTGTACCCACAGAAGTATGACCCATTTTTTCCAGAACGAAAGGGCTATAACGCTCTATACGATTAATAATTAATAGTTAGCAGTGTAAGAGCTTAGCTTATTGCGTCGGCCATGCAGGAAATTGAAAGGGGAATGGCTATAAAAAAAGCCCGAATCATAAGATTTGGGCTTTTGATGTGGCGCGCTCGGGAGGATTCGAACCTCCGACCGCCTGGTTCGTAGCCAGGTACTCTATCCAGCTGAGCTACGAGCGCGTTGCATAACTTTTGATACTGGCGGTGAGGGAGGGATTCGAACCCTCGATACGCGCTAACGTATACACACTTTCCAGGCGTGCTCCTTCAGCCACTCGGACACCTCACCGTTTTGTCGTGGGCTTTGCTGCCCAACGGGTGCTGAACTTTATAGAAGTTTTTGGTGAAAGGCAAAGTGTATATATACTTATTCTTGGTTATTTCGTTTTATCCATAGGGTGAAAACCACTGTCTGTGACCCGGGAAAAGCCGCTCACATTGACACTCAGTGTGTTGGGAATAGCCAGCATGTTAATTGAAACTATATTGCCAAAGACATTTTCCGGGTTGCTGAAGAAATTGTCAGGATTGTATAAACGGGGTTTATGCCAGTAGAGCCGGTAGCCTTTTTCCCACAGATGCTCAATAAGCTGTCTTGATTTGTTAATCCGGTCATTTTCCAGATAAATAAGCGGTTGACTGTTTTTAATAATCTGTTCAGCTCCCATCAAGACTTCAAGCTCCATTCCTTCCACATCCAGCTTAAGAAAATGTACCTTTTTATCGCCCAACATGTCGTCAAGCCGGACAATGGATAAGGGGATACCTGTTTCTGCCGGTTGGATGGCGTAGCCTCCAAAATTGGCTGGTTTGTGGTAATTGAGCTCATTAATTTTCAGGGTGGTTTTTGTTGCTCCAGCCCCACAGTTAAAGCAGCTTGCCTGGGTAATACTATTCAGCGCCATATTTGCGCATAGGGTCTGAAAAACCAGGCGTTGGGGTTCAAAGGCATAAATGTGTCCGGAGTTACCAACAAAACGGGCTAAAGGCAGCGTATGGACGCCAATGTTGGCCCCGACTTCCACGACAGTATTTCCTGTCCGGCATAATTGCCTGAATAAGGCTGTCTCTTCTTCACTGTATTCGCCATAAAGCTTGATAGAGCGGCCAATAAAACGATCATGTTTATTGTATAAAATACGGCCATATCGAGTTCTGCCAAGCTGATTAAGAGTATGGGGGGCGGATAAATTATTCTGTTGTTGTGTGGTATCCATACCCAAGACCGGCGTTGCAAAAAGTAGTTCTTGAGATTATCGGCCGGAGTCCCTGGTTCTGTTGAGCCTTTATCTTTTCATAGGGTGCTATTGTGTTCTTTTTAGCGCCTTCATTATTTTCCAGCTAGTAATGGGACCAAGAATAGAGCAGGCAGTAAGCAGGCCAGACATGGCTGAACCAACAACACCGACGGTTAGTGTATCCTGACCGGTTAAATAAAGCCCCGGGATGCGGGTTTTTGGTTTTAGCCATTCCTGGTTAAACCTATGAGGCGTGTGGGCGAGCCCATAGAATTCTCCTCTACGGTAAGAGCAGAAATGACGGGTTGAAAGAGGTGTGGATAATTCGTAGTAATCAATTTTACCCTGTAGCTGAGGCAGCTTTTTCAACAGGGTATCCAGAAGCCTTTTCGAAAGCAGGTCTTTCAGTGCATCATAGTCTGCACCTCGCTTACCCCAGGTTGTATCTTGCCACTTTTCAAACCATTCATAGTTGGCAGGAACAACCACCTCAATAGTTGATTTTTCCGGGTAACAGTTATTCCAGTCCGGGTCTTTAGCTGAGGGGAAGGAAATATAAATAAAGGGAAAAGGAGCACGACTGTCAGTCATAAAAGTTTGATAATTGATATCGTGATTTTCATCGGAATAAAACCAGAAGTTGGTTTTGGGCAAGCCTAAATCTGTGGCGTTACCTTTTATCCCTACATATAGACAGAGGTGTGATAGCGCCGGTTTTACCTGGCTTAATGCTTGCCCATAATTAAAGTTTTTAACCTCTTGACTGGGGAGCAGGCGGGTTAAGGTGTTGGCGGCTCCAGCATTGCTAATGATGAGTTTGGCATGGATTGAGCTCCCATCCGCCATTTCCACTCCACTGGCGCGGCCTTGTTCAATGATTATTTTGCGAACTGCCGCATAGGTAAAGACCTCTCCACCGGCTTTCCTGATTTGGGGGATCATGGTTTTTGCTATATTAGACGGGCCTCCAACTGGATAGAAACTTCCGTACATATAGTGATGGGCAACCAGGGCATGAATCATAAAGCTTGATTGTGCTGGAGGTAAGCCATAATCTCCCCATTGCCCCGTTAGTACAGCAATTAGTTTTTTGTTGTGGGTGAGTTCATTAAGAACATCCAGTGTTGTCTTATTAAAAAAGGGGGGTAATTTTAGAAAACCGCCCAGCTTCAGTACTTTTACCATCCACAGGGGCATATTTTTTCCGGCCGTGAATAGGGGCACTGCCCTGACTGTCTGGTAGACCTTTAATAAATAGCGGTCGATGGCCACTGTCTCATCTGGAAAATAATGCACCATCTGTTGACGAAAAGCCTCTTTACCCTTGATAAGGTCGTACTGCTCATCACCCAGGTAGAATCTGTCATAGTTGTCAGACATGGGAGCCCACTGTAACTTGCCATCAGTGAGAAATTTGAAGAGCCTTCCTTCCAGGGTTTTTGTACTGCCTACCCCGCCAACGTAATGAACACCTACATCCCATTCATAGCCATGACGGCTATAGCTGTGGCTAAAGCCCCCGGCAGTATAATGTTGCTCAAGAACCAATACTTTTTTGCCTGCCTTGGATAGACAAACAGCGGCTGATAATCCGCCAGGTCCCGAGCCGATAACTATCGCATCATAGGGGGGATTGAGCCGGTTACTTCTGTAGCGATATCCGGTACGAATTGTTTTGGGGGTCATATTCTTACCCTTTTATTATCTTGGAACTGGATGGGGTGAAATGCATTATAATCGTAACGGTTCAAAATCTATTGGCAATAGTTTGATTATTCGTATTTGATGTGCTCGGTAAGTTGGTATACCTGACTCTCGCAGTAAATATTTTGAGAATGAAACGCTATGCTGGTGATACGTTTTTCAGGCTTGCAAAAATATCACGATATTTCTGCTCAGGGTGGTGTGCGTTCCTTTGTTGAATTTCTATCTTTTGACATGCTCCGCTGGATTAATACAATAAGTGCAATCGACTGATATTTCATATGTGAGCCAGCTGCTGGTACATTCTGTAGCTCTCACACTAAGAAATGGATGTCAGGAATGAGTACACAAACCAGACGATACAAGCAGCTGACCCAAGGGCAACGATACCAGATTGAGGCGCTCCTTGAAAAAGGTCATTTTCAGAATGAGATCGCAGAGGTTGCAGGTATCAGTGAGAGCGCCTTATCCCGTGAGTTGAAACGCAATACTGGCGATAATGGGTATTGTGCTGAATCGGCTCATAACTTGGCTATGCAGCGTAGGAAATCTGCCAAAAAGCACAGCAAAACAGATGAACGACAAATGCCGATCATAGAGAAGGGGCTACTCCTTGGCTGGTCTCCTGAAAACATCAGTTGCAGGATGAAAATTGAGGTGCCTGAGATCGCTCTGAGTCATACCTCTGTATACAGCCGAATTGCTGATAACAAAGCTCAGGGAGGTTCCTTGTATAAAAAGCTGCCCCGCTTTGGGAAACGCCGATGCAAAGGAGGTAAACGCAAGGCAGGCCGTTCTCTTATACCTAATCGGGTCGATATTACCGAACGTCCTGAAGTGGTAGAGCTTCGGTCTCGCTTGGGAGATTGGGAAGGTGATACTGTGTATGGGCAAGACGCTCACTTGGTCACGCTGGTCGACCGAAAGAGCCGCTTTACACTCATTGGCAAAGTGGATACCAAACAGTCTGAAACAGTAGCGGATACAATGATCAGCCTACTGAAACGAGTTTCAACAGTTCACACCATCACCCTGGATAATGGAGGCGAGTTTGCAGCCCATGAAAAGGTATCAGAAGCAGTGAATGCTGACGTATTTTTCGCTAAGCCTTATGCCAGCTACCAACGGGGCACCAACGAAAATACCAATGGCATTATCCGTCGAACCTGGCCTAAGAAAATGGCTCTTGGGGATCTGACAGAAGAGGAGGTTTGGGAAGCTGAACTCTTGATTAATACCATGCCGAGAAAAGTTTTAGGGGGGCGAACCCCGCTCGAAGTCTATACCGGGAAGTCGATTGCACTTATTGCTTGAATCCAGCCCCTGATCTGTCGTTCACTCAGGCTGTTGTGAAATGGAAGCTAAGGGCGAGGCAGAAATTTTCTTATTAGTAACGAATTTTGTACTATATTTGCCCCTATGGGGTTTGACAGCATTAATCTCGGTGATAGCATTAATCAGCAATTCCCGCAGACTTGATTAAAGCCCTTAATAACAAGGGCTGTAGCTTGGTAGCCTCTTGCTAAAATCGCAGACTATCCGGTAGAATTTCACCACAATAATAATAACGATGCTCATGTTGTGCCGCTAACGAAACCAAGAACCATTGCTGAAAAACTGCTCAAAATAGTCTCTGATGAAGCGGGTCAAATTCCAGACTTTCGCAAGAAAAGCCAACATGACAAAATTGTCCTTCATGATGCGGTCATGAGTGGCCTGGCAGTCATGCACCTGAAATACCCTTCATTACTGGCTTTTGATCAGGATTGTGTCAATAACCCAGATAGGCTCAAGAACTTAAAGTCGATGTACAATGTCAGCTGTGTCCCCAGTGATACCTATCTGAGGGATCTGATTGACCCTATCGAAACACGCTATTTAAGGAAGTTCTTTACCCGCCTGTTTGCCTTTGTGCAACGATCTGGGCGGCTTAAGCAGTTCACTTATTTTGAGGAAGGGTATCTTGCGCCTATCGATGGTACGGGGCACTTTTGCTCAGGGAAGATTAGTTGTCCTGAGTGTTGTGTAAAAAAGCCAGGCAGCAAAAATCCGCAATACTACCATCAGTTACTGGCCTGCTGTCTGGTAAAGCCGGGCAAGAAAGAAGTATTACCTTTAATGCCTGAACCCATCATCAAACAAGTTGATGCGTCAAAGAATGATTGTGAGAAGGTAGCGCTCAAGCGGCTATTGGCGAATTTATCCAGAGAGCATCCGCACCTGCCACTGGTTCTGACTTTTGATGACCTGTACTCAGATGGACCGACCATCAAGTTGGTAAAGTCCTTTGGCTATAGCTTCATTATGGTGGCAAAGGATTCAACCCATGAGTCGTTATACCAGGCCGTCGATGAGCTGGATTGTGCAGACAAAGTGGTGCGCTATGAATATACCGATGATAAAGGGTTTACGCACTGGTTCCGGTTTGTGAATGGTGCCCCCATTAACAAGTCACACCCGGATGTGCTGGTTAACTTTCTCGAATATATAGAAATTGATCCAGAGGGCAACAAGAAGTACGTCAACACCTGGGTCACGGACATTGAGCTTTCAGCCGAGAACGTGAATAAATTCATGCGAGGAGCACGCGCTAAATGGAAAATTGAAAACGAAACGTTCAATACACTGAAAACACAGGGCTACCATCTCGAACACAATTACGGGCACGGAAAGCAGCATCTGGCCAGCAATCTGGCATGCCTGACTTTTACGGCCTTCCTCATCAACCAGATAGAACAACTGTCTTGCAAGCTCTTCCAGGAAGCGCTCAAGATAAAAAAGTCTAAAAAGGCATTCTGGCATGCCATACGAGGGCTGTTTGACTGGTTCTGCATTGATAACTGGACAGACGTATTTACAGCTATCATTGAAGGGCGAAGTGTGAGCTTGAAGTTGCTGACTGTCGATACGACATAGAGCGTTGATGTTAGCCCTGTGACCTGTGTTACCTGTCATTAAAACCGACTGCCGATATAGCAGCAGTCTGGCTCTGTTCATCCGCGATAAAATCATTTTTAATTAACTGAAAATGTGCCAGCCGGAATCTGGTTTGCGGGAATTGCTGAGCATTAATACTGTTCGCTACAAACTGTTAATAGCCACTTTTTCCCATAAGTGTGCATCTGTGTATTCAATAAACTAAGATAGAGTAAAGTTTTGGTGTCGTATGGTTTTTAAAAATAATATTGTTTTTTTTTGTTGGTCTTGTTTTTATTATGGCATGTAGTATGTCATCACCCATTAATGCCATATTGACTCAACAACAGATTGACTCAGTTTTTAAAACAGTTCATGTTATGGATAAAGAAAATGAGCTTGCTGTATTTGTACTAGAACAAAAAGAGATGGGTTTTAATATTCATCCACAGGTAAATAAGTCTCTTGAATTAGGATATATTTGCAATGATTTAATAAGTGCTGTTCTTAATAGAGAACAAAGTAAATATTCTTTAGCTGAGAATTGGGTAAAATATATCCCCTGCGCTTTAGTTATACTTATTTTAATAGAACCTAAATTTCCTATTGATGAAAATATAAGCTTAGTATCAACTTTATGCAGTGAAACTGCTTTCATACTCCAGTTAGAAAATGGAACTCATATTGGCAGTGAAAGCACAGGCGTTGATTTAGATGTTACTGAAGATCCATCACCCTCAGAAAGTCGACATCTTGAAAAATGTGAAGAACCTATACTCAACGATCAGGTTCGAGCGCAAATTAAAATTCTTAACACTGGTGATGAAAACAAATTTATTGTAACAGTTGTTTCCGGGTTTCAAAAAATTGCTCCAAGCTTGGCTGAAAAATTACCAAAAGGCATAGATGGCTTCAATTGCTATAAAATGAAAAAAACAACTCATTTTATAATTAAAGTAGCACCTTAAATGATTTTCCTATCTGCTGGTTCACCATGAAGACCTTGTCAAAAGAAAAGAGTAATGACTGGCATGAGTCATATCATGCCAGTCAATCATCCCAGATGATCAGGCCTCTTCTTTTTCCCTGGCAGATTCCTCAAGCGCCTTTTCTGGCCTCAGGTCGGCTGTATCAAGTACTTGCCGTGGCATCTCTTTTTTAACCCGGACACCCAGGTTCATAAACTCGTTAGCCTGGGATATCAGATTGCCACGTCCCTGTTTCAGGGTATTCATTGCATCATCATAAGTGCCCCGGGCTGTGGTTAGCTGGGCGTCGAGTTTTTCCATCTTTTCAACAAACACTCTTAACTTGTCGTATACAAGGCCAGCTCGGTCAGCCAGTTTTCTTGCGTTGGTGTTTTGTCGTTCAATGGTCCAGAGGTTGGCAACAGTCCTGAGGGTGGCGAGCAAGGTGGTTGGTGTGACTACGACAATTTTACGTTCAAAGGCATCGTTAAATAACTTTTGATCATGTTGGAATGCGGCCATAAAGGCCGGCTCTATGGGCATAAACATAAAGACAAAGTCAGGCGCCTCAATACCAGGTAGCTTGGTATACCCTTTTTCACCCAGTCCTTTGATATGGTTGCGAATACTTTGAATATGGCGCGCCAGTGCTTTTTCCCTTGATGTGTCATTTTCAGCACTGACATAGGCCATGTAGTCAACAAGGGAAACCTTGGAGTCAATAATCAGGTGCTTGCCTTCTGGCAGATGAACAATGAAATCAGGTCGTTTATTCTGTCCCTCATCATCCTTGAAGCTGGCTTCTCTTTCATATTCCTGGCCTTTGATCAGGCCACTGCTTTCAAGGATTTTTTCAACCTGGATCTCACCCCAGTTACCTTGTAGCTTTTTATCGCCTTTCAGGGCTTTGGCAAGGTTACCGGCTTCATCAGTGATTTTCTGGTTGAGTTTGTGGAGCGTTTCCAGTTGTTGCTTTAGTGCGGCCCGGCCAGCGTGGTCTTCTTTATGGGTTTCCTCAACTTTACGCTTGAACTCGACGATTTGTTCCTTAAAGGGTGTCAGTGTTTCTTCCAGGCGTGCCTTATGTTGCTCGGAGAAAGCCTTACCTTTTGCGTCAAATATCTCATTGGCAAGGTTATTGAATTCCTGCTTCAGTAGCTCCTTATTCTCATTGAGTTGTTTTATGGCCTTCTCGTTACTTGCCTGCTGTTCCTCAAGTCGGGTTTTTAGCTCCCGGGCATGTTTTTCTGCACCATTGCGGACTGAGCGCTCGGACTCAAGGGTTTGCAATATCTCTGCTTTCTCTTTCTGGAGCCTGTCTAGCTGTGCTTCTTGTTCTTTAGCCTGACCTTCGCTATGGCGGGCCTGTTGAAGATCTTTCTCATAGGTTTCTATTCGGGTCTTGTACTCATTGGCTTGTCTTGTGCTTTCTGACAGGTTGTCCTGGGATGACTCAAGTTTTGTTGCCAGTTCCTTATTACTGACTTGCAGTTCAGTATAGTCATTGCTCAATGTTTCGAGCCTCTGCTCCAGTCTGGTGTTGCCTTCTTTATAGTCATTGAGAAGATCTTTGTTTTGACTGAGACTGGTTTCCAGTTGTACCTGGATACGCTGAGATCTTTGCCTGCTGATGAGTGAAGTGAGCAGGGCTGTGATAAGGGCAACAATAGCGGCAACAGCAATAGTAATAGATGACATCAATACTCCCTCATAAATAGAGCTGTATGGCCAAGACGCTAACAGTATCACAGGTGTCTGTGAAGTGGTGTGGAATGTTTATTTTTTAAGGCAGTACTGTTTAGATTGTGATTTTTTGGCAGTTAAAAAAAATCCAGCGAATCATGTATTCGCTGGATTGATCGGTACTGCTGATTTGGACGCTTAGAAAATAAAGTGGGCAACACCTGCAATAACCGGCAAAGTCACCATAGTTCTAAGCAGGAAGACAATAAACAGTTCCCAGATAGTGACAGGTATTCTGCTTCCCAATAACAGCGCACCCACTTCTGCCATAAAAATTAGTTGGGTCAGTGACAGGGCTGCGATAACAAACCGTGTCATTTCTGTTTCTATCGAAGAAGCAAGAATGGAAGGGATGAACATGTCGGCAAAACCTACAACCAGGGTTGTAGACGCCTGGCTGGCTTCAGGAATTTGCAGAAGTTCCAGCAGGGGCACAAATGGCATGCCCAGATAATCAAATACCGGTGTGTACTCTGCCACAATCAGTGCCAGAGTGCCTATCCCCATAACGATTGGCAGTACGCCAAACACCATATCGATAGCATTCTTGAAGCCATCCTTGATGACGGTACCCGGGTTTTTTACTGATTCCGCTTTTTCCAGCGCCTTATGCAGTCCCCAGGAAAAGGTTGTCCATCCCTGTGGAATTACATCGACATCGTGATCACGGGATTTGCCATTAATGAAGTGGTCTTTTTTCCAGGACAGGGGCGGCAGTCTGGGAACGATGATAGCTGCTACAAAGCCGGCCAGACAAACGGTCAGAAAGAAAGGTACAAACATATGCTGGAGTCCCACCTGGGCAATTACCACCAGTGAGAAGGTGATTGATACGGTGGAAAATGTGGTGCCAATCACCGCTGCTTCTCTTTGTGTATAAAAACCGCCTTCGTATTGCTTGCTGGTCATCAGGATGCCAACGCTACCATCACCCAGCCAGGAGGCGATACAATCGATGGCAGAGCGCCCGGGCAGGCCAAATAAGGGGCGCATGATTTTGGTGAGCAGAGTGCCAATCAATTCAAGCAAGCCAAAGTTCATCAGCAATGGCAGTAGCAGCCCGGCAAAAATGAAGACGCTGAACAGTACCGGCAAAAGGTCATTCAGAACCATCCCCCCGGTTGACTGGGACCAGACGGCTTCAGGGCCTACCTTAAAATAACTGAGAGCAATAAACAGTGCTCCGGCGATGCGAACCAAACACCAGAGAGGAGTTACATCAAGGAGGCCATTAAGAAAGGTGCTGTTTGTAATAATATCGGGTCTTGCCAGCTTGGTGATCACTGTCAAGGCGGCCGTGACCAGGACAATGGCTGTCACCAAAGCGGGTAAATAATCACCCAGGGAGGATTGTACGGCACTGGCGAGTATGGCTATGGGAATGGATACCTCTCCTCGGTAGCTGACAGGAGTGACAAAGAGAAGAAGGCCTGCTAGGGAAGGTACCAGGAAGGTTAGTAGTGTGGCCATATTAAAGGGCCGTTTGGTAGCGACGTTCGACTGCATTTTCAAACCTGTGTGTCCATTTTTGCCAGTGACTGATACTCAAGTTGCCGGTAATCCTTTTGACAACTTTAAGTGGTTAATTATGCATTTATATAGGTTAATTTTGCAATAAAAAGTGAGTGATAGGTGCTGTTTTTCAGTGTAATTAACTTTTTGTTATCTGTTTCTATTATTTTTAGAGGCTTTTGTTATGCATTAAATAGGGCTATATATTGCTTTGTTTTTAATCGTCATGAATAAATATGTGGCAAGGCTTGAAGGGGTGTCATGGGAGGTTCTGGCGTTTTGTTGCTTGTGTTTATATTTGAGTATGCGAGTAGTTGATAATCAATACCAGCCAGCCTAATGTAACTATAGGTTCTGTATAAAATTTATTGATTGCGCAAGGGAGATGCCATGTACTATATCGTCTATACCAGTGCCGCCAAGGAAATGTTTTCTGAAAAAGAGCTGGATGAGCTGCTTGAGGTGGCCAGGCGAAATAATACCCGGGATGGGATTACCGGTATGCTGCTTTACTGTGATGGGGTCTTTATGCAAGTACTGGAGGGTAGTAGCAAGGATGAGGTTATGAAGGTGTATGATAAAATCGGCCAGGATCCCAGGCACTACCGGGTGATGAAGCTTCTGGAAGGAGAGCAGGACAGCGCCCAGTTTTCGGATTGGAGTATGGGTTTTAAGAAGCTGGATCCCCTCATGAGTTCAAAGCTTGGCTTTAGTAAATTTCTTGACCTCAATGACAATAGTCTAACCATTGATCAGAAGGGTAGTAGCGCATGGAAAATCCTTTCCACGTTTAGAAAAAATAATACCTGAACCACGCTGGATTCAAGCAATAAGAGAAAATCCCCCCCCAGATTTTTCTCTGGGGGGGAGTTCAATTTCAAGAAAGCCGGGGGGGCTATAAGTCGACAGGTAGCTTGCCAAGGGAACTTTTTAGCATTGCCTGGACCTTCGGCCGTCCTCCTCGGGACATTGAGAATTCAAGGCCTTGACGATATGACTCTGGCAGGTAGTAGCGCTTGCTGTCATCCATCCGAGTGTCCTCGTAAACAATACCGTATTCAATCAGCCTGTTGAGTTCCTCCGGTTTAAGACCTATATCTTTAGCGGAGAAAGGGATCGTCTTCAGATCAGAATCCACGCCATTTAGTTGTTGGATCCACTCTTTCAGTACAGCAAGCTCATTTTTGGCTTCTTCTACTTTTTCTTCACTGCATTTTGCCATTGAATCTCTCATGGATTGGGGAGGTAGTACTCGATCCATCCAAGCAGTCCTATTGTCATTGGATAAGGCTTTTTCGCTTGAGTATTTCAAGAATCGGACTATGTCACGTGCTTGTAGTCGGCCTTTCAAGTCACATAAAGCTGCGTATACCCAGCGGACAGAGTAGGCTTCTCTAGATGCGGGCTTTCCTAATTTTAATCCCCAAAGTCCATGTAGCTTGGCTGAGATTTCTTTGGTCATTAGCTTGTCAACGGGTTCTTTCGCAAAGTAAAGAGCAGCTTGTTGGCAGATCCAGTAAACCAGCCGCAAGAACGCATCAGCATCCCAAACCAGCTGGTATGATTCATATAGTGAACGAAACTGACCAAGATTTTGAGTAATTACGGCTTCTACATAATCCTCTCTTATCAATATAATGATGCCGATCGGGCAATGATTTATTTCCCGAAGGCGGTTTGGTATACGTAAAAGAGCTTCGATTGCTGCATTTTCAGCTTCTTCCTCACCTACCTTTTTGAATTCATCCTCAAGACCATCGATTATGATAACCGTTTGGAGTTGCTTTTTATTCAACCATTCTGCAAGTGACTCGAAATCAGGTGTTTGTTCAGTATCCAGTCCATGCAGAGCAATGAGTTCTTTTTCCCAGAATAACTCCCAGTCAGTTTCATTCTCCCTTTTTGCTGCTTTTAAATTTTTTCTGAATGCTGATGAAGTAAAGTATGGGTTAGTTTCTGCTTTATTATAAAAAGTATTTCTTGCCCTTGTTATTGCCTTTAGTGCATCCCCTTCAACGTTGGATGAACCTATGTGCGGAAGTATATATGTATGTTTGAGTTGTTTTGATAGACTTTGATCAAAGCTGATGCCTGCATCGTGGAGAAACCTACTCCAGGTGATTCTATGACATAGCTGCACGTAGTTGAACGTTTTACCAGCACCCTTGGCGCCAATGGAGACTATTTTCGGTAAGTCTTTTTTATGCCGTTGTGCTAGATTTCGGAGGGGGTCCGTAAGCAGTAGCTCTGTAGTTGCACCTTTTTCTGCATAGACTAGCCGACTGCTAAGATCATTTAATAGTCGCGCTTGAGCATCTTGGTCAGTGCTCTCCGGGCGAGAGGGGGCTATATCCTCCTGGCTTAGTAGGTTTTTTGCCCACTTCAAAGCTTCAGCCAGCAGAGGGTTACCAGTCTCAATAACATTAAGTGTGCTTTCCCATTGGCCTAGGTTAAGCATTTGAGAGCTGAATTCACCTTCAATAATCTCAAGACCTTCGGTAGCGTTAACACCCTCAATCGTATCTAATGTATACGCTTTGTTTAAGCGCTCCAGGCTATCTTTATAACGAGGTGTTTTTCTGAACTCTTCTGTCACAAAAGTGGCAATAACTCTTGGATCTAGAGTTTGTGCTCCAAATTTTCTACGCCACTCAGAGTCGCTTGCCAGGGTGGCTAAACGCTCCAGTACAAACTCTGTGCCTTGGACAGATTGTTCAGATAATGTCGTTACGATAAAACGCTCTACTCGAGGATCAAAGAGTAAGGGGCTTGATAGTTCACTTAATCCTGCCCGAAGATCAACTAGAATTAAGTCTGCTCCTAATTCTTTTCCTAGCTGTTGAAGAATGTCAGTGCAACGCCAAGGGTGGTCAAGTGAGTTTGCCAAGTGCTCAGGTCGGACAGATATGTCCATTAGCTGAGTCATCCCCATATTGGCAGTATCTGAAAAAGCGGGTAAAAGGCAAACTTCTATTCCTGCGACTGTTTTTGAAAAGCTGTTCAGCTCATCAGCAAAGAATTTGATAACTCTAGTGTTTTCTACGGGGGGGTAGTGACTAGCCTCCAGGAACTGAATCCAGGATACCTTTGGTCTGTCAGATGGCTTGTATAGATAAGTAAGCCCGGGGGCTTCCAGGTCTGCATCTACCAAAAGCACTTTGAGGTGGCCGCGATCCTTATTTTTTTGTTGATGAAACTGCTTCATCAAAGCAACAAACCATGTTAATAGGGAGGTGGTACGCCCTACCCCTCCTTTAAATGAGTGAAATGCAGCAATTTTTGTTTTCCCCGTTGGTGATTCTAGGCTTGTGGGTAAAAGAGGGGAGGTGGATGCATAGCCAAGATCTTTCCAAAGAGGTTTCACGGTACGAGGCGATCGTTGTGTATCCTCTGCAAAATTGACTTCTAAGCTAGCATCGTCATCATAGGATAGTAATATTCTTTTCTTTTCATCAGCTTCTTGCCATTTACTCCCGAATATGTTTTTTAGGAATTCAGTGGCGCTAGCTTCTTTCCCGTGAGTAAAGTCTATTTCTACAGCATCACTATAAGTGCGAATATCCGAAATACTATCTGGGAGGTGTGCGAAATTCTGTGTTTTAGAGGCAAGTATTCTTTCAATATCAAGCCAGCTTAAGAGGTTCATTAGCGTTGATCCCTAATCCAGTGGCAAACCTTTTCAAGCTTCTGAGTGAGGCGCTCTCTATCGGAGCTATCTTTTAACTCGACCCCATAACGCCAGACTTGGTTGAGTTCGCTTTGCTGAGCATTGCGTTGTCTGTTGGATGGTTTTAATGGAGTCAGGGCTATACTACCTGGCAACCGTATATCGCTTCTGAGGCACTCTAGCATGCCATTTAAATTATGACCAAGTTTGTCAGTGCCAACATTGGTATCTTTATTTTGGCGCCTCATTATTAGCGATTTTAATCCACACTCAACAGCATAAAATAGACAAGCTAGGCCGGAGTAGGATTTAACAGTTAGTAGTTGAAAAGCCTTCCAGTGATCTCGGAAAGCCCTGTCCATTTCCCTTCTAGTTATTTCTATCATGACTAAAGCCTGCATACTGATAGCGGGATTTTAGCATGAAAAGAAAAGTCAGTTGGGTGGGTAATCTCATCCCTTGGTCTTATTGTACACAATAAATGAAATTGTATTTATCATTGGGAGGCTGACCGATAATAGTGACTGTAACGAGGGGAATAAAGTTGCAGTAGGGTGGTCTATTTTCGGTCAGGTTGTTAGGCTGCTGGGGTGGTTGATTCTATAGGTCAAACTTGCGGAGCAGCCGAGCCGGGTTTCCTGCATAGGTTCCGGGTACGGAAATATCTCTGGTAACCACTGTTCCCGCACCGATCACCGTTCCACTACATATTCTCACCGGTAGAATTGTGGCATTTGAGCCGATGGTGACATTGTCCTCAATAACCGTGGATTTTTTATTTTCAGGGCTGTCATCCGGTTTACCCGCCTTTAAAAGGTCATTGGTAAACATAACCCCATGGGAGATAAAGCAGTCGTTGCCAATGGAGACATGTTCGCAAACAAAGCTATGGGACTGAATCTGGGTTCTTTTACCCACTTTGACATTTTGCTGGATTTCTACAAAAGGCCCGATAACCACTTGATCACCAATATCACACCGATAGAGATTTACCGGGCGAACAATTTTTACATCAGCGCCAAAGTTAACATCTGAGATGCCGGCATCCAGTTCAATGGGTGCTTCGGGTATCAGGAAGTTCAGATTCATAAAGCAAGCCTTATTATTAAAACTTGCAGCCACTTTATGCTTCCTGGTGTCAGGGTGTAGTGACTTAAGTCAGCTTAAAGCGAGTTGTAAAGCAGCGCTAGTAGTCCGTCCGACAGCAGATGATAGTTTTGTCCTCTCGTTCCCAGGCTCCAGCCTGGGAATGCATACCTCCCCAAGTTATAACAGTTGGAGGTATCCGTATGCATTCCCAGCGAGGACGCTGGGAACGAGGCTGCATGTCAAAGGCATTGAAAAGATATTCTTAGGCGCGATGCGCGGAGAATGGCGCTATTTTTTATAGGGCTATAATTTTACAACTTTCCCGGTTTTATAGGATTCAAGGCAGGCATCAGCCAGCTCCAGGGCTCGAACGCCGTCTTCAATAGTGGCGACAGGTGCTCGATTGTTTAGAATGCTATCGACAAAGTCCTGCAGTTCAGTGCGAAATGCCGGGAGGTATCGTTCAAGGAAGAAAAACTTGGGTTTATCGGCTACCACCCCTTCTTCTCCTGAGAACTGAACTTCATGCATTCGGTGATTATTGGCCTGGAGCATACCTTTTTCACCAAAGGCTTCAATGCGCTGGTCATAACCATATGCAGCCCTGCGACAGTTGGTTATCTGGCAGAGCTTGCCGCTGGCGGTTTTTAAAACAACCATGGCTGAGTCGATATCGCCAGCCTCTCCTATTGCCGGATCAACTACGCAGCTGCCAGAGGCCATCACCTCCACGGGTTCTTCGTCTAATAGCCAGCGGGCTATATCCAGATCATGAATCATCATGTCCCGGAAGATGCCTCCGGAGACTTTGACATACTCGGCGGGTGGCGGCAGAGGGTCACGGCTGGTAATAATAACCTGTTCCAGCTTGCCAATACGGCCTTCTTTGAGCTGGGAGTGAAGCTGGCCAAAAGTCTGGTCAAACCGGCGGTTAAAGCCAATAGCACAGGTTGTGCCGGTCTCTTTAACAATTTGGGCAACGTCCCGCGCCCGGGCAATATCCAGGTCTACAGGTTTTTCACAAAAGACAGCTTTGCCCGCTTGGGCAAAGCGCTCAATAAGGTCTGCATGAGTATTGGTGGGACTGCCAATCATCACCGCATCAATGCTGTCATCGTTGAGTGCTGTTTCGATAGAGGAGACTTCTGCACCGATATCTTTCGCCAGTTTTTTCGCTGCGGACTCGATGATATCCACAACATACTTAACCTTTACCCCGGGATGTTCAGACAGGGTTTTTCCATGTACTTGGCTGATCCGGCCTGCTCCAACCAGACAAAAATTGATTTTTTTTGTTTCACTCACGAGCCTATCACTCCTGATATAGGGTGTTTTATTACAGTTAATGTTTGTGTGCTTTATGATGTATATCGAAGGTTTAGCCTGGCTTGATCCTTTTATTCTATAGCGCGTTAGTTGTTGTTAATGTTTGACGTGATTTGTGCTGTGAGGGGATTTTATCCTGGAGATCCCGGGTGTTTTTTTGATACAGGTCAGATCAAATGAAAAAAAATATCCAAATTGTTTTGTTTTGGAATAATTTTTCCGCTACTGCCTGGTTTTGCAGATTGATCTGGATTCCAGAAGACGACTCCGGGTTTGTTTACGGCACACCCTGTAAAGGCAATAAACCAAACCAGAGAATGACATGATAAGCAGGGTGGGCAAAAAGACTATGGGCAGGAAAGGCTGTAACAGGAAGCCCATAGGAATTAACAGACAAGGAAGTCCGTTGAATCCCCCGTTATACCAGTAGCAGCCTCCTTTCTGATAAAGGCCTGGTAATTGTATTTGTTTAAATTGATAGAAGTACCAAACCAGCATGACACCGGTAATAGGGGCAAAGAGGGCGCCAACGGCTCCCATGATATGGGTGTAGGAGTTTATCATTTCCGGAAAGCAGGAAAGGATTGAAGCGATCAGGGTGACAAGAACCGTTGCCCAAACCCGGCCCAGCTTTTCCCAGGTATTACACAGAGAAAGCCCGCCTGTATAAAGATTGATCACATTAATGGTCCAGTTATCCAGAAAGACCACCAGTGCTATGAGCAATATGATCAGGGCATCAGGCTGTAATACAGAGATGGTTTCAAAGGGATTGATGTTACTACCCCCTCCGGCGATGACCGCGTAGGCACCAAAGATTGAGCCTACGGTAATTCCTGTGATACAGCCTGATAATAGGCCCAGGCAGAGTTCACGTTGCGATCGGGTATAACGGCTAAAGTCAGAGGCATCGGTGACAATGGAAAGGCAGGAACCAAAAATTGTGTTAAACCAGGTGGCGGTCAGTATCCAGCTCCAGTGAATGCCGGGCCACTGTAGAACGGCTGCCGGGCTGGCAGCTGAACCTCCATGGTTAATAATAAAAACGATCAAAAAAATAAAAGTGATTAGCTTGATGGGAAAAGTATAGACCGATAACCACTTCAGGTAGTGATAACCAATAATGGCAATGACTCCCTGGAATATGGCAAAAGCCAGTGAAACACTCCACAGCGGGATATTCATTTCAAAGCAGTTCCTTAAAATGGCTTCAATGGCCATAGCTCCCGCCGCTGTCTGGAAGGCAAACCAGTATATAGAACAGAGCAACCGCAGGGTTGATGTGATCCATTGGGAACCCCGGATACCAAAAACGGCCCGGCAAAAAACCTGACCGGGAATGCCATAGCGAACGCCTGCCCGGGAAAATAACACCAGAGGAAGGGTGCCAGTCATAGCCGCAATAATCTGAATAATCACCGTCGCCTGAAACGAAAGCCCTGCCACAACCATCATTCCAGATGTCAACAGGGTTCCCGGGTTAATAAAATAATTGCAGAAGATATTGAATAATGGCCAGATCCCTCCGGTTCGAGACTCGCGGGGAATTGGTTGTAATCCATAGCCTTCGCAAACCTTTGGCTGAGGAAGGTGGGTTACTGTTACCGGCTCGTTGTTATGAATATGAGGTTTGCTTTCCGGTGTTTGTGCGGACATAGGCTATAGGGTCAGCTTTTAAGGGTAGTGACCAGTCTAGTACATCATTTTCAATAAGCTTGGGGTTTGGAGGGAGGATTTGGATGTATCCAGAAAGCAACTGCCTATGCTAAGTTATGGGAGAATTGATAATTAATAAGTATCCCCTTCCCTTGCACTTTCCTATTAATTGGGTAGATTGATTCACAGCTTCAAGGATTGAATTGCAGCTACTAACTTATATAGCAAGTAAAAACGAGGGGGACTGGTGGTTTCTCTTTGCCTCCTGATAGATTTTTTAGATGGCGTAATGGGAGCAGTAGTTAATTTATCTCTATAGGTCTCTTCTTCATGTTCAACGTTGGTAAGTGCAAGGTTTCTGTATCCAGAGGGTTTAGTATATATCGGGTGAATACAAAATACCGGGATACGCTGATCATTAGCTATAGTTACTTTAATATTTTCTGATGTTGTTTCTTGATAGTATCTACGCCGAAGACCTGACACGTAACCTGTCGTACATCGACACTCTGTTGCCCTTGGTTGCTTTTTTCCTTTTTGCTTGCCTTTTATGTCATTAAATACCGAAACACGATTATTTGATTCAGCTGCTTCCATACTGTGCATGAAAGGGATTGTACTCTTATGCAATAAGTCATTATCTCCGATTAAAGCATGAACAGAATAGACAATTGGATTCACAAATAGACCCTCTTCTTCTAAGGGGAGAGTGGACCATATATTATAATATTGTCGTTTTAATCCGTAGTAAAAAAACGTTCTTCCCCGCTCTATGAGTGGATGAGAAATTACTCCTTTAATCCACTCAACCTGACCTTCAGAGTCCTCTGTAACCACCACTTCTAAAGTAATATTAACGCCTAAATGGCCAGCCCGTAACACAATTTTCATTAGGCAGGCAAGTAATCTTCTTTGAATAGCATGACGGTCGGTTATCTCCCTAACAGGATTATATCCCCCGTTATAATTTGGGAATGCTGTAATTATGTATGTTAACTTCCTTTTTTCAGAGTCTTCGTATACAGAGATAGAACTCTTCATTTTAGCGACAATAATTTTACAATGACCAGATAAAACAATATTTAAATCATAATGGGTTGTTGTTTTAAATTCACTTTGTATTTGGTTGGCACTGTCTCTATAAGGATGCTTTTCTAAATGACTCTTTCTGACAGAATCCTTTTGGTTGCTTTTAACGGCCAGTAAGTTGCTTGTGGAAAAGGAAATAGTCAATATTCCTAAAAGTATATTTAAAATAAGTGAATTAATCACAATGTAAAGCCTGTTTCTTAAATACAGTTGTTCACTGTGTAGACTTGCCAGACTATCTGGGAAGGTGAGCTTCAAGTATCTCACGACTTTCATAAATTTACATTTTCTATTTTATTCCTAATTATTATATTAAATGCAAATATTATTTTTTAGATGTGTAGTTGAATTGTGCTTAAATATGGATTCATGTTTTTGTTGATAACTTGGTGAGTAAAGAACTCCTGATATATTTGGAAAAGATGAGAAACTGAACTAAAGGTAGTGGATAAATAAAATGCGCTAACTTCTGTAAGCCTCAGGCTGATCGGAATGCATGCTTAAAGGGTGACATAGAGAGGAGAGAGCATGATAGCAATCATCGATAGTAGAAGGCATGCATGCCCAGTTCAGAATGAACAAAGAATTATCGGAGGACGCAGGGGAAAAAGCTGTCTCGCAATGATTTGCTTTATTTTGATACTACTTTGTTCATTTATACCTACAAGCTGGGGAGCGATATGGTTTTTTGTAAAGGATGGTAATGTAGATGCAAGTCCTGGAATGCTGGCAGCTTCTTCAAGTTTAGAAAATCTCAGTCCTTTCAAGGAAACTTGTAGTCTTGCTCTGAAAAGTGAATATCAATACGGAGTCCCCTCTTTCCATTTTGATGTATATATTTATCATGATGCTATGCTTGGCGATCCTCCAGGAGTTCCATTTAAAAATTATGATCCCAGAAAAGAGTTATTTGCTGGTGCTATAAGACCTGTTTTTATGATTGATGAGGATGCCAAGGCGTTGGTTTTTGGTATGGGATCAGCCTATTTATCTGAAAATAACATTATTAAATGCAACAATATTATTACGAAAAGCTCAAAAGGGATGGTGTTCACTATTGAAAATAGTAATATTTTTTTAGACGGGACAACATTATTTAATATTAGGATGTTGATATCTGAATCATTGAGGTATACAAAGGAGGTTAGAGAATCAAATCCTTTTAAGCCAGTTTCGGCAGAGTTGGTTGATCCAAATGCACAAACTAGTAAATCTGTATTAATGGTAAGGCCAAAAATATCAGAAGTTATTCAACAATTTTCAATACGGGAAGGCTTGCGAAATGGATGCGATCTTTTTGATAATAAGTTTTTAACAGAAAAAATAATTGCGATAATCAAACACTATTCAGTGTCAGCTGCTAAAGCTGAGCCATTAGTGATAATGAAGACAAATTTCGAACCAGGTGAAGGCTCCTTGCATACTGTTAAGGTGGAAGAGAGTACCGGAGTTCAAATGGAAGCTACGGTGCCTATTAGGAATCGAGAAAAACTATCAATGCATGATATTCTGGCTGTATCGATTATCGATACGGAAACAGGTTTTCATGATTTCTTTCTTAGAGGCGTAGCTCTTGGTTTTAAAGACTATGCATTAATTTTTGGCTTGCAATATATTTATATCAGCCGCTTATCAGATATATTGGACCATTATAAAAAACAAGGTGTTAAATTGGTTGTCTATAAGGTATCCGGTGATTACAAAAAGACCAGGTGAAACGTTATTCAGTTAATAAGAATTTTGTGTTTGATCCAAGCAGGCAATGGGAACTCAGGATGTTTAAAAAATGGGGAATAATATTCCCCATTAACCCCTGCGCAAGTTATTTACTGTCCAAAATTAGCCAGTGAGGTGAGCAGTTTTTCCTGGACATTACGTCTTCGCTGTCCTCTCGATGGGCGGTTCTGGACATAGCTGCCATCAGCCTGGAGTGCCCAGCTGCTGACATTGTCAGAAAGGTACAGATCCAGCTCCTTTTTCACCCGGTTCAGCAATTTGGGATTTTCCAGAGGGAAGCAGGTCTCCACCCGCATATCAAGGTTACGAACCATGCCATCTGCACTGGAACAATAAACCTGGGGACTGCCATTGTTGGCAAAATAGAATACACGGGTGTGTTCCAGTAACCGCCCTACAATTGAGCGGACTTTGATATTTTCCGAAAGTCCGGGAATGCCTGGCTTGAGACAGCAGATCCCCCGAACCACCAGGTCTATTTTTACCCCGGCCTGGGAGGCTTTATACAGGGCCTTGATAAGATGGGACTCGGTCAGGGCATTCATCTTCATAATGATATGGGCGGGCAGGCCTTCGTTGGCATGGTTTGCTTCCTGGTTGATCAACTCAATCAACCCTTTCTTGAGAGTGAAAGGCGCGTGAAGCAATTTTCGAACCCGCACGGCCCGACCCATTCCCGTTAGCTGTTGAAACAGCTTGCGGACATCATTGGTGAGGTCCTTATCGCAGGTTAGCAGGCTGTAGTCGGTATAGAGTCGAGCGTTACCGGTATGATAATTACCTGTACCCAGGTGGGCATAACGCTGGATTTTTCGACCTTCCCGGCGCACGATCAGCATCATTTTGGCATGGGTTTTATAGCCAACCACCCCATAAACCACAACAGCGCCAGCTTCCTGAAGGCGGCGGGCCAGGGCCAGGTTGTCTTCTTCATCAAACCGGGCCCGGATTTCTACAACGGCAGTGACTTCCTTGCCATTTCGGGCTGCATCCACCAGGGCATTAACCATTTCGGAGCGGGATCCGGTGCGGTAGAGGGTTTGACGTATTGCCAGCACATTGGGGTCGTTGGCGGCCTGTCTTAGCATATCAACCACGGGGGTAAAGGATTCAAAGGGGTGCATCATTAGAATGTCGCCTTTGGCAACAATATCCAGAACACTTTCCTGTTTTTTACGCCCTTTATTGAAGAATTTTGGATAGATGGGGGTGAATGGCTGGAAAGTAAGTTCAGGCTTTTCTGAGCTGTCACAAACGGACATCATCCGGGTCAGGTTAACCGGGCCTTTCACTTGATAGAGTTCGTCATCCGTCAGGCCAAACTCATTGAGCAGGAAATCAATCAATGGGCGAGGACAGTTATGCACCACCTCCAAACGAACGGCTTTGCCATAACGTCGTGACAGTAATTCACCCTGAAGGGCTTTGGCAAGGTCTTCCACCTCATCCTCAAGGTCAAGGTCACTGTTTCTGGTCAGACGAAACTGGTAGCAGCCCTTGATGGTCATGCCGGGAAAAAGGTCTTCCGCATGACGGTGAATGATAGACGACAAAAATACATAGTTCTCATCGCCTTCATCACAGACTTCATTGGGTAAGCGAATAATTCTGGGTAATGATCGGGGTGCAGGGATAATGGCCATCCCGGTTTCGCGCCCAAATGCATCCCGTCCCTCAAGAGAAACAATAAAACATAGCAGTTTATTGGCAAGGCGAGGGAAAGGGTGAGCTGGATCCAGCCCGATAGGGCTGATAATGGGCATGATTTCGTTATAGAAAAATCGTTTGATCCATGCCTTTTGCTTGTCGGTTAACTCGTTTCTTCGTAGAAAACGAATACCCTTTTCTCTCAGGGCAGGTAACAGTGAGTCATTAAATGCCTGGTATTGGCGATCAACCTGAATTTTGGTGGTTTGGCTGATTTCCTTAAGCACGGCCTGGGGACTCAGCCCGTCAAGGCCTACATGCTCGCGGGCAAATTCTATTTGCTGCATAAGCCCTGCAACCCTGATTTCGAAGAACTCATCCGTGTTGGAGCTGAATATCAGCAGAAACCTCAGGCGTTCAAGAAGCGGAATATCTTCTTTAAAGGCTTGCTCCAATACCCGGATATTGAACTGGAGGTGGCTGAGTTCCCGATTGTTGTAATAGTCAGGGTTGCCGTAATCGGTCAATTTCAGCACTTTGGGAGCAGCCAGTTTTTCCAGAAGGGGGGTACTTTCAACGTTTTCGGTTGATAAACTATCTACATTCTTTGAATTGTCCATGTGACCTCATACTGCTTGCGGGTATGACCGAGGCCCTGGAGAGAAGAGGCCTGGTGATTTTATTTTAGACTCTTGTCAGACAACGTCAGTAATGAACTTGCTGGCAAAATGCCAGCAAATGGCTGGTGTTTCCAGTAAAAAGGATACCAGTTTCAGATTATTGTGTTTTTAATAATCTGGCTGCCTCAACGGCGTAATAGGTTAAAATGGCGTCAGCACCCGCCCGCTTCATTGCTGTTAATGATTCCATCATAACACTTTCACCATCCAGCCAACCATTTTGTACGGCAGCCATATGCATGGCGTATTCCCCACTGACCTGATAGACAAAGGTGGGTACTTTAAAATGCTCTTTGATGCGACTCACCACGTCCAGGTAGGGCAGGCCGGGCTTAACCATCACCATGTCGGCTCCTTCCTGAAGGTCCAGGGCGACTTCATGCAAGGCTTCGTCACTATTGCCGGGGTCCATCTGATAACTGTATTTATTGCCGGAATCCAGATTGACATTTGAACCAACAGCGTGCCGGAATGGCCCGTAATAGCTGGAAGCATATTTGGCTGCATAGGCCAGAATGCGAGTATTAATGTATCCCTGCTCTTCAAGGGCGCTACGAATGGCACCCACCCGCCCATCCATCATATCCGACGGGGCAATAATATCGGCACCGGCCTTTGCGTGGGACAGGGCTTGCTTAACCAGTACCTCAACGGTCTCGTCATTAATGACATAGCCGTTGTCATCAATGATGCCATCCTGGCCATGGGTGGAAAAGGGGTCCAGTGCCACATCCGTAATAATGCCTAGTTGGGGATAGCGGTCTTTTAAGGCGCGGACTGCCCGCTGTACCAGGCCTTCCGGATTCCAGGCCTCTCTGGCATCAAGGCTTTTCTTTTCCTGGGGTGTCACGGGAAATAAGGCAATGGCGGGGATACCCAACGCAACCCACTCTTCAGCATCCTTAAGCAGTTCATCAATACTGAGGCGCTCGATACCAGGCATGGGTTTGCAGTGGTTCCGCTGTCCTTGCCCCTCCAAAACAAAGACGGGGTAAATCAGGTCATCGACACTCAGGCGATTTTCCCGCATCAGCCGTCGGGAAAACTCATCACAGCGCATACGTCTTGGGCGTGCGGCTGGAAAAGGGCGATCAATCATAGCTGGATCTCTTTTCTGTCGGAAAGCTTTGCAACTGGGGCCATTATACGGAAAGATTTAATTGAAAAATAAAAATATCCTGCACCCCTCACACTGACAGGAACGGATTATGGCGAGAAACAAGTTGATACTGATAGTGGCTATTGTTGGTGCCATTGGTGCTTTTTACCAGTTCGGAGGCGAGGATTATCTGACGCCCGGTTTTTTCAGGGCGCTTTATAGTGACAACCCGGTTTTGACCGGTGTTGTGTTTTTCATGGCTTATATTGCCGTTACAGGGCTTTCTCTTCCCGGGGCGGCTATCCTGACATTGATGAGCGGCTTTATATTTGGTTTCTGGCCAGCGTTGCTTATGGTGTCATTTGCCAGCAGTATCGGTGCAACCCTGGCATTCCTGTTCTCTCGAACCTTGTTGCGGGAGTGGGTTCAGGGGAAATTCGCTTCTTATATGGAAACTATCAACAAAGGTGTTGCCAAGGATGGGGCTTTTTATTTATTTACCCTGAGGCTGATTCCGGCAGTGCCTTTTTTCGTGATTAATCTGGTGATGGGTTTAATGCCTATCAAGACCTGGACCTTTTATTGGGTGAGCCAGGTGGGAATGTTAGCCGGTACAGCGGTTTATATTAATGCCGGTGCACAGGTGGGTAAAATAGAGGAGCTTTCCGTCAGCGGTATTTTAACGCCTGCACTGATTGGCTCATTCGTCCTGTTGGGGATCTTTCCATTACTTGTACGCAAGGGTATGGAGTACTGGAAAAAACAGCGTCAGGGCCAGTAGTTGAATACAGCTCATCTCCAGGGTTTCGCGACACTCTCTTTGGAGGCTGTAACCAGTTAAAGTATTTTTTGCAACAACCTCGGGACGCTGGGAATCAGAAGGGGAGTTAAAGAACCCTTATTCAAGGGTTTTTCTTGATAGTTCCCTGTCTGTCATCGGCTATGTCCATTAACTGAGCCAGTACCCGACTGAGCACATCTCCCAGATAGCTGACAAAAAGAGTCCCCAGGGTGGCCCTGAAATGATGCTCCTGACTGCTGCCAAGAACTAAAAGACCTATTTTATCGGGGAAGTTTAAGGGGGCGACGGCAATGGATTTGATGTTGTCCGCTTGTGAACCAAATAAAAATTCGGTTTGTTGCTTGTTAAGACGGCCACAAAAGGCATTGCCCTCAGCAATTGTTGTACCCAGTACTGATTCAGCAATATCCCTGGATTCAAATTGGACGGGTAACCTTTTTGGATGGCTCGAAAACAAAATCAGGTTGTGAAACTCGATATTGAATTCCTGGTCAAGGCTGTCTTTTAAACTTTCTATGGCCTGCTCGGTATCTCTGCTTTCCAGTAAAGCCAGCACCAGTTGACGTATGCGCTCGAATAGGCGGTCATTGCCCCTGGCATTATTGACCAGGGACTCGAAGCGGTGATGAAGCTCTGTATCGCGCTCACGGTATAGTTTGAGCTGACGCTCTATCAATGAGATGGCCGTGCCCCGCTTATGGGGGAGAGCCATTTGCATCAGCAGCTCATCACGGCCTGCAAAAAAATCCGGGTTATTCTTCAGAAATTCCGCCACCTGCTCGGCATTCACGTGGGTTCGTTCTTCTGCTGTGCTGTCAGTCATAAGCGGGTATGTCCTTCAAAAACACGGGTGGCTGAACCTGTCATCATGACTGAATGCCCTTCACCGAGCCAGTCAATATGCAGAACCCCTCCTGGAAGATTGACCTTGACGTTATTATCCAGAAGCCCTTGCAAAATGCCTGCGACTACCGCAGCACAGGCTCCCGAGCCGCATGCCAGGGTCTCGCCGGTGCCACGTTCATAAACCCGAAGGCTGATTTCTGAACGGCTGATAATCTGCATAAATCCGGCATTACATTTTTTGGGAAAATCAGCATGGGTTTCAATTTTGGGCCCAAGGGTTTCTACCCTGGCCTTATAAACATCGTCAACAATAACTATGGCGTGAGGGTTACCCATGGAGATGGCGGTGATCTCAAGGTGCTCTTCATCCACTTGAAGGGGGTAAAGTGTGGAGGCTTGTGGTGCGTTAAATGGAATCTCTGAAGGGTCAAGCCGGGGCATTCCCATGTCAACAGTAACATCACCATTGTCGTGTAGCCGTAGCTCAATATTACCGCCGGCTGTTTGCACCCGGATCAGATTCCGGCCAATTAGTTTACGGTCACGGACAAACCGGGCAAAGCACCGGGCGCCATTACCGCATTGCTCAACCTCACTGCCATCGGCATTAAATATCCGGTAACGGAAGTCCATATCAGGATTGGTGGGAGGCTCAACCAGTAGTAGCTGGTCAAAGCCTATGCCAAAGTGCCGGTCTGCCAGCCGTCTGATTTTTTCAGGAGGGAGGCGTAAGTTCTGGGTAACCATGTCGACCACCATAAAGTCGTTACCCAAACCATGCATTTTTGTAAAATGTAGCAACATATTTTCAGAGCTTACTCTTCCGGAAGCAGCATTTCCGGAGCCATTTGTTCAGCAATGGTTTCCCGTCGGCGCACCAGGTGAACCTGGTTGCCATCGACAATAACCTCTGCCGGTCGGTTGCGACTGTTGTAATTAGAACTCATGACAAAGCCGTAAGCTCCTGCAGAACGAACTGCCAACAGGTCATTTTCCTTTATAGATAAAGTGCGATCCTTGCCAAGGAAGTCACCCGTCTCACAGATTGGGCCAACCACATCATAGGTGATGGCTTCAGCCTTGCCATCGGTTTGATTAACGGACTCTATATCATGCCAGGCCCCATAGATTGAAGGCCGCAGTTTGTCATTCATCGCGGCATCAACAATGGCAAAGGCTTTATGCCCTGTTCTTTTGATCAGTTCGACCCGGGTCAAAAGAATGCCTGCCTGGGCGGCAATGGAACGGCCGGGTTCTACAACCAGTTTAAGATTTCGTCTCTCAAGCCGGTGCAGAACGGCCTTCAGATATTCTTCCGGGGAAGGCGGTGTTTCATCTTTATAGCGAACGCCCAGCCCTCCGCCAATATCCAGATGCTGAATGGTAATACCCTGTGCTTTAAGGTTATCAATCAACAGAAGCAGGCGATCAAGGGCGTCAAGGAAGGGTTCCTTTGATGTCAGTTGCGAGCCAATATGGCAATCCACCCCGATGACCTTAATATGTGGCAGGGCGGCTGCCTTCCGGTAGAAGTCTTCTGCCTTGTTAATATCAACACCAAACTTATTGTCCTTGAGTCCTGTGGAAATATAAGGGTGGGTTTGGGCATCCACATCTGGGTTGACCCGAAGAGAGATGGGGGCGGTGGTATTGAGCTTATCAGCGATGGTCTGGATGCGTTCAAGCTCGGTTTCAGACTCTACATTAAAGCAGTGTATGCCCACTTCCAGGGCGCGCTGAATTTCCCGGTGCTGTTTGCCGACGCCGGAAAAAACTATTTTTGAAGGTGATCCCCCGGCCGCCAGTACCCGTTCCAGTTCCCCCAGGGAAACAATATCAAAACCGGCGCCTTGTCGGGCAAGAATATTTAAAACGGCAAGATTGCTATTGGCCTTAACGGCATAGCAAATCAGGTGAGGCCGGTTTTTCAGGGGAATACTGTACGCCTGATACCCGGCCTCCAGGCCCGCCCGGGAATAGAGGTAAAGAGGCGTGCCAAACCTGTGGGCAATATCAGCCACAGCCAGGGATTCTGCCTGGAGTTGACCCTCGTTATAAAAAAAACAGTCCATCAGGCCCCCCTATTACTTATGACCTAAGCAGTCATGAGCGAAATATGTTGCTCATTGCTGGCCGTCATTATGGCCATAAGCCATGGTAACGGCACTTTCATGGTAAAAAGCGCCTTTTGGATAATCAAGGCTGTTGTCCACTGATAGACATCGACTGTGCTTGGAGTGTGCTGCCGCTTTCCGGGATATAAAGATCCCCTTTCTGTCCACAGCCGGACAGCAGCAGTATCGGTAGCACGAGTACAAGCAAGGCTCTCATGGAAGCTCCTGAGGTTTCCGGTTTTTAGATCTGGCATTATAACCGGGTTGTGTTGAGAACTATACATTTCTAATGAGTACTTGAGCCTGGAAGCTCTCCAGTCTACCCTGCGCTGTATTGTTTATACACTATCTGGAATACCATGAACGAAAGTCGCTATAACCAGCTTCTGGATCACCTGATGTTAGCCATTGAAGATGCCATAGAAGAGTCTGGTGCGGATATTGATTACGAAACCACGGGGGGGATTTTGACCCTGACCTGTGAAAATGGCAGTAAGCTTATTCTCAGCAGGCAGACCCCTTTGCGACAACTCTGGCTGGCAGCAAAAAGTGGCGGCTTTCATTTTAGTTATGATGAAGAAAGTGATCAGTGGCTGTGCGATAGCACCCAGGAACTGTTTCCTGAACTGCTGAATAGTTGCCTTAGTGAGCAGAGTGGTGAGGCGATTGCCTTAGCGATTTAGGATTCAGGAATTTTGATTAACCATAAAGGCACAAAGACACGGAGGCTTATTGTTTTCTTCTCGTTCCCAGCGTCCTCGCTGGGAATGCATACGGATATTTCTGGCTAATACCGGACTCGCTGGCGAGGGGAGGTATGCATTCCCAGGCGGGAGCCTGGGAACGAGGTTGGCGAGGTTTACGCGTCTAAAAAAACGCCCTGCTGGAATCAGTCAGGGCATTTTTTAAGGCTGCCAGCAATGCTGGCGGCCTGTTTAGACAATAACTGGGGTTCGCTTAGAAGTAGTAGCGAGCCTGCAGGTTGAAGTAGTTGTCTGCATCTTTGTAGACATTTTTGCCATTTTCAACTTTGTCGAAAGATTTGCTCTTGTCCCAAGTGTACTCGGCAGCAAACTGCATTGGGCCCACTTCATAGATAGCGCCCAGCATCATTTTGTCAATCTTGGCATCGGAGCTGTTGCCGCGATTGTCATCTTTGACTTTCAGTTGGTTCCAGCCTGCCTGCAGGGAAATGCCGCCATCCAGAACCTGGCTCAGCTTGTAGCGACCGTACAGTTCGATACCTTCGGACTTTTGGTCCAGACCCATGTTGCCGTCAGAAGTAGCAGCGTTCTTACCCAAATGTGCAGAGGTGTGGTTTCTGAACTGACCATAGGTGGCTGCGACATAGATATCGTTCATGTCGTACTTAACAGCAGCAACAGCAGCTTTGGACTTCAGGTTACTGCTTTGCTCGTTAGCCAGGCCTCTTTCGAAGCTTGTTTCGCTATAGGTGCCACCAAAGGACAGTCCCATATCCAGGGTATAGCTGGCAGCCAGCTGATAGCCATGTTTACGCTTGATGTTGTCAGCAGTATCGGCGACATTACTGTCATCTTTTTTGTAGCTTTCGCCACGCAGCTGGTACTGAGCACCAACTTTCAGGCCTGCAAACTCACCACGATAGGTGAAGGCATTGTCAGCACGGCCAGTACCACTAAAACCACCGTCATCGGTGAAGCCGTTGTACTGTCCCATAGCAGCACCGCCACCGATCGCGAATTCATCGGTCCAGTTCGCTACGTCGCTGTATACAGACCACTGCTTACCGGCAGCTACAGCACCGTACTGGCTGTGCTTCAGACCAACATAGCCCAGACGGTTGCTGAACAGGTCATCAGCTTTAGTTTCGCCATTTTCGCTGGTGTATTCGTTATGAGCCTTGTAGCCCCACTCCGCTTTAGCAAAACCTGTCATGGTTTCAGACAGCTTGTGCTCGAAGCCGAAGTTAATACGGGCGCTATCATTATCAGCGCTGGTTTTGCCGTCTTTGGTTTCGGTCTGGATACCGATACGGCCACCAATGGTCAGTTTGTTAGTGCCATCGTTAACAACTTCCAGAGCCATAGCCTGACCCGCTACGAGCGATGCAACAACAGTGGCAAGCAGCTTCTTCTGCATAAGCCCTACTCCCGAGTATTTGTGTTTGTGTGCAAATAGTCATGAGAACCTCAGCTGACTTACATCTGAAGATATCAAGCCGGGCATCATGATTAAAAAATTTATTTGTCAAAGCACTTAATAACTAAATGGCCTATGACAGTTTTTTTCGCATTATTCAAAAGATTTTGCACTTGCGTCACATGAGATAATTGAAAGTGCCTATGAGTTTTTTTGAATAGATAACTGTCTATAGTGCTTTCAATTTGTGAAAATCTTTTTCTATATTTTTATAATTTATTGTTTTTTAAAGGTATTTTTACCGTGATCTCAGATTTTTATAAATTATGAATAATTCGCCCGGAAAAAACTCCATACGGATTCTTTACACTCCCATTAATTAACGGCAAATTATTCTAAGCTTGAAAGCTGAATTAATACTTATAAAAATAAGTGTTAATCCTTATAAAAATAAAAGATTCCCTTGGGCTGCTGTTTATCTTTTGGCTCTGTTTTTAAAAAAAAATCCACAGAGAGTTTGTGATAGCTACTTCAACCTGTTCCAAATATTGAGAAGTAAAAATGAATAGCCTTTTTGCTGAAATAATAGGGAATAAAAAGTGGGAAATGGTTGGCAGAACTTCAACTGCCAACCATTAACATCTAATCAGAACGAGCGATTCCAGCCCATATCCCAGAACCCGACTTCAAGTCGGGTGGCCTCCCGGAATGTCTGACAGAGAGATGTCATCCGGGCCTTGTTATAGCGGCTTGCTGCCAGTTTTTCCAGGGTTTCAACCTGTCCTATTGCGGATTCCAGGTACTCATCGCTGCCATAGGTTTCAATCCAGCTCAGGTAAGGGTTTCCTTCACGCAGGGTGGCGGGGTCATTAATCAGGCGTCGGCCAATTTCAGCGTAACCCACAGAGCAGGGTGACAGGGCCGTATAAAGGTCAAGAATATCTCCGGACATCCCCCGTTCAAGGACATAGCGGGTATAAGCCATGTTCGCCCGTGCTTCCGGTTGCCTGATCACATCCGCCTCGGTGAGTCCCCACTGTTTGCAGTAATTAAGGTGAAGACTCATTTCTGTATTCAGAGTGTTACCAGCAGAGGTGGCGGCTGCCCGCATATCCTCCAGATTATCGGCCTTGACCACCGCCAGTGAATAAGCCCGGGCAAAATGGATCAGGAACAGGTAATCCTGTTGAAGATAGTGCTGAAAGCTTTCCTGCGGCAGTGTGCCATCGGCAATTCCCTGAACAAAAGGGTGATGGCAGTAAGCTTGCCAGTCATCCGCACAGGAATCCTTTAGCCGGTAATAGAGTGTGTCAGGCGTATCGAAAATGGATGTGTCAATGCTCATTTTTAGACCCTTTTGGTAAAAAGCGGCTCATTATTGCAGCCGGGGCTTTCTGCATAAACCCAAGTGGATTTAAAATAGTGGCTTACTGAATAAACTGAGGAGTTAACGGGGATGTTAAGCCAGAAGATGCTGGATAAGCTGAACGAACAGGTTAATCTGGAATTTTATTCATCTAATCTCTACCTGCAGATGGCTGCCTGGTGTGAAGCCCAGGGACTCGATGGTTGCAACCAGTTTCTGCGCCGTCATGCCCAGGAAGAAATGCATCATATGCAGAAGTTGTTTGATTATGTCAACGAGACTGGAGCCATGGCGGTTTTGGGAGCCATCGAGGCACCTCCCCAAAGTTTTGAGTCTGTGCGGGATGTCTTTCAGCGCACCTATGAGCATGAGTGTGAAGTTACCCGAAAAATAAATGAGCTGGCAGATACTGCCTTTACAGAAAAGGATTACTCAACCTTTAATTTCCTTCAGTGGTATGTGGCTGAACAGCATGAAGAAGAGAAAGTCTTCAAAAGTACCCTGGACAAGATTGATATGATTGGCGTTGAGGGTAAGGGGCTGTACTTTATTGATAAGGAAATAGCCAAGCTGGCTATGGCTATGTCTCCAGTGGGTAATCCGTAAGGTGATAACGGGAAAATAGGGACTCCCCGCGTTCCCGGCGTCCTCGTCGGGAATGGGGCTAACCTATTGAAAAATGCACCTGTAAACTGGAAGAGTAATGAGAAAAATCATTTTGATTGTAATGGCTCTAATGGTTTCCGGCTGCACCTCACAGCCTGGCCATAGTATGGGCACATCGCTTCAATTGACCAGCTTTAAAGCGCTGACAGGTTGGAGTAATGAGCAAGCCAATGAGACCCGGCCGGTATTACTGAACAGTTGCAGAAAACTGAATAGACGTACGCTGACTGATAATTCTCCATGGGGGAGTTATAAGCAGTGGCAACAACTATGTGGTGAGTTGAGTGGGCTGCCAGAAGGGAAAGTAAAACAGTTTTTTGAGGATAACTTTCAGGTCTATCGGGTGGCTGTGAATCAACCGGGGTTGTTTACTGGCTATTACTCGCCTGTGTATCAAGGCCGTCTCCAGAAAGAGCCGGGATTTGAAACCCCATTGCTAAAGTTGCCAGAGGATCTGGTCACGGTAAAGCACAGGGGGGGGCAGGGAAAAGGTGAGCGTATTGCCGGAAAAAAAACAGGTGATTCACTGAAGCCTTATGATACCCGAGCCGAAATTGAAGAAAAAATAAGTACAGGCCGGGTTAAGCCAGAGCAGATACTGGTGTGGATACGCAGTCCAAGTGATAAGTTCTTTCTGCAAATTCAGGGATCAGGCAATGTTCAGCTAAAGGATGGCAGCCTGCTGCATGTGGCTTATGCGGGGAATAACGGGCATGGCTATGTTGCCATTGGCCGAGTGTTAAAGGAAAGGGGTGAATTACAGGAAGTATCACTGGCGACCATTAAAGAATGGTTGAATGCCCACCCTGATAAGCAAAGGGAGCTTTTTAACCAGAACCCACGGTATATCTTTTTCAGGGCAGCTAAAATGGGGGCTGTGACCGCTCAGGGTGTTCCGGCGACCCCTCATAGAACCCTGGCGGTGGACCCAAAGTATATCCCTTATGGTATTCCTGTATGGCTGGATACAAAATTAACCGCCTCCGGTGAGCCTTATCGAAAAATGATGGTGGCCCAGGATACCGGCAGTGCCATCAAAGGGCCGGTTCGCGGTGATATTTATATGGGAGTTGGTCCGGAGGCTGAACAACTGGCAGGCCCACAACAGTCTCCCGGCAAACTGTATGTAATAGTACCCAAGCGTCGTTAGCTCAGAAGGGAATGTTAATGGGGAATAGAAATCTATGTCCCCCTCGTTCCCAGCGTCAAAGACCATGGATGGTTTGAATGCAGAAAATGCAGGAGCCTGGGAACGAGTCTTTCCTTATTCCCTAGGCTAGCTCCAACACCTTATTAACCAGCTTTTCTATGCCTGTAGCCGCTTCACCAATGCTCTGAGCCAGCATATAAGCCGGGGTTGTCACCAGTTTTCGGGCTTCATCTACAACAATATCATCCACCGGGCAGTTCACATGTACAGCGCCGGTTTGTTCAATGGCTGATGCAGTGTCAGGGTCATTGCCAATGGTACAGCGAGCCCCTTCTGTATGGATTCTGCCTGTCAGGGCTGGAGCAATACAGATAAGCCCCATGGGTTTGCCTGCCTCGGCAAAGGCTTTGGCTACAGCCAGTACATCCACCTGAACACGAAGACCGGCACCATTCAATGCGAAATCTGAAAGATTTTTGGCGGCTCCAAAGCCTCCGGGAAGTATTAACGCATCATAGTCCTCTGGCTTTAATGCTTTGACAGGCTTGATATTTCCCCGGGCTATTCGAGCCGATTCAACCAGCACATTGCGGGTTTCCCCTGTATCTTCGCCAGTGATGTGGTTGATCACATGATGTTGATCCACATCCGGTGCATAGCATTGATAGCTGGCTCCAGCCTTATCAAGATACAGTAGTGTAATAACAGCTTCATGGATCTCTGAGCCATCAAAGACGCCGCTGCCGGATAATATAATTGCTACTTTTTTGACCATTAAATCCTGGCCTCCTTCCTTATTGATGTGGATGATAATGCACTATTTGTGTTTTGTTTTCATGTGGTTGAATGGATTAAGGGGATAAGCACTGATTTTATCAGTTAGATGGAAGTATGAATATTTTTAGCTTAATTATTTGTCTTTGCATGAACTTTTTGTCACTTGTTGGGTCATATTTTTGAATAACTATTTTTTGAGGTAATTGAATTTTATATTAATTATGGTAATTGAAGCTGATATGGGAAGGCGCTTTATATGATTTCAAAATTGACGAAAAAAATAATAGTAATAACATTTTTTGTTTTTTTTTATACACAAGTGTATGGGGATACTATTCCTGATGCCTATGCCAAAAATACCAGAAGTTATTTCAGTGAGTGGAAAGACTCTGTTTATGATCCTCTTCATAATTTTATAACCAGAAATGACGGATTTAATTTTTTGTTAGCTACCGCAACAGCGATATCATTGCCAACAACCTATCTACTGGCGAGTAAGGGGCTTTATAAATCTGCTGCAACATCTTTTTTAGGGGGGACTTTAGGTACCCTGATCAGTATGTATAATTATTCCGAGATAGCGATGTTAATTCCTGCAGTATCATGGAACCCCTTGAATTATTTTAGTACTGAAGACCCACCCCTTATTTATCCACTGGATGATCAGGATGAGGTTATTAGCCGTTCTATTGCTGATATTGCTTTAGTTATTCCACCTGCTGCAAGGAAGTCCGGGGCATGGATTTCAAATAATATTGCATGGTACTGGGATACTACATTTAACAGTGCTGATAATGTACATTTAGCTTCGACTTTATCAGAAGGGCTGCCCTTTATCGATATTAAACCTGTTTATCAGGGTTGGGGCCATTATATTTACACGGGGCTTTTTGGCGATGGGGCTGATAAGGCAAGAAGTTGGCTTAAAACGCTAAAGGCATTAGCGCAAGGTGTTCCAGATAAAAAAACACTGAGAATATTTTTCTCAAGATCCCTGGTTAATGGCTTGAATTTACAGGTACTGTTAATAGAGAAAGATGATGCAGGAAATATCATTGAAAGCAGTCCCAGGCTATCCGTTAAAATGGAGTGGCCAGAAAATGCGTACTCGATTCTGGATGAAATAGTTGCTGGAGGCTATGGAAGAGGTTATGCAAACGAGTCTGGTACAAAACATGGTGAAGGTTACACCGTCGTTTCAGTGTTTGATGAGGCTATTTTAGCAAAACTCACCCAGGTAATCAGTCAGTTTGTTAATGACCCGGGTTTAACGGAATTCGAGTTTGAGGGGGATTCTTTCTTACCTGTTGTTACCGTACCGAAACGCTTGAACCTAATGGCTCTGAGTTTAGCCCGGGGTGTTTGGATTTTTGATGACCAACGGTTTTCTGATCAGCCGGATACCAGAGAGCTGCTTATATCATTTGCCCAGCAGGATCACTGGGTTATCAGCCCTTCTAAATCAAAGGCAGAGAATAAGACTGATGAGATTATCAGGGATAACGATTTTAATGAGCGTGTTATAAAAAGGGTGGATGAACAAATTATCTATACTAAAAGCCGAAGTCCTGAGGAGTGGAGGGCGTTAGTCTGGCTAGCTTCATTTAAGCTTGCGAGAATGACTGACCCGTTAAAAAATCTGGTAGGTACTGTGGTGCCCTCATCAACCCTGATCCATTATCTTAACCTGGATTCCAGACCTATGTAATTGGTTAACAAAGCTAAGAAGCAGCCTTAAATAGCTTTATAGTGATAGCGAAAACAGGCGCTGATTTTCTGCCAATGTTTGCACAGAATGCAGGATGGTTGATATCTTCTGTATTAGCACTGGTAATAAGTACCCAGCCTTATGAAATCCTATATTTCTGACTGTGCTGACTATGACAGGGACGTCATACGCTTAGTTTTTTTTTGCTTTCTTGTTCTGCTCTTCAGTCGCCAAACCGTTGCGAATGTTTTCTCTATTTCTGATGCTTTGCTGGAGAGTGTTCGCAGGGAGTATGGCAAGGCTGCGGAAATCAGGATGCAAGACTGGAAAGCACTCTTAAATGATAATAACAATAAAAACCTGTCTGAAACTCACAAGCTGCGACTGGTTAACGACTTCTTTAATACCCAAAAATTTATTGATGATATTGATCACTGGGGCAAAGAGGATTTCTGGGCGACCCCGGTAGAGTTTTTGGCTAGTGGCGGGGGGGATTGTGAAGACTTTTCCGTGGCCAAGTATTTTACTTTGATCAAGTTGGGCATTCCTGATGAAAAATTGCGAATTACCTATGTTATGGCCCTTGAATATAAGCAGGCCCATATGGTTCTCAGTTATTTTGAGGCACCTGATACCGAGCCCCTTATTCTGGATAATCTGAATAAAATGATATTGCCTGCTGGCCGGAGGCGAGACTTAAAGCCAATTTACAATTTTAATGGTGATGGTCTCTGGGTTTCCCGTCAGCGAGGCAGTGGGAAGAGAGTGGGGCAGGCAGATGATATAAGCCGTTGGATGAAACTCAGAACCCGGTTTAAGGAAACGGTTACCAGTAAATTTTAAAAAAGTGATGACAGGGATGGGATCATGACACTACTCAGACAGCTGGCATTGAGCATGACAGGGCTACTGCTATTACTGTTTACCTGTAGTCTGATAATGAATATCAAGGATGCGCGAAGCTATCTTCAGACCCAGTTGAAATCCCATGCCCAGGATACGGCCACCTCCCTTGGTGTGGCTTTAGCCTCTACTCAAAAGGGTGATGTGGCAACCATTGACTCTATGGTTGATGCTGTCTTTGATCGTGGGTTTTATCGGGTTATCCGTTTTTCTGACCTGTCCGGAAATGTGCTGGTGAACAGTGAGCATCCATTGAATATAGAAGGAGTGCCCGAATGGTTTATTTCTATTGTAGCGTTGGACATACCGGAAGTTTCCACAGAGGTGAACCAGGGATGGGTGCCTTTCGGGGTGCTCTATGTGGCCAGTCATCCCGGTGATGCCTATAGAACATTGTGGTTGAAAACCCGTAATGAAAGCCTGCTTTTTAGCTTATGGTTGTTTATTGCCATTATTGGTTTGAACATATTTCTCAGGGTGGTATTACGGCCATTAAAAGCATTGGAAAAACAAGCGAATGCGATTTGTGATCGTCGTTTTGAAATACAGCCACAACTCCCGAGAACCAGGGATTTGCGTCAGGTTGTAGAAGCCATGAATAGAATGGCGGGGAAACTGGAAAAGCTATTTAATGAAAAGGTCATTCTAACCGAGGAACTACGCAGGCAGTCATTAAAGGATGCCTTAACCGGCATTTTAAATGAGCGGGCCTTTGAGAGTCAGGTCACGGAAACGCTCAGTGAGGAACGGGGAGAAGTGGGTGGCTCTTTTATTTTAATTAAGATCAGGGGGCTGGATGCGCATCATAGCAATAAGGGGCGTGACGCTGTTGATAAACTGCTGATTGACGTATCCAGTCGCTTGCGTGGAACCATAGAGCACTGGCCTGATGCTATTGTCGGACGTAAAACCCTTTCTGAATTTGTCATTTTCCTGCCTGCCTGTGGCATTGAAGAAAATAAGCGAATTACAGAAGGGTGTTTTCGTGCTTTGGCCTCGTTGCATTTCTTCGTTAGTAATGAGGGGGAGGATAAATTGCACCTGGCATCAGTCACCCACATTGGCCACTGTCAGTATCACGATTTGCTTGAGCAAGCATTTGTATTTTTGACAGATCTTGAGTTGCAGGGGAGAAATAGCTGGAAAGTCAAGGAAATAGGCAAAGCTGAGGAGCTGCCCTATTTGAGTTGGACGGAAGGGCAGTGGCAGGAGGCTTTACAGCATGTTTTGGTGAATGAGGATATTGAACTGTTTGGCCAGCAGGCCTTTGATCATCAGAAAAAGCCCTTGTTTTGTGAAGTACTGGCACGGTTGCGTCTGGATAATGAGCTTGCTTCGGCGCAAGCCTTTTTGCCAATGGTGGATCGGTTTGATCTGCATACTGATTTTGACCGGGCAGTTGTAAACTGTCTTTTACTCCATATGCAACGGTCAACAGAGCAAAGCTATTGTATCAACCTGTTCCCCCGTTCGATCATGGATGACGGTTTTTTCAACTGGCTCTGCCAACTGTTGTGGGAAAACCCTGCTATCAGTTCCCGCATCATAGTGGAAACCCCTGAGCGCATTTTGCTTCAGGACCGAGAACTGCTGGACTCTCGCATCAGAAAGTTAACAACGACGGGCTGCCATTTTTCTCTGGATCATTTTGGGGTATCAAGCCAGTCACTGAATAATCTTAATACGCTGGATGTCAGCTGTATAAAACTGGATAGTAGTTTTGTCAGGGGCATTGCAGATAATCAGGGGAATCAGTTTTATATTCGAACACTGGCTATGCTGGCCAGCAGCAGAGATATCACCTTGTTGGCACAGGGTATAGAAGATGAAGTGGAGTGGGCAAAGTTGAATGAACTGGGGGTACAGGGAGGGCAGGGGTATTACCTGGCCAAGCCGGTGAAGCTTATAGACTAAGAATTCTTAAGTCCCGCTTAACGCCTGACCTGAGTTCGACATAACAACTATTAAGCCACTTCAGTCGGCCTTGAGTGTTGAATTTTTAGGGATGGCTTCTTCTTTAATTGGTCATTAACCATCTCAATGATTGCCTGCCCCCTAACATAGTATTTTGCCAAAAGCAGGCAGGCTCCGGGATTTTATGTTTTTCCTGCGAGTTATAACCAGGTCAACATCATATTTTTCTTTTAAAAACTTATTATAACGAAGTGCCTGACTTTTTTCAAAGGTGGCGATGCTGGTTGAGTCAATATATAAAACGCCAGAGAAAGTGAACCATGGCTGTCTAAAATTGTAGAATCCGCCATCTGTACTATATTTGCAACATTATTAATTTTACTCATAATCAATCAACTCTAATTTAAATAGCCACTATTTGAAATAGTGAGGAAAAATGCTAAAGAAATATTTTTTTATTATTCTATTTTTTATGATGCAGATGGCAAACGCTACTTATAAAATTAAAATAAAACATCATCTTGATCATTGTTTTGATATTAATTTCATGGATTCTGTAAGTCAAAAAGAAAAGCGTAGAAAAGACCTTGTTGTTTTTATTCCATTAATTGATCACCAGCTTCAAAAAATAGACCAAAAGCAAGCTTCTGACTTCCTTCAAGGTGATTTTTTAACAAGAATATTTTTAGAACTGGATCAGTTATTTGCTTCCGGTTTTGATATGCAAAAACTTCTCAATATTCTTAATGAACATCTAGAAACCCTTCTAGGCGTTACTCCTTGCGAAGTTTTTTTAAATGCAGAAAAATATCACAGTACTTTTATTATTGAAGGCAGTGTTTTACAATACCTACGGTGGTTCCCAAACTATAAGATAGTCCATGAGTCTGACTTTTATGAAGAAATGGTGATGCTGGCAAATTATCCTCATGAAACGACAGTAGCAATAATGTTCCGATTTTATGACTGCCTAAAAGAACGAGATTTGGCACAATCAGCAAGATTAGTCTATCCCTATTTGATGCGAGATATATTATCAAAAGACATAAATTTTATGAATGGATTTGCCGAGCAAATAGCAGGCATATTTACTTACTATTACTTTCTATATTTAGACCAATGCCTATCAAATTCAAGACTCTCAAAAATACTAGGCTTGACATTGCCATTAAATGATATTGCAGAACTAACTTCGTATGAGGTTTTTTTAGAACAATGGTTTGTTGATAGTCTAGCAAAGGAAAATTGTATATTTTTAACTGATCAACTCCATAAGTCAGTAAAGAAAGAGCACTTATTTGCAAGATATATACTTCATTTAACTCTTGAAAATATTTTTAGAAATAAATTTAAATTGTCGCCTCAGAGCAGCATCAACCTTCTGCGTCTAACCGCTAGTATCATTTATCCTTCTTATCACAGGAGGTCAAGTGCAGTAATTCCAAAAAAAGATCCTGTATTCGTAGCAATGATAGAGGAGCCTCATATAAAACAGTGTATGGTTCTATCTGATGATTGGCAGGGTGTATCTTTAGATTTTTTAGATAATAAAGATAAAAAAACAATCATCACCGAAGAACTCTTCGAAAGAGGGGAGACAGCACAACCACTTGCTATCAGTTGGCAGCAACTTTCTGAAATAGAAGATAAAAATACCCATTCACCTCTGCAATACTCAAAACCAATGCAACCAAGGCTAGATAAAAAAGGGCTATTTAAAAAACAACAAAGGGAGGAAAAAAAGAAAGAAATACCTTTGCAGGTGGATGCGACAGTACTAGAACAGGAGTGGCACGAGTTTGTGCAAAATATAAATCAACTGAAAAATATTGAAAATTCTATTTATTATTTGGAGAACCTTTCCTCGCCTCTACAACAGAGAGGAGAGGAGTATATCCAAATATTAAAAAAATCTTGCCAAGAAAGATTTAAGCCTTCATCTAAAAAAAATAGAAAAAAACATACAGCAAGGCAACCTTTGACACCTGAATGTGAATTTAGCTACAGTCAGGGCCATCAGACAAAAAAAGCAACCTCAAAAAAAGATACCAATCCTAAACGGTCGCGTATTATAAAAGAAGATCGCAAAAAAGACACAGCAGCACCAATAGCTAAAACCAATGAGCTGCCGTTAAAGTCTCCGGCTATCAAGAAACAAACACCAGAAAAGCAAACAGAGATACCTGATTCAGGAAGTAATGACTTATCACTGAAAAATAATCTAGGAAATCAAGTAAATAAAATGCACCCACCTAAAGAAAACTCTCACTCTAAACACACCCGTACTTTACAGAAAAAAAGAGAAGGAATACCAGTAACAGCTTCTAAAAATAGAAAACACTCTATGCTCGAAGAACCTGATATAGGAGAAAAAACTGGTGGCACAACAGATATACCATACCCTCAAAACGCTGAAGGCATATATCAAGGAAAAAATAATAAAAATATCTCTCTCAAAAATTTTGAACACGAATCAGAATCTGAAACTTCTCATCTTTCAAACATGGCCGATAATGGAGAATCAAGTCAAGCAACATCAACAATAATAGAGGAAGACACTCACCTTTTACCTCTAGGGAAAAAAACTTTAGAACAAAGCACCCCTGAAAAGAAAAAAAAGAAAAAGGGGGAGAAAGGGGAGAAAGGGGAGAAAAGGGAGAAAAGGGAGAAAAGGGAGAAAAGGGAGAAAAGGGAGAAAACAAAAGCTTCAGAAGAAGAAAGTGTTACAAAAACACCTGATTGTTTCTCATCCTCAACTAAATTATCTCAACCTGACTTAGATGATAAATCAACGCGAATCAGTCAAAATCAAGGAAAAGAATCCTTGACAGAACAATTGATAAAAAAAATAGAAGAAATGGAGCTGCAAGAAAAAAGAAAAAGACAAAAAGAAATAAAAAGAATGGTGGATAAAGGTTTCTTTTATACCGGAAAAGGAAATATCATAGAATGCCATTGTTGTGGTTTACAAATAGATGTTGCCTCAACAAAACACTATTTTAAAGAACATGCTTTTCTTAGTCCTTATTGCTCTTTTTTAATGGAAAATAAGGGGTTTGAATATATATATCGCGTTCATAGAAAACTGGGTAGAAGTATTGATCCAATAAACTCTGATTATCAGGATCAACAGGCTAGGCTCAGTTCTTTTTCAGAAAAAACTGAAAATAAAAAGTTACTTGCAATGTCTGGTTTTTTTTATTCAAGCCAAGATAAAGTCATACGCTGCTACTTTTGTAATTTACAATTACCACAGCAAAACAGTTTTCAAGACGACTTATGGACTTTTCATGTTAAAAATGCTCCTTTTTGCCAGTTTGTTATTCAACATAAAGACTTTAGCTTTATTACCAATGCTTTTCATGACCTATTACCATCTACAACCACTACTCCAGATAATATTGAAATCAATGATAACCAACAGCACAGGCTGGCAGATGAAACGCTGGAAGCTGAAATGAGTAACTTATCAGTGACTGAGTTTTCAATGGAGGTTCCTCAAGATACTGCTTTAGCATCTCCCCCCCAAGTTGTAGAAATAGTAATGGAAGGTGATTGTTCATCTCACGAGCAAAAACAGGGGGCACAAAGTGGCATTCATTTAATGGAAAGAATTACCTTCGGTCATTGCCAAAGAATTCTAGAAAACCTGCTTAGTATCTCCAATTGCCAAGAAGAAAAAAAATTTATGACTGATATGCTCACAGAACTCGGTCAAAAAAAAACTGGTACAAGTCCGAAAGCACATGATTTATATCGATATTTGGTTATCCCGTTAAGAGCGGCATCATTGACATATAAAAATGCAGGACGTTTATTAATTTATATAGCATTTAGTAACCCCAATCTAATAACAATACCATCTGCAATCAAGTTTCATAGCATAAAAGCTGATTTTGACCTAGAGTTAGATGCGCACCTGCTTAGTGATTTTTTTGATCCTGCAATACTGGATATCATAGATGTATTTATAGATCAATATATATGTAATATAAAAGAAGAAAACAGAGAACCATTTTTGTATCACCTTACAAAATTTCCAGAAAATGTTGTATTCAAAACAGAAGGCAATCAAGAAGAAAGAACCTATCAAATAATTTATGATAAAATAAACTTAGAGCTTCTTCTAACCGCGATTTTACTTAGAACTGTTCAATTGCTATATGTTTCCCCTCCAACTGACAGTGAATCATGTGAAGCTTTTGACAGACAAATACAATCAGCTCGGCATATGATAATTCATATGTATACCTTAGTAAAAAAAGAACCATCGTTATTAAATTTATTTGCTAAACACGCAGATACGTTGTTACTAAACTTTGCTTATTTGCATTTTAATCTATCTGGAAATAAAACCTTCATGGGACTAGATCCAAGTTGTTTTATCTCTGGGTTTTGGGATCAGGCTGTAATGATTTTGCCCACTTTATTTATGGGGCTTGATCATAATGCGGTTGAGAAACAAATGGACAGGTATCGACTTGCTGTGAAAGAAGAGTTAGTTAACCCAGATGACAAAATCAATATAAATAAAATAATAGCAACGGAAATATTTTGGCAGGAATTTTATACTAACAAGAAACGTAGAAGCACCGAAAAACATCAAGAAATGCTAGGTAACTTGGACAGATTAACTTTTTTAAAATCAGGGGAAAAAGAACAGATAAGAAATTTAATCTATCGTTTCTTAAAGGAACCATACCCCGTTCTCCCAAAATAATCTTTACCCCCTCCCTTGACTCCAACATTTTACAGGGTCTCGCCAAAAAAAGAGATTGCTGAGGTAGCTCTTCAAACCCCGTTATGAATATGGCTGACTGGCGGAAAAGATAAGGTGAAGTGACGGTCTATATTCGTAGCTATGGCGAGAAGAGTTTCAACGCAGGATTTTTGTTCAGATAGCCAGCGCAATAGGGAGATTTAGAAAGACACTCGGTAGGACTGTCAGATGGACACAGCCACAGATTTGCCTATCTATCAGCTCACCTGCTGACTTCTCATTGCCGCTACCTGTCGATCAGAAATCAAAAGCAGTTTATGTTAGTGGCCATGTTCTTTCCCTAACGTGCTGTAAGTGGGCGCAGCCTGTGTCCTCATCCTTTGAGCGTTAAGTGGGATTTAGGGATTAAGAATCAAAGTGCAATACAGCTCCCCACTCTCGACAAACAAACACAAAATAAGATTTTAAATCAGCGATTGGTATTACTACTGTTATGGAGGATAATAGCTACCGGGCTCTGTATAGAGCTGACTGATGACGCTTTTACGGAATGAAAATATCATAGACAGACTTTACAGGCTTCAGGTGTAGTGGGCAGGTGAGGATATTATGGCTTTGGACGGTTTTAAAGAACGAATAAGAGTGGGTTTTGAAGTGGCCGGTAGCAAGGTAAAAAGCAAAATCCTGCTTTTTTTCCTGGCAGGCATACTGGTTTTGATCACAGCTCTTGGCATTTACTGGAGTATTGAGCCGGACCAGTTCTCTGTCCAGGGAAATGCTGAAAAAATAGCTGCATATCATGGCAATGAAGTGGTGACAGGGTATACCACCACTGCAACCCTGTACCGTATTTCCAATACATTGCTGACTAAGCCGGGCGGCTATTTACGCAACGATATCATGCCTCCCAGTGTGTTCATGGATAATATGCCTAATTGGGAATTGGGCGTACTTGTTCAGGTCAGGGACATGGCTCGCGCCCTTCGTAAAGACTTTAGCCGTTCCCAGTCCCAGTCCAAGGAAGACCGGGATCTGGCGGTGGCCGAACCCCAGTTTAACTTTGATGCTAAAAGCTGGATGTTGCCGGCCAGTGAGAAAGAATACCAGCGGGGTATCGATAAACTGGAAAGCTATATGAAACGGTTGCCCAATCAGCAAGACCCGGCCCAGTTCTATGCCAGAGCAGATAACCTCACCCGTTGGCTCACTGATGTGGAAACCCGCCTTGGTAGCTTGTCACAGCGCTTGAGTGCCAGTGTAGGCAAACGCCGGTTAAATACTGACCTGGCGGGTGATCCGGAAGCATCCCAGTCTACGGATATGGATGCTGTTGTGATGGTAAAAACACCCTGGCTGGAAATTGATGATGTCTTCTATGAAGCTCGAGGTACATCCTGGGCCTTAATTCATCTGCTTCGTGCCATTGAAATAGATTTCGGCGATGTGCTACGCAAAAAAAATGCCCTGATCAGCCTGAAGCAGATTATCCGGGAATTGGAAGCTACCCAGGATACTGTTTGGAGTCCAATGATTCTTAATGGTGATGGCTTTGGCTTCCTGGCCAACCACTCTCTGGTGATGGCGAACTACATATCCAGGGCCAATGCAGCGATTATTGACCTGCGTCGTCTGCTGGAAAAAGGCTAGTGCCACTAAGCGTTAATATCTATACAAGATAAGCGCCTCGTTCCCAGCGTCCTGAGGGTTTCGCGACAACCTCTCCTCGCCGGGAATGCATACGGGTGTTTCAACTTATTCAATAGCTGTATGGATATTCATGCTTCCGGGCCAGGGTTTCCCCTCCCCCTACAGAGATGTAAGAATGACTAAGTACAGCAGTAACAGTGATAGCCGGCTGGTTTACTCCACAGAAACCGGACGGGTTAAAGAAGAGAAAGTAAAAGATACTGTCCCCCAGGGCGATGGCAGCGTCAGGGTCAGGCCTGAAAAAAAAGGGCGTGGTGGCAAGGTGGTCACGGTGATTACTGGCCTGCCCATGACGGGAAATGACCTTAAGGCATTTGCCAAACAGCTGAAAAAACGCTGTGGCGGCGGAGGGGCAGTCAAGGATGGTAATATCGAACTCCAGGGCGACCATGTGGATATTATGGTGGATGTGCTGAAAAAGCAGGGCTATGATGCCAAGAGGTCAGGTGGATAAATCTAAATCGCGCCCAGCTAGGGGCTGTTGTTTGATGGAGCTGTGAAGGGCGTGCTTCAGCCATCGCTTCGCTTAATGAACACGTCAAGAATAAGCTGTTTTTAAACCCATCAAATATCCGGGTCAGATCAGGGAACTGTTGCCAAATACAGTAGTCAATAAATAATTCATTAATAACTGTAATGTGTTTGGCAGGTAGTATGTTCAAATCATTTTTTCTAGGCCGACGCTGGTGGCTTTGGTCTGTTCTTGGCAGCCTGGTTATTTTGGCCACCACCTATTTTCAGGTTCAACTGGATGTCAGGATTAATGAGTGGTATGGCGATTTTTATGACACGCTGCAACAGATTTTGACGCACCCCGGCAATGTTACTTTTTCTGAATTCCTTCAAAAGTGTCTGACATTTTCAACCATTGCTGCGATCTATATTGTGGTTGCAGTACTGATCAGTTTCTTTATACGCCATTATATTTTTCGCTGGCGAACAGCGATGAATGAGTTTTATATGATGAACTGGTCAAAGCTGCGGCATATTGAGGGAGCCTCCCAGCGGGTTCAGGAAGATACCATGCGTTTTGCCAGCCTGGTGGAAAGTATCGGTGTCAGTTTTATGCGTTCCGTATTCACCCTGATGGTGTTTGTACCAATACTAGCCCGGTTTAGTGAGCTTATTACTGAGCTTCCGTGGTTGGGATCTATTGATGACTCCCTGGTATGGATTGCCATTGTCTCTGCTTTTTCTGGTACAGTTCTGTTGGCCTTGATAGGAATTAAGTTGCCAGGTCTTGAATTTAATAATCAAAAAGTTGAAGCGGCCTATCGCAAGGAACTGGTTTTTGGGGAAGATTATGAAACCCGCGCCGAGCCTCCAACTATAAAAGAACTTTATGCCAATGTGCGCCGGAACTACTTTACGCTGTATAAGCACTATCTTTATTTTGATATAGCAAAATGGTCGTATATTCAGTTTTCAGTGATTGTTCCGTTAATTGCAATGGGGCCAACTATCATTGCCGGTGCTATTACTCTTGGTGTAATGCAGCAAGTACTGAATGCCTTTAACCGGGTAGAAAACTCATTCCAGTTTTTGGTGCACTCATGGAGTTCAATCATAGAGTTAATGTCAATTTATAAAAGACTTAGTGCCTTTGAATCACAAATTGACCCTGAGAACGGATCTTTTAACGGCCTTGGAGTGAGTAGAAAAGGTCATAACAATCAACCATAGAAACTAGTATTATACTTGCCGTTTTTTTTATTGGTCGAGAACCCTATCGTGAAGAAAGCTATTTGTTGGGGGGCTCTGGCGGCAGCTTTGCTGACAGGTTGTAGTACTATGAATGGAACCCTGCCCGAAGGCCGTTGGCAGGAAGTAACACCATCCATAGGCGATACACCGATGAGCTTTCAGGTGAAGGATGACCGGATATCAGCGTATGCCGGTTGCAATCAAATGATGGCTACCATGGAGATGGATGGAGACCGGCTTGTTATTGGTCATTTGGCTTCAACGTTGATGGCTTGTTATGGTCAGGATCGCAAGCGGGAAGAAGCGTTGCAAAACCTGTTGGGAGGTAACCCTCATGTTAAGTATGAGGGAGATGATACGTTGATTCTATCCAAGGGGGATCAGGAGTACCGGTTTAATAAACTGCCGTCACTGGAAGCGAGCAAAAAATAGCATTGCCTCAAAAAAGACACCGAGTTTATTGCTTCTTGCTCCCAGAGTCCCGGGACTGTCACAAATGGCATTAGCCCAATGACTTTTTTTTGGAACCACAAAGGTACAGAGGCTCGGTTTTTTTATACTTTTAAACGACAAGCATCCGTGTTTTTATGCCTCTGTGGTAAATCAAAATATCCTTCGTGATACCCTCAGGAACCTGGGAACGAGTCTAGCCATCAACCATTTGCTACCGTTTGCTTCAGTTCAGCCTTTTCCTGATCACTGAGAAAGGCAACAGCCAAACCATTTTCCTGACACTGACAGATATCTTTCTGGCTGAGTCCTGCCGCAGGAGCTGCTATTTCATATTCATGGGGTAACTCAATACCCTCAACAGCGGGATCATCGGTATTGAGTGTGGCTAAGACACCATGCTCGAGAAAGCGCTTTAAAGGATGGCTGGCAAGACTTTCGCAAGTACTGGTCTGGACATTGGAGGTGAGGCAGGACTCAATACCAATGTTGTGTTCTACGAGATAATCCATCAGCCTGGGGTCTTCAATGGCTTTAACACCATGACCAATCCGGGTTGCGCCCAGTTCCTTAATCGCTTGCCACATACTTTCGGCACCTGCGGCTTCACCGGCATGAACAGTGACATGAAGGCCTGCATCGTGAACCTGTTTGAAGTGTCCGGTAAAGAGCTCGCCAGGCTTGCCCAGTTCGTCACCTGCCAGGTCGATGGCAACCAGTTTGTCTTTAAACGCCAGACAGGCATCCAGTTCAACCTGGCAGGCCTCCTGACCAAAGGTGCGGCTCATAATACCGAT